>NZ_CP022390.1:2984571-3352231 GCF_003076515.1 Alcaligenes aquatilis | reverse complement strand
TGAGTCCCATGTTGATCGCTCTCTGGATGGCCCCGCCGCATTTATACAAACCAATATCGTTGGCACCAGCACTCTTTTGGAGTGCGCCCGCCACTATTGGAATGAACTGCCGGAGCCCAAAAAATCGCGCTTCCGCTTTCACCACATCTCGACTGACGAGGTCTATGGCGACCTGCACAATACAAAAGGTCTGTTTGTAGAAACGATGCCCTACGCTCCCAGCTCACCTTACTCCGCCAGCAAAGCCAGCTCGGACCACCTAGTCAGAGCTTGGCAACGTAGTTATGGCCTGCCTACTGTGATCAGTAACTGTTCCAACAACTACGGTCCCTATCACTTCCCCGAGAAGCTGATTCCACACATGATCCTGAATGCACTTAAAGCACAGGCTCTGCCCGTCTACGGAGAAGGTAAACAGATCCGGGATTGGCTCTACGTGGAAGACCATGTCCGCGCGCTCTTAACGGTGCTGGAAAAAGGCCAAGTAGGAGAAACCTACAATATCGGTGGCCATAACGAGCAAGAAAATATTTATGTGGTGCAGCAGATCTGCGCCTTGCTTGAAGAGTTAGCCCCGGAAAAGCCCAAGGGCCTGCAACACTACGCCGACTTGATCACCTTCGTCCAGGACCGACCTGGGCATGATCAACGCTACGCTATCGACGCCGGTAAAATCGAGCGGGAACTCGGCTGGAAACCGCAGGAAACCTTTGAGACAGGTTTACGCAAAACCGTCCAATGGTATTTAGACAATTCAGGCTGGTGGGAGCGCATCCTGAACGGCCGTTATCAGCTCCATCGCTTAGGTCAGACAGAATCATGAAAGGCATTATTCTCGCTGGTGGGTCTGGAACCCGCTTGCACCCTATTACTCTGGGTGTTTCCAAACAGCTATTGCCTATCTACGACAAGCCCATGATCTACTATCCCTTGTCCGTGCTGATGTTGGCGGGCATACGGGAAATCCTGATTATTTCTACCCCCACCGACCTGCCCAGCTTTCGCACCTTGCTAGGTGATGGCAGCAAATTCGGTGTCCAGCTTAGCTATGCAGAGCAACCCTCCCCCGACGGCCTGGCTCAAGCCTTTCTGATTGGTGCCGACTTTATTGGGTCTGATCGCGTCAGCCTGATCCTGGGGGACAATATTTTTTACGGCTATGGTTTCAGCCAGATGCTGAAAGAAGCAGCCCAGCGTGAGCAGGGCGCCACTATTTTTGGCTATCAAGTCAGTGATCCCGAGCGTTTCGGAGTGGTCGAGTTCGATCCACAGGCCAAAGCAATTTCAATTGAAGAGAAACCCCAGCAGCCCAAGTCAAACTTCGCGGTAACGGGTTTGTACTTTTACGATAACTCGGTCGTTGATATTGCACGGCAAGTACGCCCTTCTGCACGGGGCGAACTGGAAATCACGGACGTCAACAATGTCTACCTGCAGCAAAACAGCTTGCATGTCAGCTTGTTAGGCCGAGGCTTTGCCTGGCTGGACACAGGTACGCACGAAAGCCTGCAAGAGGCGGGAAGTTTTGTTCGTACTATCGAACATCGCCAAGGCTTGAAAATCGCTTGCCTGGAAGAGATCGGTTTCAGGCAAGGGTGGCTTAGTCGCTCAGACCTGGAACAACAAGCCCAAGCCCTGGCAAAAACCGAATATGGCCAATACTTGCACAAGCTGCTGCAAGATGAGCCTGCGTCGAAAAAAACAGCCTAAAAAGCCTATAGTAATTAAACCCGTCGCAAGGCTCGGACCGTTTGCAAATACTGACCAGCATAATGTTGGTCAAAATAATCGGCGTACTGGCCCTGCCATACCTGGCGGGCACGTGCGGCCGCAGCCTGAATCTGCTGCCTATCCAACCCTTGCAACCACGCCGCAATTGCCTGCTGACCTTCCTCAACAGCCCACCCCGTCTGATAAGTACGCACTTTGTCTGCCGTTGGAATTCCCGCCGTCGTCAGCATGGCCCGGCCTAACATCAAATGCTCGTAGTACTTATTGGGTGCTGCAAATAAATGATTGGGCACTCGTTTGTAATACATCCCCACCACAATCTGACAGGACTGCATTATCTGTAACCCTTGCACCGAGCTTTGAGCCCCGTAGTAATGGATATGTGAGTATTGTTGGGCCGACCGCGTAAACAAGTCAGCCAACGGGCCATAGCCAGCCACATGCAACTCACAGGCCGGCAATTGTTCACAGGCAGCCAGCAAATCTTCCAGACCTCGATTTTTGGCCTCCAGCACACCAAAATAAGCAATTTTGACAGGCTGTTGATCCGACACAGGAACGTACTCCTGCACCTCTGATTTTTGAGGCACGTTCTCCAGCACCATGACGGAAGGCAGCGAACTCGGACTAAGCCCATGTTGCTCAAACCGACAGGGATCAGCCAAAATCCCTGCATTGGCAGTCTTCAATAGGTAGTTCTCCAACTTATCGACCCACCTGCCCAAAGCCCCAGGAAAATAACGCAGCGAGCTGTACTTATCGTAGACATCAAAAATCCATGGCTTGCGACATAAAGCGGCATATACCTTTACAGCCATAGCCGTATCCAGATCAATCGCATGGACCAGATCTACGTTACGGTTGTTCTTGAGCAACCAGCGCAATACAAACAGGTTCCAGAAAAAGATACCAATCAGACTGCGCCACCCGGCACCTAAAGCCCCCGGGCGCGAATAATAGGTATCGTTGCTGTTTTTTTGTGCCGGAACCGCACCACGCTCCCATCCCACAAAGTGATAAGGAATTTGGGCCTCATCTAGCACCTTCAAGTACTTGGCCAGTTTGCCATCCACATGCCGTAAGTACGAGCGAATAAAAACAACCATCCTGCTGTCGTCCAGTGTTTTGCCAAGCCATCCACGATAGCTAAAAAAAACCTAAATAGATACAATTTCCATCAGCAGCGCATACCAGCCACCAGCAAATTACAATCCCATGCTGGCCTTAGAAACACTTGCTTAGCGCGCCTTCGCCCGGCTCTGTATTGACGCGGCCACTCAAGCACCTCACCCCATATCAACATGACCATTTATCCCACTCGCCTGGCGGGCGTTCTGATCATTGAACCCACTGTTTTTGGTGACGAACGCGGGCTCTTCAAAGAAACCTACCATCAGCAACGTTATCAAGAGCAAGCGGGGATCAGCCTTTCCTTTGTACAAGACAACTTTTCACGTTCTGAAAAGGGAGTGCTACGGGGGCTGCATTTTCAGAGAACCCGGCCTCAAGGCAAGCTGGTTAGCGTCAGTCGGGGAGCAGTATACGATGTGGCCGTAGATATACAGCCAGACTCATCCACTTTTGGCCAGTATGTCGGTGTTGAGCTGAGCGAATCGAATCATAAGCAGCTGTGGATCCCCCCAGGCTATGCCCACGGTTTTTGCGTGCTATCGGACTTTGCCGACTTCAGCTACAAATGCACCGATTTTTACTTCCCACAGGATGAAAGCGGGCTGGCTTGGGACTGCCCTGAGGTAGCAATAGACTGGCCTATTCAGAACCCTCGATTGTCCGAGAAGGACAAACACTATCCTGTGCTGAGCCAGCTCGTAGCACAAGGCAAGGCCTGAGCCCATGGCAGGTCCTGTCATCCTGATTACCGGGGCTCACGGTCAACTAGGCCAATCCTTGGCTTGCTTGAGTGCGAACATCCATCCAAGTGTCGAGCTTGCCCTGCTTGGACGTGCTGAGCTGGACATTACTCAAGCTGGCTCCATTGCTTTGGCATTGAAACAGCATCGTCCTGATGTCGTCATCAACACAGCTGCCTACACCGCTGTCGACAAGGCAGAGTCCGAACCAGAGACAGCACATCTGATCAACGGTATAGCTCCCGACCTTCTGGCCGCTGCCTGCGCCGAACGCGGCATAGCGCTTATTCATGTCTCCACTGACTATGTGTTTGACGGCCTGGCAAGCCAACCCTATGCCGAAGATGCTCCTACCTGCCCTGCCAGCGTCTATGGACAAAGTAAGTTGGCGGGCGAGCAGGCAGTCCTGGCCGCCCTGCCCTCGTCCATCATTTTGCGCACCAGTTGGGTATTCAGCCAGTTTGGAAACAACTTTCTGAAGACCATGCTACGCCTGGGGCGGGAACGCACTGAACTGAGCATTGTTGATGACCAGATTGGTGGCCCTAGCTACGCGCCACATATTGCTCAAGTGTTACTTCAACTGGCAGAACGGCTGTGTGAGTCCAAACAGGGCACCGGCAAGCAGCAGTCCCCATCAGGTGTCTACCATTTTGCTGGCCAACCCTCTGTAAGCTGGTATGGCTTTGCCCAAGAAATCTTTGACCAGGCAGTCAAACTTGATCTGTTGGCACAAACACCAACGTTGACCGCTATCTCTACTAACCAGTACCCAACACCTGCCAAGCGGCCGGCGCAATCCAGTCTGCAACAAGGCAGGCTGGATGCTTTGCTAGGGGCACAAGCTATCGAAAGAGACTGGCGGCGCGGCATCAAGCAAAGCCTGCTTGCCCTGAAACAGATGCGGTGAATCATGCCGCATGACTGCAACAGGCCAAGCTGATGGTGTGCTTATTCTGTGCTGCGATAGCTGGGTCCAATAAATCAGGCACACCAACTGCCACTTGGTATCCCCGCCCATATCTCTGACATAGTCGCCGCTGAGGCGGGCGGGTGCAGTTGCAGTTGCAGTTGCAGTTGCAGTTACAGTTACAGTTACAGTCAGAAAAAGTAGATATTCAACCCCACCCTTCTGTCTACACCAAACACAAAAAAGCCACCCTTAGGGGTGGCTTTTTTGCGGATGCTACCGACTTGAGATCAGTGCTTGCGCACGTCACGCAGGCGTCGTGCTGCAGCAGCTTGAGCGGCCAGCATGGCCAGCTCGGCTTCCACAACAGCGATGTCGGCCTTGTCCTTGGTGTTGCGCAGGGCCTCTTCCGCATGTTTGCGGGCTTCCAGGGCCTTTGCTTCATCCAAGTCGTGTGCGCGAATCGCGGTATCCGACAATACAGTGACTTTCCCAGGCTGAACCTCGAGTATGCCGCCAGCGACAAAGATATGCTCTTCGCTGCCATCGTCCATAACGATCTTCAGCGTGCCGGGACGAATCCGCGAGATCAGTGGAGTGTGTCCGGGCAAAATACCCAGCTCTCCAGCCTCGCCGGGCAGCGCCACGAACTTTGCCTCACCGGAAAAGATCGATTCTTCGGCACTGACCACGTCAACATGAAGCTTAGCCATGAGTAATCCTTATTACTGAATAGTCTTGGCTTTTTCGAAAGCCTCGTCGATGGAACCGACCATGTAGAATGCCTGTTCTGGCAGAGCATCACACTCGCCGTCGACGATCATCTTGAAGCCGCGCAGGGTTTCAGCCAGTGGAACATATTTACCAGGCGAGCCGGTAAACACTTCTGCCACGTGGAAAGGCTGAGACAGGAAGCGCTGGATCTTACGAGCGCGGGCAACAGCCTGCTTGTCTTCTGGAGACAGCTCGTCCATACCCAAAATGGCGATAATATCGCGCAATTCCTTGTAGCGCTGCAGCGTTTGCTGAACACCGCGAGCCACTGCGTAGTGCTCTTCACCCACAACTTGTGGGTCCAGCTGACGGCTGGTGGAGTCCAGAGGATCCACAGCGGGGTAAATACCCAGAGCAGCAATGTCACGAGACAACACAACGGTGGAGTCCAAGTGCAGGAAGGTCGTAGCAGGCGATGGGTCAGTCAAGTCATCGGCTGGAACGTAAACGGCCTGGATGGACGTAATCGAACCGGTCTTGGTGGAGGTAATACGCTCTTGCAGCTTACCCATTTCCTCGGCCAGCGTAGGCTGGTAACCCACTGCGGAAGGCATACGACCCAGCAGAGCAGACACTTCGGTACCGGCCAGCGTGTAGCGGTAGATGTTGTCCACAAAGAACAGGATGTCACGGCCTTCGTCACGGAACTTCTCGGCCATGGTCAGACCGGACAGTGCCACGCGCAGACGGTTGCCTGGAGGTTCGTTCATCTGACCGAACACCATGGCCACTTTGGACTCGCTCAGGTTGTCCATCTGGATAACGCCAGCATCAGCCATTTCGTGGTAGAAGTCGTTACCTTCACGGGTACGCTCACCCACACCGGCAAACACGGACAAACCGCTGTGTGCCTTGGCGATGTTGTTGATCAGCTCCAGCATGTTCACGGTCTTGCCCACACCGGCACCACCGAACAGACCAACCTTACCACCCTTGGCGAACGGGCAAACCAGGTCAATCACTTTAATACCGGTTTCCAGCAGCTCTACGGAAGGCGACAGTTCGTCGAAAGTAGGAGCAGCCTGGTGAATGGCGCGACGCTCGTCAGACTGGATAGGGCCGACTTCGTCGATCGGGCGACCCAGAACGTCCATAATGCGGCCCAGGGTGCCAACACCCACAGGTACGGAGATAGGAGCGCCCGAACCGGCCACTTCCATACCGCGACGCAGGCCGTCGCTGGAGCCCATGGCGATGGTGCGAACTACACCGTCACCCAATTGTTGCTGTACTTCAAAAGTCAGGCCTTTTTCTGCGAAAGCCGAACTTTCGTCAACGAGAGTCAATGCTTCGTAGACTTTAGGGATGCTGTCGCGGGGGAACTGAATATCCACCACGGCGCCGATGCACTGAACGATGGTACCGTTGCTCATGTTGAGTCCTTGCAATATAACTTTGATGGTGTGCCTTGCCGTGATTACACAGCGGCGGCACCCCCCACGATTTCAGAGATTTCTTTCGTAATCGCTGCCTGGCGAGTCTTGTTATAGACCAGCTGAAGATCACCGATAACGGTCTTGGCATTGTCCGACGCGGCTTTCATGGCCACCATACGGGCAGACTGCTCAGAGGCCATGTTCTCGGCAACGGCCTGATACACCAGACCCTCTACGTAACGCATCAGCAAATCGTCAATAACCGACTTGGCATCGGGTTCGTAGATGTAATCCCAACCGTACTCGGAAGCGTTAACACTTTCTTGAGCGTCTACCTGATCGCCAGCCTGGAAAGGATCTTTCAGACCGGAAGGCAAAGGCAACAAGCGAATAAATGTTGGGTCCTGCTTCATCGTATTGACAAAGCGGCTGGTCGCCAGATAAACAGCATCAATACGGCCTTCCACGAAGTCATCGATCTGCACTTTAATAGCGCCAATCAGACGTTCCAGGTTAGGCGCATCGCCCAAGCCCACTTCCTGAGAAACCAGATTGGCACCAACACGCGCCAATGTTCCAGCAGCTTTACCACCCAGAGCCGTTGTCTGAACGCTAATACCTTTGTCTTCAAACTCGCGAACACGCGCAAGTACCAGACGCAAAATATTGGTGTTCAGGCCGCCACACAGACCTTTGTCCGTGCTGACAACCACGATACCTACCGATTTGACTTCGGCGGGCTCAACCATGTAGGGGTGAGTGTAGTCGGGGTGCGCCTGCATCAGATGCGAAGCAATCTCGCGCACCTTGTCTGCATAGGGACGGCCAGCACGCATCCGCTCTTGCGCCTTGCGCATCTTGGATGCTGCCACCATCTCCATGGCTTTGGTGATCTTGGACGTGTTTTGCACGCTCTTGATCTTAGTACGAATTTCCTTGATTCCGGCCATCACACTTTCCTGTAAGGGCATTATCGGGAGCCCAACTAGGCTGTCGACTCCCGCTAATCATGACGCCGGGGTTTCCGGCGCCTGCCAACAATGATTAGAAAGCGCCGTGCTTTTTGAAGTCCTGGATGGCTGCAACCAACTCAGCCTCGTCTTCTTTACCCAGTTCCTTCTTGCTTTCGATACGCTCAACCAGAGCAGCGAACTTGCTGCGCAGGTGATCTTTCAGGCCTTTTTCGAAAGGCAGAACCTGAGCGACTTCCAGATCGTCGAAGTAACCGTTGTTCACAGCGTACAGGCTCACGGCCAGTTCCCACACAGCCAAAGGCTGGTACTGGGGCTGCTTGAGCAGTTCGACCACGCGCTTACCACGCTCCAGCTGGCGACGGGTTGCGTCATCCAGGTCGGAAGCAAACTGAGCAAACGCGGCCAATTCACGGTACTGAGCCAAGTCGGTACGAATACCGCCGGACAGCTTCTTGATGACCTTGGTCTGAGCAGCGCCACCCACGCGGGACACCGAAATACCGGCGTTAATAGCAGGACGAACACCCGCGTTGAACAGGTCGGACTCCAGGAAGATCTGACCGTCAGTAATCGAAATCACGTTGGTTGGAACGAAAGCGGAAACGTCACCGGCTTGCGTTTCAATGATAGGCAGTGCGGTCAACGAACCGGTCTTGCCCTTCACTTCACCGTTAGTGAATTTTTCTACGTACTCGGCGTTCACACGAGCAGCGCGCTCGAGCAGACGGGAGTGCAGGTAGAACACGTCGCCAGGGTAGGCTTCACGGCCTGGTGGGCGACGCAGCAACAGGGATACTTGACGGTAGGCCCAAGCTTGCTTGGTCAAGTCGTCATAAATGATCAGGGCGTCTTCGCCACGATCACGGAAGTATTCACCCATGGTGCAACCGGAGTAAGGAGCCAGGTATTGCATGGCGGCGGACTCGGAAGCCGAGGCGGCCACAACAATCGTGTACTCCAGAGCACCGTGCTCTTCGAGCTTGCGCACCACGTTGTTGATCGTGGAGGCTTTTTGGCCCACGGCAACGTAGATACATTTAACGCCATTGCCCTTTTGAGCAATGATGGTGTCCACAGCCACGGCAGTTTTACCGGTCTGACGGTCACCAATGATCAGTTCGCGCTGACCACGGCCAATTGGCACCATGGAGTCCACGGCTTTCGTGCCGGTCTGCATGGGCTGGGAGACGGACTCACGGGCAATAACGCCAGGAGCCACTTTCTCGATGACGTCTGTCATCTTGGCGTTGATCGGGCCCTTGCCGTCGATAGGCATACCCAGAGTATCAACCACACGACCCAGCAGTTCGGGGCCAACGGGTACTTCCAGAATGCGGCCAGTTGTTTTAACTGCGTCGCCTTCGGAAACACCGGTGTATTCACCCAGAATCACGGCGCCGACAGAGTCGCGCTCGAGGTTAAGGGCCAGACCGAACGTGTTGTTCGGAAATTCGAGCATTTCGCCCTGCATCACATCGGACAAACCGTGGATACGCGTAATACCGTCGGTCACGGATACGACCGTACCTTGTGTACGAACGTCAGTCGACGCGCCCAGGCCTTCGATGCGGCTCTTGAGCAGTTCGCTGATCTCGGACGGATTAAGTTGCATGTTCAGACTCCTGAAATCCTGTTTACTGACTCGCGCTATGCGGTCAGCGTATCGCGCATGCTGGCCAGCCGGGCCTGCACGGAAGTGTCGAGCACCTGGTCACCAACAATCACCCGAATACCGCCGATAAGGTCAGTGTCGACGGTCACAGTCGGTTTTAGCTTCAGGCCAAACTTTTTCTCCAGCCCAGCGGTCAGCTCAGCAACCTGAGCCTCAGCCATCGGGAAAGCACTGATGATCTGTGCCTGCGCCGTGCCTTCGAGTTGGTGTTTCAATAGATCAAACTGTTCTGCAATTTGTGGCAGCAGCAAGATGCGCTGGTTATCCACCAACAATTGAAGAAAGTTGCGAGCCTTTTCGGTGACCTGTGACTTAACCAGGCCCGTAAAGAGTTCGAATCGCTGCCCGTTATTCAGGCGCGGATCGTTCAGTGCCTCGCGCACATCGTGGAGACCGGCCACCTGAGCCATTTCGGACAACAGGGCCGACCACGATTCGAGGCCCTGGCTGTCGTCGCGTACGGCGGCGAACAGGGCTTCGGCGTAAGGTCTGGCAATAGTCGATAGTTCAGCCATGGCCTGCCTTGATGTTAAAGTTCTGCCTTGAGCTGCTCGAGCAGCTGGGCGTGCGCATTCGCGTCAACTTCGCGTCGCAAAATTTGCTCGGCACCCTTGACAGCCAAGGCAGCCACTTCGCTACGCAAACCTTCACGTACGCGTTGCACTTCTTGGTTAGCGTCTTGCTGGGCCTGCGCAATAATGCGGGCTTTCTCGGCTTCGGCTTCACGACGAGCTTGCTCCAAAAGAGCAGTCGCTTGTTTTTCAGCGTCGACAATGCGTTGATGGTTCTCGGACTTAGCCGAAGCATCCATCAGGCTGATACGCGCTTGGGCCTGTGCCAGATCGGCCTTGCCTTTATCGGCAGCAGCCAAACCATCAGCGATTTTCTGACGACGATCATCGATTGCTTTCGTCAGTGGCGGCCATACGAATTTCATCGTAAACCAGGCCAAAACGAAAAACACGATCATCTGAAAAAAGAGAGTCGCGTTTAAATTCACGGTCGTATCCCTTCAATACCACGTGTGTAGGAAACGGTATGCGTCCTGACACATGTATGTTCAAGTCGACAAGCGGTGCATGATCAAACCGAGCAACACACCGCTAACGACGACTGCCTGTCCATCTGCCAAAAGCGGCAACGGACTCGCCTTTTTACCCAACAAATGGGTTGGCGAATGCAAACAACATGGCGATACCGACACCGATCAGGAAAGCAGCATCGATCAGACCGGCCAACAAGAACATCTTGGTTTGCAGAGCGTTCATCAGTTCTGGCTGACGAGCGGATGCTTCCAGATATTTACCACCCATCAGGGCGATACCAATGCAAGCGCCAAAAGCGCCCAGACCGATGATGATACCGCAAGCAAGAGCAACGAAAGCTACGTTGGTCATGACAACTCCTTGGTTAAAAATCAGGTGTAATTCAAAAAAATCAAAGCGTTAGCAAGCTAAGCCTGCTCCCCCCAACCAGACACCATTGTCCAGTCGGAATCGGATTAATGGCCTTCGTGTGCTTGTCCGATATAGACAAGGGTGAGCATCATGAAGATGAACGCCTGGAGCAACACAATCAGAATGTGGAAGATTGCCCACACAGAACCGGCCAGAATGTGACCGAGACCCAGTCCCAGGCTGGCGCCATTAAACCCTGTCCATGCGCCACCCAGCAGAGCGATCAACATGAAAACCAATTCACCGGCAAACATATTGCCGAACAACCGCATGCCCAAAGACACAGACTTGGCCGCGTACTCGATGCAGTTCAGCAAGAAGTTGAAAGGTGCGAGCAATACAGCCATCAGGCCAGTCGCGGTGAACGGTGCAGTAAACAGCTCTTTGACGAAACCGCCTGGGTGCTTGATCTTGATGCCGTAGTAGAACATCAGCAGCAGCACACCCATGGACATGCCCATTGGCACGTTCAAGTCAGCGGTTGGCAAAATACGGTGGTAGTACAGAGGGTCGCCATGTTCGGAGGCCAGACCGGTCTGAGTGAAAATCCAACCCAGGCCATCAACCGGCAGCAAGTCCAGCACGTTCATCATGAGGATCCACAGGAACACGGTCAGCGCCAGAGGCGAGACAAACTTCCGGGACTCGGCATTGGGAACAATGGATTTGGCCTGGTCTTCAACCCAATCGACCAGCATTTCTACGAAAGACTGCAAGCGGCCTGGTACACCGGCTGTTGCGGCCGAAGCGGCACGCCACAGAAAGAAAACCACAACCAGACCCATCAGCAGGGACCAGAACATGGAGTCGTAGTTAATGACACCGAAGTTGGCCAGAACATCCTGTTTTTCACCCACGTTATTCAAGTGAACTAAGTGATGCTGGATGTACCCTGACTGAGGCGAAATATCACTAGCAGCAGCCATCTGTATTTACCCTGTGATGTATATGTTATGGGACAAGCCCGTGAAACAAAATTCGTTATGGCAGCTTGCGAAAAAACAGCAGCAGCACATATCCCTTCAAGACACATAGCAAGCCAAAGAGCAAGGCAGGCCAAACCAACCAGCCTGTGTTTGCCATGGCAGCCGCTGCCAGTGTCAATACCGCAAAGCCAAGCTTGAATGCTTCCCCCCAAAAGAAGGAAAGGGCGCCGGCGTTGCCACCACCCATCAAGCCTAGCAAAAGACGCAATGCAAACAATGCGTTAGGCACAAAATAAGCAGCCGCACCGATAAGTGCCGAGGCTGCTGCATATGCGCCGGAAATCCATGCCGACAGGCCAATGGCCAACAGGCCCATAAAAGCCTGGGCAAACAGTGTGCGCACAATTCCTTGCCCTGCCCGGCGAGCCATGCGGCTACGTTGCTCGGGCGTCAATACGACGGGTTCGGGAAATGGTGCTTTGTCCCCTGCTGCCTGCACCGTGGCTGTGGTGCCTGTTTGCTGATAAAACGGCTGATTCATAATAGGAAACTATCAGATAACGTTGTGTGGGTGGATGTACTGCAAAGGCCTTGGCCAATCCATCCGCGCAATATTATCGGCCCCTTTTAAAAAGCCGGTGTCGTCAAACCCATAAAGTATAGCGTCTTTTTTTTGTTGTAAGCAAATTCAGCCTTGCTTGTTTGATACTTAATGCAAGGCTGATATACGCAATCCCAATGGCATCAAGGGGTACGCTTATTTTGTAACATTGCAGCGCAGCAATTTTACAACACACCCCCTGATTTATCAGCGATTGGGAAACTTAGCGATGCTTGAACTCAGGCTTGCGCTTCTCGACAAAAGCACGCATCCCTTCTTTCTGATCGTCAGTGGCAAACAAGCCGTGGAAGTTGCGGCGTTCAAACAGCAAGCCCTCTTCCAGAGACGATTCAAAAGCGCGGTTCACGCACTCTTTGGCCATCAAGACCGACGGCAGCGACATGCTGGATATAACCGTTGCGGCATCAAGCGCTTCTTCCAACAATTTGTCGGCAGGCACCACGCGCGAGACCAGACCGGAACGCTCAGCCTCTTCGGCATTCATCATGCGTGCAGTTAGAATCAAATCCATGGCTTTGGCCTTGCCCACGGCCCGAGGCAGACGTTGCGTACCACCGAAACCGGGAATCACGCCCAGTTTGATTTCTGGTTGACCAAAACGGGCAGAGTCAGCCGCAATGATGAAGTCGCACAACATGGCCAATTCGCAGCCACCACCCAAAGCATAGCCAGCAACGGCAGCGATGATGGGTTTGCGGAAACGGCGCAGTTCTTCCCACTGGCCACCTAGATAGTCCTGGGAGCTGACATCGTGGTAGTTCCAGTCTTTCATGGCACCAATATCGGCACCGGCCGCAAACGCTTTTTCGTTACCGGTCAGCACGATACAACCGATTTCGTTGTCGGCATCGTATTTCTTTAACAGGGCATACAACTCGGCGATCAGCTCGTTATTGAGCGCATTCAAAGCCTTGGGCCGATTTAATGTCAATAAAGCAACACGACCATGCACCTCTGCTTTGACTAAGGGTTCGTTCATGCTGACTCCCAGAAAAATTAAATAGAATAGGGGAATGGAACCTACACCCGTACTTTACCGTGCCGAGCCGACAGATCTCGCCGGCCACCGCCTGACTGTCCAGATACAGATCACTTCTCCCCAAACCAATGGCCAGGTATTAAGCCTTCCGGCCTGGATTCCTGGCAGCTACCTGATCCGCGACTTCTCGCGTCAGATCGAAAGCATAGCCGCCTTCTGTGGCGAAAAACCGGTTTCCATCCACAAGCTGGATAATCACCGTTGGCAGTGCGAGCCCTGCAAGGGTCCCTTGAACGTGCAGTATCAGGTCTACGCCTGGGACCTGTCCGTGCGCGGCGCGCATATTGATCAGACCCATGCTTTCTTTAATGGCACCAGCGCCCTGCTGGCCGTTGAAGGTCAGACCGAACAGCCATGTCTACTGGAGCTGGTGCCCAACCAGGACATGGAAGATTGGCAGGTTTACACCAGCTTGCCCGAGGCCACTGGCATGCCCGGCGCGGCCGAACGTTATGGTTTTGGCCTGTATCGCGCCCGCAATTACGACGAGCTGATCGACCACCCCATTGAAATGGGTACCCCACAGGTCATCAGCTTCTTTGCGCACGGCGCCGAACACGAGCTGGTCTTTACCGGCGTCATTCCCAATCTGGATTTGCCTCGTATCGCCCGCGATGTAGAGAAAATCTGCACCGAACAAATCGGTTTTTTTGAGCCTGAAACCCGTCGCGCGCCCTTTCTGGACAGCAGCTCGCGCTACGTGTTCATGACCATGGTGACCGATGACGGTTACGGCGGTCTGGAGCATCGCGCCTCGACCGCCCTGATGGCTTCGCGCCGTGACCTCCCCACCCAGGGCCAGGACAAATCGATAAAAAGCGCGGGCTACCAAACCTTTTTGGGTTTGGTCAGCCATGAATACTTCCACACCTGGAACGTCAAGCGCATCAAGCCTGCCGCATTTTCGCCCTATGACTTGAGCCGCGAAAACCACACCCGATTGCTGTGGGTGTTTGAGGGCTTCACCTCTTACTACGACGATTTGATGCTGCTGCGTTCGGGCGTGCTGAGCGAACCAGACTACCTGAAGCTGCTGGCCAAAAACATCAACGCCGTCGAGCGTGGCCCTGGCCGCCTCAAACAGTCCGCCGCGCAAAGCTCTTTTGATGCATGGACACGCTATTACAAGCAGGACGAGAACTCCCCCAACGCACTGGTCAGCTATTACAGCAAGGGCGCCTTGATTGCACTGGGCCTGGACCTGTGCATCCGCAGCCATACCCGGCAAGCCAAGGGCCTGGATGATGTCATGCTGCTGATGTGGGAACGCTATGGCCGCGACTTCTATCAAGGCAAGCCACAAGGCATTCCTGAAGATGCCATGTCTGCCCTGATTCTGGAAGCCACCGGCTACGACGCCACAGACTTCATTGCCCGCTATGTTGAAGGTTGCGAGGACCTGCCCTTGAAACCCTGGCTGGCCGAACACGGCCTGAAGCTGGAATGGCAAGCCTCCTCCAAGCTGCCCAGCCTGAACGCCCGCTTGCGCCAAAGCGCGGGCCAATGCCAGTTGGCCACTGTGTTTACCGATGGTGCAGCGCACCAAGCCGGCCTGTCCGCCGGTGACACCCTGGTCGCCATTGACGGCTTACGTGTCAACGACACCGCCAGCCTGGAACGCCTTCTGGCCGCGTACGAGCCCGGCCAGACCGTTCAGGTCCACGCTTTCCGCCGCGATGAACTACACTGCTTCACACTGCAACTGGCACGCCCTGCATTGGACGAATGCGTCCTGAGCCGCCAGTCCTGATTGACTTCACAGGCCCGCCCCACCCGGCGGGCCTGCTCCTTTTTTTTGCCATGACGACACGCCGCATATTTATCAACAATCTGGTGGTGCAAGCCTCTATCGGCATGCTGGACCACGAGCTGGTTCACCGCCAGCCCCTGCATATTGACGCCGAATTCGACACCACCATTACGCAAGACGTAGAGGACAGCGATATTGGCACCGTGCTGGACTACCGCCAGTTGCGCGAGGCGCTGATTGAAGTCAGCACCACCGAACACACCAATCTGCTGGAAACGCTGGTGGAACGCCTGGCTGATCGCATCCAGAATGACTTCCCGACCGTGGAACGCGTTAAAATTCGGGCCAGCAAACCCGAGGCCTTTGCCGATTGTGATGCCGTTGGCATCGAGATCGAACGCCACCGCTAAAGCCCCCGCCCCGCTTCCAGCCGGGGCCTCGATGATACTTCTCTCCGCTTTCCCTTATGTCCCAAGACACCAGCCCCTTACCTTCTTCCGAAACCGATACGCCCGTCTTTGCCAGCAAGGCCGAACGCAAGCAGCGTGTTAACGACAACAAGCTGAGCAAACGCATCATGCGTGAAGTAGGCCGCGCGATCGGGGACTTCAACATGATCGAAGAAGGCGACAAGATCATGGTCTGCCTGTCCGGCGGCAAGGATTCCTACGGCCTGCTGGACGTGCTGATGACATTGCAAAAGCGCGCTCCCATCAAGTTCGACATCGTGGCCGTGAATCTGGACCAGAAGCAGCCCGGTTTTCCTGACCACATCCTGCCCGAGTATCTGGAAAAGCTGGGTGTGCCCTATCACATCGAAACCCAGGACACGTACTCAGTGGTCACTCGCGTCATTGCCGAAGGCAAGACCATGTGTTCTCTGTGCTCGCGCCTGCGCCGTGGGATTTTGTACCGTGTCGCCAAGGAGCTAGGCGCCACCAAGATCGCTCTGGGCCATCACCGGGACGACATTCTGGCTACCTTTTTTCTGAATCTGTTTTACGGTGGCCGTATGAAAGGCATGCCGCCCAAACTGATGTCGGATAACGGCGAACATATTGTGATCCGCCCTCTGGCTTATGTGCCCGAGAAAGACCTGATCGCCTACGCCAAGCTGAAAGAATTCCCCATCATTCCCTGTAACTTGTGCGGCTCACAAGAGAACCTGAAACGTCAGGAAATCAACCGCATGATTGCAGACTGGGACAAGAAATTCCCGCACCGCTCCTGGAACGTCTTTGGCGCCCTGACCCGCGTGGTGCCATCGCACCTGATGGATCCCAAGCTGCATAACTTTGCAGATCTGAAGGTGACAGGACAGGCCGATCCCGAAGGAGACAAGGGCTTTGACCAGGATTACTTCGACGATCACCTGCCTGAGAGCCTTTTGGCCACAGGCTTTGAAGAAGAAGCCGATGATGCCGCACCTACTGTGCGCCAGGATGCCTTCACTCCCGCCCAGCCAGCCGCTTCTGGCGAGCAGCAGATTGTGTTCATGAGCAAAAGGCGCTCCGGCCAATAAAGCGAGTGGTCGACGCTCCAACGCCGACAGTCCTCTGGGCCATGGAACGGATGGTCTGTGCCCAGAAAAAAACACCACTCAAAGCTGTAGAGCGGATCATCTTTTTCGATCGTGGCACCAAAAGCCCTCCAAACCTTAGCGCCTGCAGATCAGAGATCGCCACTGCTTGGACTGCTTGGACTGCTTGGACTGCTTGGACTGCTTGGACTGCTTGGACTGCTTGGACTGCTTGGACTGCTTGGACTGCTTGGACTGCTTGGACTGCAACTTAGCGTAGCGCTTACCGCCAGCAAACACACCAACGACGGACAACAAAAAGCCCCGATATAAACCTTCAAAACCTGGATTTAATGCCAGATGCCAATGGTTTATATCGGGGCTTTTATACCCACTGAACGGCTATCCAGCCTTAGTTCGGCGTTTGCGAACCATCCCAGCGTTCACCGGGCACCTGAATATCAAACAGTTCCAGCACCCGCATCACCGTGTGATCGACAATATCGTCGATACTTTTGGGACGCAGATAAAACGCGGGCATAGGCGGGAAAATAATCCCGCCCATTTCCGTGACGGCGGTCATATTGCGCAGATGCGCCAAATTGAATGGCGTTTCACGCACCATCATCACCAAACGGCGACGCTCTTTCAAAGTAACGTCTGCTGCCCGGGTAATCAGGTTATCGGACAGACCATGTGCCACAGCAGCCAGAGTGCGCATCGAACAGGGCACAATCACCATGCCAGCAGTCGGAAAACTGCCACTGGCCAGGGTTGCTCCCACATCACGAAAGCTATGCACCTGATCGGCCAGAGCCTGGATCCCATGCCTGTCGATATCCAGCTCATACTTGATGTTCAACACCCCGGAGGGCGAGATCACCAAATGGGTTTCCACATCCGGACAGGACTGCAGCACCTGCAGCAA
Organism: Alcaligenes aquatilis; assembly: GCF_003076515.1. Classification (NCBI taxonomy): domain Bacteria; kingdom Pseudomonadati; phylum Pseudomonadota; class Betaproteobacteria; order Burkholderiales; family Alcaligenaceae; genus Alcaligenes; species Alcaligenes aquatilis. Next base: position 3,334,682 of record NZ_CP022390.1, on the reverse strand, counting down.
ACGCACGGTGTAGACTGCCCCGGTGGCCCCGGTCATGCCAATGACCAGGCGTCGCTTGGTGCTCACTCCAGAGCCCCAGCCTCACGCAGCATGGTTTCCAATTCGCCGTTTTCGTACATTTCAGACACAATGTCCGAACCGCCGACGAATTCGCCCTTGATATACAGTTGAGGAATGGTGGGCCAGCTGGAGAAATCCTTGATGCCCTGACGCACTTCGGCGTCGTCCAGCACGTTGACCACAACCACTTGGCTCAGACCAACAGCGCGCAGGATCTGCACGGTACGGGCGGAGAAACCGCACTGAGGAGCTTGAGCTGTGCCCTTCATAAACAGCACAACAGGGTTTTCCGTGACGGTTTCGCGGATGAAATCTTGAACTTCACTCATGATGTTCTCTTAAGAAAAGAATTAACACTGTCCACCTGTGACCCGCCGGATTCCTGCCAGATCTTCATAACTGACGATCTGTTTGAACCCTGCCTGCCGCAGCATATTTTGCACATGGTCGGCCTGATCCCAGCCGTGCTCCATGAGAAGACTAGCACCGGGGCGTAGATACGGCCCGGCTCCCTGAACTATTGTACGCAAATCCGTCAAGCCGTCAGAGCCATCTGTCAGTGCCTGACGCGGCTCGAACCGCACATCGCCCTGCGCCAGATGTTCGTCATCCACTGCAATATATGGAGGGTTGGACACGATCAGGTCAAAAGGTTCCTGGCCTGTCACGGCATCGTACCAACTCCCCAGGCAAAACTCGACTTTCCCACACAAACGCTGAGCATTTAGGCCGGCCTGCGCCAAGACCAGCGTGCTGATGTCACTGGCGATCACCTGGGCATCGGGGCGTGCCAACGCCAAAGAAACAGCAATGGCACCGCTGCCACAGCCCATATCCAGAATGCGGGGGGCTTTGATGTGCTGCACGCGCTCCAAGGCACGCTCGACCAGGGTTTCCGTATCGGGGCGCGGAATCAGCACCGAAGGCGATACCAGAAACTCATGGCCCATGAATTCGCGGACACCGACGATATAAGCCATAGGCTCACCCGCCACTCGCCGGGCTTCCAGGGCTTGATAGCGTTGAATCTTGTCCAGTGGCAACTCGTCCGTGTCGTGCGCAATCAGCCAGGAACGGCCAACACCCAGCACCTGCATCCACAGCATGTCACGCTCCAGACGCGGCAAGGGGCTGAGCCGCTGCAAAGTTCGCAGAGTACGAGGGGAATCGGCAGGCGTGACCGTTTGAGGCACGGCCTGCTCACCGGATAGGCTCATGCTCACGCCTGCGCCAGATCAGCCAGCAAACCGGCCTGATGTTCGGACAGCAAAGCCTTGATCAGCTCGTCCAGATCGCCGTCCATGATGTAGCCCAACTTGTACAAGGTCAGGTTGATACGGTGATCCGTCATGCGGCCTTGCGGGAAGTTGTAGGTGCGAATGCGCTCGGAGCGGTCACCCGTACCGACCAGGCTCTTGCGCTCGGCAGCTTCCTTGTCGGATTGCTCACGCTGCTGCTTGTCTTTCAGACGCGCAGCCAGCACCTGCAAGGCTTTCTCACGGTTGCGGTGCTGAGAGCGATCATCCTGACACTCCACTACCAGCCCGGTAGGCAAGTGGGTCAGACGAACGGCAGAGTCCGTCTTGTTCACGTGCTGACCACCGGCACCACTGGCGCGGAAGGTGTCCACACGCAAATCAGCGGGGTTGATGGTGATCTCAGCCAAGCCTTCAGCCTCAGGCAACACGGCCACCGTACATGTAGAGGTGTGAATGCGGCCCTGGGCTTCGGTTTCCGGCACACGCTGCACACGGTGCGCGCCAGACTCGAATTTCAGGCGACCATAGACATCCTGGCCTTCAATACGCACGATGACTTCTTTGTAGCCACCCACCTCCGACTCGCTGGCAGACATGATTTCCGCACGCCAGCCACAGTTTTCGGCGTAACGCATGTACATGCGCAGCAAATCCCCGGCAAACAGGGCACTTTCATCACCACCGGCACCGGCACGGATCTCAATAAAGACGTTGCGGGTATCGTCCGGATCACGGGGCAACAAGAGGATTTGCAGCTCGTCTTCCAATTGAGCAATACGCTCTTTGCCCAGCTTGTATTCTTCCTCGCCCATTTCCTTCAATTCAGGGTCGGACATCATGTCCTGAGCAGCCTGCAAATCGCCCTCGGCCGCTTCATAGCTCTTGAAAGCCGTAACAACAGGGTCCAGCTCGGCACGCTCACGCGACAGTTTGCGAAACTCATCCATATTGCCGGCAATTTCTGGCTCGGCAAGCATGGCATCAACCTCATGCAGACGGCGAGACAATTGCTCAAGCCGACCGCGCATAGAGTCTTTCATAGGGAACAGCCTAAAGGGAAAATCAGAAGGTCTGGGCGCAGTTCAAAGCAAACGGGCTGCACCGCAGAAAAGTCGGTGAACAGACAGCAGCCCAGACGCTAACGTCGACGGGTAGTCGAGGGCAACAGGCGAGGCAACAGATCCAGCAACTGTGCGCGCTCCGCACCTTCGCTGCGCGTCAATTCGGCCATGGGGCCATGCATATACTTTTGAGTCAGGCCATGCGCCAGCATTTCAATGACCTCTGCCGGATCATCACCGCGAGCCAGCATACGACGCGCACGCTCCAACTCGTGTTGGCGTACTTTCTCGACCGACTGCTGCACATTCAAAATAGCGGGCACAATCGCCCGGGTGCCAAGCCAGTGCATATAGTGCTGCACCTGGGTGTCGATAATGGCTTCAGCCTGGACCACCGCAGCCTGACGGGCATCCGCACCGCGCTGTACAAAGCGGCCCAAATCATCGACGGTATACAGGTAGACGTCATCCAGACGGCCTACTTCGGTTTCAATATCGCGTGGCACGGCCAGATCGACCATGACCACAGGGCGGTGACGACGCGAACGCACGGCCCGCTCCACCATGCCCAGACCCAAAATGGGCAAAGTGCTGGCCGTACAGGACACCACCACATCAAAATCTGCCAGACGCTCGGGTACATCTGCCAGCTTCATGGTGCTGGCCATAAAGCGAGACGCCAGGTTTTCAGCACGTTCCTGAGTACGATTGGCGACCACGATGCTACAGGGGTTCACTGCCGCAAAGTGCGTGGCGCACAGCTCGATCATTTCGCCGGCACCAATAAACAGCACCTTGGCTTGGCCAAGATCACCAAACACGCGCTCAGCCAAACGAACTGCTGCCGCCGCCATGGACACCGAATGCGCACCAATCGCAGTTTGCGTACGCACTTCCTTGGCCACCGAGAAGGTACGCTGGAATAATTGATGCAGCAACGTACCCAGCGAGCCGGCCTCGTTGGCGGCTCGCACGGCATCTTTCATTTGACCCAGAATCTGGGGCTCGCCCAACACCATGGAATCCAGACCGCTAGCAACGCGAAACGCATGGCGCACGGCTTCATTCTGGTTGTAGCGATACAAATGAGGGGTCAGCTCGGCAGAGCGCAAGCTGTTGAAGTCCGCCATCCACTCGGGCAGACGTTCGGCCACATGAGGCTCGGCCGCACAGTAGATCTCGGTGCGATTACAGGTAGACAGGATGGCTGCTTCACGTACACCTGTGCCAAAAGTGGCACGCAAGGTATCAAGCGCAGGCTTTAACACATCGATCGGAAACGAAACGCGCTCGCGCACGGCAACCGGCGCGGACACATGATTCAGACCGAAGGTTAGAACATCTACAGACATGAGCAGTACAGGCTATAGCCTTGAAAAGACCAAGACAGGCAGTTTTTGCAAACGCAAAACGCATGAAATTGAAGTGATTTTACGCCGCAAGCCGCAGTTTTGCCAAAAATGTTACTTGAATTGCCCTTTTGTGATTACAATTGCACTCCTTTATGCAGTCCTCTTTTCGCTGAAAAGGGCCTCCCCCTAGGGGTACGGCAAATTTGAAGTCGAAAAGATGCATAAAATTTTTGTTGTACTATGTGCACAAATAAAAAAACGTGGTATAGTTTTATTTTTACCGAGCAGTACACGTTGGCCTGGTAGCTCAGTCGGTAGAGCAGAGGATTGAAAATCCTTGTGTCGGTGGTTCGATTCCGCCCCAGGCCACCAAGAATTCAAACAAAAAGCCCAGTCAAACGACTGGGCTTTTTGTTTTTCCGGGGCCCGCCCTGAAGGCTCTACCTCTTAAACAAGAGGCGGGCACTCACCAGACACAGTGGATCACACCTTCAGTAATGCCCTTAGACTTGGTGAGGTGCCAAGCAGCCCTTCACTCGACCTGATGAACGCGATTGCGGCCATCCGCCTTGGCACGATACAAGGCCGCATCAGCTAGAGCCAGGGCTTCGTAAAGATCATTGCCATGTTCTGGGTAACAGGCCACCCCCAAAGACACGGTCACACTCCCAACTGTCTCAAATACCGTCTGCGCTACCGCACGGCGTAAACGCTCTGCAAATTGGCCCGCCGCTTCAAGACCTGTCTCTGGCAACACAACCACAAACTCTTCGCCTCCCAGGCGAGCCACGACGTCTTCCCGACGCGCTTGGGTCATAATCAACTCTGCAATCGCTTTAAGCACCTCGTCCCCAAGCGCATGGCCAAACCGATCATTGACCGCTTTGAAATGATCAACATCAATCATCACCACCGCTACGGACTGCTCGGCATCTGTCATTTCTTCCAAAGCGGCATCCAGACCGCGCCGATTCATCGTCCCAGTCAAGGGATCTGTTGCCCCCTGCTGGTACAGTTTGCGAATTCGACTGCCTATCGCAGAAAAGCTTTGCATCAAGCCCTGTCGAATCAGGGCAGCCTCAACATACCAACCCTTAACAAAGCGAATGCGTCGAAAATCAGCGTGATTATCCAGATTGGCCGCCGCAGTGGCCAACTGGCGCAATGGGCTGGCAATAAGCCCGGATAAATACCAAATTGCCAGCAGACTCAATGCAAATACTGGCAAAGCAAGCAAGAGTGTGCGCAACAACAGCTCACTCGTATTCGCGAACACACGCTCTGTGGGACGCTGTGCAATGACAAGCCAACCAGCGGCCGGAATCGCTGCCACACTGACCAGCTCCTGATCCGGATTGATCTCATCAGGCTCGGGCAAGGACTGTCTGCCGGTGATCTGTGGCTGTTCGGTCACTGTCGCCACGTCCTGGGCCGTAGTTCCTATCTGACTTTGCTCCGGATGATAAATAATCGTCTGCGAGCCATCAACGATGCGAAAGTAAGTTCCTTCCTCATAGCTCAATTTATCAAGCGACTCTTGCAATGCACTGCGGCTTTGCAAGTACATACCCCCACCAATAAACCCCGCGTAGGCTCCATCAGGTGCGAAAACCGGAATAGCAACCATCGTCATCCACCGCCCTTCCCCTCCCTGAAATGCGCTTGCAACCATTGGCTCTGGCACGGCCTTGCCCTGGAACAGTTCCGGCCACAAGGGCAATGCCACATTCCGAAATACAGCGCCTGGGCTGGCGGCCAGCACTGAGCCTGACACATCAACCAAGACAAGCGCATCGAACGCCTTGGTAACCTCCATCACTTGCTTGAACTCTTCCCGTATAACGGCTACATCGAGTTGTCCTGCCGTGATATCCAAAGCAGCGCTTTTCAGTACCGCAGCCGATGAGCGAAGAAAATCATCACTGGCGTGCGCCAGCCTTTCCGCATAAGCCTGATTGACTCGTACACTTTGCTCGAACAATAGCCCCTGCTGCACCCGATAAGCGGCATGCAAACTGCTAAACAAAACCAAAAAAACGAAAGACAGGCACAACCACAAGATCAGACTTCGCAAATTAACCGACCTGCGTAGTGTGAACATTCGTCTAAAGCGCGGGATTTTTATCATTGAGAATAGCGGCAGGGCGGTGGTGGATATCCATACTATTTTACGTAAGACCATCTGAAACATGCAGATTCCGACGTCAGTCCGCATTCACAAGTAACCCAGAACGCTTTACTCAGTGCCTAGCCCCGCTGATACTGCAAGCAGCGCCCCTTGTAAGGCAACTCCTTGCCCTCGGGCGTGAAGATAGGCCGGTCACGCAAACACACTTGCCGTACCAGCTCAAAGCCGTAGTGCTCCATTTCCTGAGTGAACTTATTGCGATGCCCCCGGTCCGGATCCACCAGCCAGACTTCGGCCTGCTCTTTCGCACGTTGATTGACCAGCTCTGCCAATTGAACGGGTGTATTGCCTTCATAAAGCAGGTCGCTACCCACGATCAGATCGTAACGCTGCTTGGCAGGTATCAGGCCCAAGGAAGCCAGCAAATCGGGGCAGGACTGCTCACCCCACTGCGCATGAACATACGGCAAATCGGACAAACCGTTCAACGCCTGATTCAGCTTCAAGAAATGCGGCACCATAGGATGACAATCGCTGGCGTGAATGTTTGCGCCACGTTTATGCATCATCAAACTGGTCAGACCCAAACCGCAGCCCAACTCCAGAATGCTTTCACCCTCCCGAACCGGACGGTTTTTCAGTTTGCGCGCCAGTTGAATGCTGGATGGCCATAGCAAACCGAACAAGGGCCAGACAGCCGAGCCTATCCCCAAAGATTGTGCGTGTCCCAACGGGTCGGCGTATTGCATGTGATCGGCCAAGGAACGAATACGTAACGATTCTCTGGACGAGATTCGTATATGCTGGATACGGGTTGTTAACTTGGCGGGCGTGGATGAGGTCGAGCCATATGAGTTTGACATAGACTCATAATCGTCCATATTCACGCAAAAAGCGAATTTTTAATTATTTTGTCGTCGTTTAAACTATAGATAGCCGAATTTAAACGAATTTCCGCTTAACGCCGCTGATAAGGACCACTATTGTTCAAAGACCTGATTAACGACCTCAACGACCATTCCATCGTGGAACCTGACATCTTTCTGGACGTCCCCTTCGTCCCCAGCGATGACCAAGTCATCGACACCCTGCTGCAACTGGCTCAGACCGGGCACAAGGACATCTTGTATGACCTGGGCTGTGGCGATGGGCGTATTGTCATTGCCGCCGCCAAAAAATACCGCTGCACCAGCATCGGCATAGAACTGGACCCGCTGCGCGTTGCCGACGCCATGGAGCATGCTGGCCATGCAGGTGTGGAGTATCTGGTGGACTTTGTGGAAGAGGATCTGTTTACCGCAGACTTCAGCCAGGCCACCATCGTGACCTTGTACTTGATGGACACTATCAACGCCATCCTGCGCCCGCGCTTATTGCAAGAGCTGCGGCCCGGTGCGCGCATTGTGTCGCACGCCTTTGATATGGGTGACTGGGAAGCCGATGAGATCCTGCATGTGGGCGGCATCAAAATCTACAAATGGATTGTGCCGGCACAGGTTGCGGGTGAATGGGAGTGGGAAGGTCTGGACGGGACGGACTACCGCTTGCAGCTCAAGCAGCGTTATCAAAATGTCAGCGGGAAAATCTGGATGAATGGCAAGCCCGCGCTGCTGACCGATCTTTATCTGTCCGGCGATTGTCTGGAACTAAGCGCACAGGCCGATGCGGCCTCCCCCGTCATCAGCTCCAACCTGTACTTTGACCATCAGGAACTGCTGTCCGTAGAAGAGGTACAAGAAGAAGCCTGATCCCGCAGACCCCCTGCCGATGGCTCGTCCACTGCCTGCGCAGGCACTCACAGATTACTGACAAAGAGAAACGTCTCTTAACGGCATATCGCGCTGACAATGCTAGGCTGTTCTAACCCTTGTTTATCAAGCAAAGGAATCAGCCTTATGCGTTTTTCTTCCCTCAAAGCGCGATGCGCAATGGCCTTGGCCACCGTCAGCGCCACCCTTGCCTTGTCGGCCCCGTCACTGGCGGACGTCATTATTCCCATGAACCTGGCTACCGAAAGCGGTGCTGGCGAGCAAATCGGCCAAGTCAGCGTTCGGCAGACTGAACACGGCCTGGTTTTCACGCCAGATCTGAAAAATCTCAAACCCGGTGTACATGGTTTCCATATACATGAGAACGCCAGCTGCGCGCCCAGCGAGAAAGACGGCAAGGTAACGCCTGCCGGGGCAGCCGGTGGCCATCTGGACCCTAACAAGACCGGCAAGCACGGTTTCCCATGGGGCAATGGACACCTGGGTGATTTGCCCGCCCTGTATGTCCAGGCCGACGGCAGTGCCAGCACTCCCGTTCTGGCTCCGCGCCTGAAGTCCCTGGATCAGATCAAGGGCCGAGCCCTGATGATCCACGAAGGCGGTGACAACCACTCCGATCACCCTGCACCACTGGGCGGCGGTGCCGGACGTTTTGCTTGCGGAGTGATCAAGTAAGCGCCTTCATCCCTTTAACTTTTTCAAGGAGAGACCATGAACGAAACGATTGAATCTTCCTTTGAACAACTGCAAGAGATGATCAAGGACATTCGCTTTGCGATGTTCGTTACCCATTCGGAGGGCGGCCAGCTTCATGCCTGGCCCATGACCACGCAACAGGCCAAGATGGGTTCAAGACAGGAGGACGTTGAGCACGACAAGCTCTGGTTCTTCATGGCCAGGTCCAGCAAGGTGGTTCACAATCTGGTGGTCAACCCTCATGTCAACGTCAGCTACGCCGACCCCAAAACTGACACCTATGTGTCGGTTTCGGGCATGGCCAGCGTTGTGGACTCCATGAATCAAAAGGAGCGCTTCTGGAACACGCTGGTCGAGGCCTGGTTTGAAGAAGGCATTACCGATCCGGATGTTGCTCTGGTCTGCGTACAGATAGACAGTGCCGAGTACTGGAGCGTGCGTGAAGGCAAGCTGGCCCAGGCAGGCAAGATGCTCAAAGCAACCCTGATGGGTGAGCAACTGACAGAAATGGGGGAGCACGGCAAAATCAGCCCTGCCACCCAACCAGATCGTTGAATGTAGCCTGCTTGTTCACTGAAACCTGATGCCCGGCCTTGCGCCGGGCTTTTGCTGGCAATCTGGGGGATGCAGGCGTTCCCCCTCGGTCAACGTCCTTCCAGAAGCCGGGCAATGCGCGTGTACAAAGGCCCGGTCAGCACCAGCACACATACCATGCGAGCAACTTGGAAAGAGGTCACCATAGGCGCGCCCAACTGCAGGACTTTGGCGGTGATGGCCATCTCTGCAATGCCGCCAGGGCTGACACCCAGCACCAAAGTCGGGTAGGCAATATCAGACAGCCGATACAGGCCGTAGGCAAAGCCAAATGCCAAGGCCAGGTTGATTATATTGCTGACGGCGGCAACGCCCAGATAACGGGGTGCCCGACGGAAAAAATCCGGGCCGAACTTATCACCCAAAGCCCAGCCAATGCACAACTGCCCCAGGTTGGAAATTTCTACCGGCAAGCCCGACAAAACAATATCCTTGTACGTCAGGATGGCCACCACCAGCAACGGCCCTAACACCCAGGGATTGGGCAGGCGCAACACTTGAAAGATAAACCCTGCGGCACTGCTCAAGAGCACCAAAAGAGCCAGACCGGGCAAGTTCAGAAAGTCGGGTCTGACCACCGCCCCGGCCTGCTCACCCGAAAAACCCAAGGCCTCGAATGCAAAGGGAATAATCACCACCACCATCAACACCCGCAGGCCATGTGCAGAGGCAACCAGATCCGGGCGTGCGCCGTAACGCTCCGCCAGCCCTGTCATCTCGCTGGCCCCCCCTACCGCGCTGGCAAACCAGGCCGTACGCAGGTCCGTACCGGCAAAGCGAGTCAACATGAAGGCACCCATACAGCACAAGATCAGCGCAAACACCATGCCCATCACAATGAACACGGCATTGCTGCCAATCAGGTGAACCATGGCGGGGGTGAAATAAAGCCCTAGAGAGGCCCCAATCACCCACTGCCCTGCGTTACGCGCCAGCGGCATGCAGGCGGCCGGACTACCGGCCATTTTTGTGGCCGCCGTCAGGATCAAGGCACCCAACATCCAGGGCAAGGGCATACTCAGCCAAGCAGCCACCCAGGCCCCTATCAAGGCCACGCCAAAACCTAGGGCAATTCGAAACCAGTTAGCCATAACAAACACGACAAGACCAGGCCGCAGCCTGGCTCTCCCTCCCAATATCCCCCACCCAACCGGTGGGGGCCACCTCATTATATTTTGTCGTGTCCTTGCTTGCGGGCCGTAATACGACGCAACACGATCGGACCTACGCTAACTAAAACAGCAGCGATCCACAAGCCAATGGAAATGTTGCTCTCGAACAGAATACCGATTTCGCCATTCGTAATAGAGAGCGCACGACGCAAATTCTGCTCCATCATATTGCCCAGAACCACGCCCAGCACCATGGGCGCCATAGGCACATTCATCTTACGCAGGAAATAGCCCAGGACACCGATACCGACGACCAACAGCAGATCAAACGTCGTGCCGTTGATGGCATAAACACCGATATAGCTAATCGCCAAAATACCCGGCACCAACAAGCGCGGAGGAATCGCCAGCATGGAAGCAAATACCCGCACCATAGGCACGTTCATCAGAAACAGCATGACGTTGGCGACCATCAAGGAGGCAATCAAGCCCCAGACAATCTGTGGCTGCGACTCAAACAGCGCTGGCCCCGGCGTGATGTTGTAAAGCGTCAAAGCCCCCATCATGACCGCTGTCGTGCCCGAGCCGGGCACACCCAGCGTCAACATGGGAATAAAGGAGCCGGTTGCCGCACTGTTATTGGCCGCTTCGGGCGCAGCCAGGCCTCGCAAATCGCCCTGCCCAAACATGGCATTGGGGTCCTTGCCTTCGATGTATTTTTTCTCGTTAGCATAGGTTACTGCTGAAGCCACACTGGCCCCGGCACCGGGCAAGATACCGATAAAAAAGCCCATCACGCCCCCGCGTATGGTGCTCCACCACGTCATGCGCAACTCTCGCCAATTAAAGAGCTTGCGTTTGCTTTTAGGCACCTCAATCGACACGCCACCCAGCAGGTTCTCCAGCATCTGCAGCATCTCGGCCACAGCAAACAAACCGATCACAACAACGACAAAATCAATACCGTCTGCCAGGTTCGGAATGTCAAAACTGTATCGGTACACCCCCGAGTTCGCATCCACCCCAATCGTAGAGATGAACAGGCCCACCATGGCTGCCAGGATACCTTTGACAGGCTCATCCCCCAACAAGCTGGTCAAGGCACAAAAGGCAAAGACCATCAGTACAAAATACTCGGCAGGACCGAATGCAACCGCCCAACCCGCCAGCATGGGGGCCAGCAGCACAATCCCGCAAATGGCAATCGTGGAACCGATAAAAGACGCAAAAGCGGACAAGGACAAGGCCACGCTGGCCATGCCTTTCCGTGCCAGCGGATAACCATCCAATGTCGTCATGACCGCGGCTGCTTCGCCCGGCACATTGATCAAGATGGATGTAATACGTCCACCGTATTCAGCACCCACGTACACGGCCGCCAATAGAATCAAGGCAGACTCGGGCGGCAATTTCATTGCAAACGCAATAGGCACCAGCATGGCGACACCGTTGATGGGCCCCAGCCCCGGCAAAACGCCCACAATGGTGCCAATAAAAGCACCAATAGCGGCCACCAGCAGATTCTGGGCAGAGAACGCAACACCAAAACCGACACTTAAATAGTCAAGAATAGAGCTCATAACCACTCTCCCAGGATGCCGTACGGCAGAACCACATCCAGGCCCAGGTCAAACAACAGAAACAAGCCCACGCCCATCGCCAGCCCGCCAATAAGGGCCTGCTTCCAGGAGCCGCCAAACAAACGCCCAACCAGTGTCGCCATAATCGTGGTGGCGACAATAAAGCCCAACCATTGAAAGAGCCAGGCATAGGCCGCCAGATACGCCACCATCATCAAAATGCGGCCGTTGGCACCCGGTGGATTGGCAGCCACTTGCCCACCGCCCTTGATCATCAAGCGCAAGCCACACAGGGCGATAATCAGCGCCAGCAGCAAGGGAAAGGCTTTGGGCCCGACGGGCTCATAGGAAAAAGGGGGCTCTAGGTCGTAGCCAAAGGCGGTGATCAAGGCGGCAAGCACCAACGCACCCACGCCTAACACGCGATCATTTAGCGTCATGATGGAATCTCCGGATTCACCCGCCATGGACGGCGGGGCAAAAGGCGGTGTTCCCGATCCAAAAGACTGGGGAACACCGTACAGATTTACTTCTTGATCAGGCCGAAGGAATCAGCCAACTCGCGATACTGAACCACGCGTTGTTTGACATAGGCGTCCAGTTCGGAACCGGTCATGTTGAACGAGAACAAACCTTGCTGTGTTTGCAAGCGGGTAAATTCAGGCGTTTTCATCAGACGATCAAAGGCCTGAACCCACCATTGATACTGCTCGTCAGAGACTTTGGGACCAACGTAAAAACCGCGAATAATCGGCCATTCAATATCAAAGCCTTGCTCTTTGGCAGTAGGAACATCAGCCAAGGCACCGTCCAGTCGCTTGTCATTGAACACAGCCAATACGCGGATGGGAGCCCCCCCTTCCAACATCGTGTGTGCCTCGGCAGCGTCACCCATATAGGCCTGAACGTGACCACCTCGCAACGCTGTGATGGCTTCGCCACCGCCTTCAAACGCTACAAAACGCATTTTGCGAAAATCCACATCGGCGGCACGCGCTGTCAAGGCGGCTTTCATCCAATCCTGGCCGCCAACAGACCCGCCCGCCCCCAACACGATTTTGCTCGGGTCAGCCTTGAAGGCCTCCATCAAGGACTTCAGATCCTGATAGGGTGAGTCGTTACGTACGATAGCAACACCGTAATCACTACCTATCGATGCCAGCCAGCGCACATCTTCTACCGAATACTTGCCAAACTTGCCCTGCGCCAGATTAAGCAAGGAGCCGCCGGAGAAGGCTGCAATCGCATTGCCGTCGCCTGGGCGCTGCGCCACGATGTGGTTATACGCGACTGCTCCCACACCACCGGGCATGTAAACGGTGCGCATGGCATTTTCCAGCAACTTGGTTTCCAGAAAACCGTTGACGGCCACGCGGCAGGTCAAATCAAAGCCGCCACCGGGTTGGGCCGGAGCAATACACTCAGGTTTGGACGGTTGCTGGGCATGTACACCGCTCAAACTGCTCAGGCCCAAAATGCTGCTCGCAAGCAGCACCCGTAGTTTCGTGTGAATAGTCATTGGATCGCCTCCTGGATGATCGTCGTCGTTGTAATGGTTGCGACCTTACCGGAGCGAAGCTTTCGCCTAGCTTTCAATTACCCTGAAAACCGCCAATCTCAAGGGTATACCCTAGATTAAAAGATCAATGCTTGAGCGTCTCAAACTCCAAACGCACGATCAAGCCGCGCTGCTGTGGCCCAGCCTGCAAGCTCATGCGAGCACCATGAATTTGAGCGATGGCCTGCACAATCGCCAAACCCAGCCCCGAACCCTGCAAAGCCTTGCCCGCCTCTCCCCGCCGAAAGCGATGGCCCGCCTTGGCCATATCGTCTGCACTCATGCCCGGGCCGTCATCCTCCACTTGCAGATAACACATTCCGCCCTCTTGCCTGACAGACACGGTAATGCGAGCACCCCGTGGGCAGTACTTGATGGCATTGCTGACGATATTGCTCAAGGCCTGCTGCAACAGCCAAGCCTCTCCCGCCACTCGCACCGGCTTTGAAGGGACATCCAGCCCCAGATCCTGACGACGCGATCGAGCCAGGCTCCACAGCTCATCAACCACCAACCCGGCCTGCTGACACAGATCCACTGTTCCCAGGGCAGCACGGCTGCGCAACTGATCAGCCGCATCGCGCACCCGCGACAGGGCCACCATTTGATGCGTCATCTGGGCCGTATTATTCAAACGCGACTGAATCGCCTCCAGCACCTCTTTCATTTCTTCTGTCTTGGCCAGGGTCAGGGCAAAATCCACCTGAGTCAGCAAAACGGCCAAAGGCGTTTTCAACTGGTGAGAAGCATCATCCAGAAATTGCTGCTGCTCGCGTGACTTACGCGCATAGCGATCCATATGCAAATTAATGGTCTGCACCAAGGGACGCACTTCTCGGGGTAGGCTGGCCTCGCTGATGGGCTCCAGATTATCGGGAGAGCGATACCGTACCTCTGCGCTCAGCTTGCGCAAAGGGCGCAACGCCAGCAAGGTCCCCACCAAAATCAGCACAGTAAAAAGGCTGAGAACCGCCACATCCTGAATCAGATTCTGAATAATGACTTTACGGATGAACTCGTCACGCTCGCTCAAATTCTCGCCCGCCTGGATCAAGACACGACTGTCCTGATACGTCTGCAGCCGCCCATCCGACTCCAGCGCCACCGCCGCAATACGTAAAGGCTCTCCCAAATAGTGCGCGTCATAAAAAACAGGCTGATTGCTCACCAGCCTGCCCGGCGGCAAAGGCATGCCGGTAAACCCTATTTCCGACAAACCATCTTCGGTGGCCACCCGGAAATACACCTGACTGCTGATGGTGTATTCCATGAACTCCATCATGTAGTAGGACTGCTCCATGGCCAGCCCACCACTAATCGTCATCAAATTGGCCGACATGGATTTCAACGCCCCCGCCAAGGCCCGATCAAACGCCGCATTGACCTGATCTTTCAGTGTCATGCTGGAAATGAACAGGGACACTGCCGAAGTCAGCAAGGCCGCCGGAATCAGCATGACCAACAAAGTGCGACGCAGACTGCTCAAGGCCATAGAGGCTCCTGCAAAGACATGAACTTACGGTTCATCTTCGCTGACCGGCTCCAGGCAATAGCCTATGCCGCGCAAGGTAATGATGTGGACATCCGAGGCCTGCAGCTTTTTGCGCAAACGATGCACCAGCACCTCGATAGCCTCGATATTGATTTCATCTTCATCTTTCTCATTGAGCCGGTCCAAAATGAACTGCTTGTTCACAGGCTCACCACTACGCTGCACCAGAATGCGCAATACCTCGGCCTCACGCGGTGACACGGACAAGAGCGCACCGTCCAGCGTAAAACGCTGTGTGGACAAGTCATAGACCAGGCTGGCACACGCCATACGGGGCTTGTCCTTGCCACGGCTACGACGAATCAAGGCGTTGACGCGGGCCACCAGCTCTTCAATACGAAACGGCTTGGGCAGAAAATCGTCGGCACCACACTCCAGCGCTTCTACCCGCTCCTGCAAAGAATCACGCGCCGTGAGAATCAACACAGGAGTACGGTTATCCTCCGAGCGCAAGCGGGCCAGCAAGGTGCGCCCATCCATGCCCGGCAAACCCAAGTCCAGAACCAGCGCATCAAATTCCTCGACCTGCAGACGGTGATAGGCCACCATCCCGTCGTTGGACCACTCAACCGAAAACCCTTTCTTTTGCAAGCTGCGGGTCAGCCACAGGGCCAAGTCAGGCTCGTCTTCAATCAATAAAATTCGCATGGCGGATAGTAAAAAAGAAAACAGAACAGAAGCAATAGTACGCCGCTGGACCTTATTGACCGCGCTTTACGCGCTAATGGGTTCGGTCAGCTCCAGTACAAAACGACGTAACCAGCGACTTTGCTCATCGTGCTCTTTGTTGATATCCCAAATCATGGACACCACAAACGACGGGACACGCAACGGGACGGGAGAGACAGCCAGGCGGCTATTGCACTCGGCAAAAGAGCGGGCGGCGTAATCAGGCATGGTCAGCACCAAAGGGCTGCCAATAATCGCGTTGATCGCGCCGGAAAAATGAGTGAACGAGGCCTTGACCTTGCGCTGCAGACGCTCGGCATCAAATAGCTCATCCACAAAACCCCGCAAGCCATCAAAAGACACGCGTCCATGATGGGCATGCAGATACTCCTGCTTGCTAATAGGCGTCGAAAACTGGATGGACTCCTTATCGTATATGCAGATATATGAGGCAGGAAACAGCACTTGAGACTTGTGCATGGTGCTCAGGAATTTGGGGCTGGAACAGATCGCCAGATCCGCCCCATGCTCTTGCATGCTTTGCGGCCATAAATAGCTGTTGGTTTGATAGAAAGAAAAGCCGATCGTCCAGCCCTGCTCGTCAGCCATGCGAATCATGCGTTTGGCCAGCATATTTTCCAGATCGTCAGACAAGGCAATACGAAAAACCCGACTGGAGCGTCGTGGATCAAACTCTTGATCGGAGGTGACCAGCGCCGAAATGCTTTTCAAGGCTTCGGATATCTGCGGGGCAATCTCCAAGGCACGATGCGTAGGCGTCATTCCGTGCGAGCCACGCGTGAACAACTCGTCGTTAAAGACCACCCGCAACTTGCGCAAGGACGCACTGACCGCACCCTGGGTCAGAAACAAGGCATTGGCGGCTTTGGTGACGCTGCGCTCGTTCATCAAGCACTGAAACACCAGCAGCAGGTTCAAATCCACGCGCCTGATATTAGCAATATTAATTGAAGCCATTTTTCTAATTAGTTTGAATAATTATTTGGCTTGATTAGACTAAAAATCACCCACAACCACAATAAGGGTCAGGTATTTATCTGCCCCGCTCGAGGAGACCTCTATGGGCACTGCTACCATCGCCCCTTCACATGCCAATTCGCCCCCTCCAGGCCAGCCGGCCCTAAGTCGAAAACAAGTGCTTGCCGTGGGTATCGGCAACTTTATGGAATGGTTTGATTTCGCAATTTACGGCTACTTTGCAGCCGTTATCGGCAGCATTTACTTTCCCTCTGACGCCACGGGCGTTTCCCTCTTGTCGTCCTTGGCCGTGTTCGCGGTGGGCTTTGTCTCGCGTCCCTTTGGCGCCCTGATTCTGGGGCCCATTGGCGACCGCTTTGGCCGCAAGACCGTGCTGATGATTACCGTTTTTGGCATGGGCGTCTTTACCACCTTGATTGGTCTGCTGCCCGGCTATGCCACCATCGGCATTGCCGCTCCCATCCTGTTAGTCATTCTGCGCTTTCTACAAGGGATGATGGTGGGCGGTGAGTGGTCGGCCGCCGGTATTTTCCTGGTGGAAAGCGCCCCCGCCAATCGTCGCGCCAGCGCCGCCAGCGTGGTGACCTTCACGGCCGGTATCGCCTTTCTGGTGGGGACTGCCACGGCCGCCGCCATCAACGCCAATCTGAGCCAAGAGCAGGTTTACAACTGGGGCTGGCGTGTACCTTTCGTGTTGTCCATTGTGATGACCTTCATTGCGGTGTTTATTCGTCGCAAACTGAACGACACCCCCATCTACCACGAGCTGCAGGAAAAGAAAGCCAACAACACCCTGGAGCGCGTCTCGCCCAAGGACAAGTTCAACGCCTTTGTACTGTCCTTTGCTTTCTCCGCGCTGTTTCTGGTGTCGCTGTACTACTTCATCACCTACGCCAATAACCACCTGGTTTCCGTTCTGGGCATGGGCAAGACAAACGCTCTGTGGCTATGTAGCGCCGCGTTGGTGGTGTATTGCATTTTGCACCCGCTGGTTGGCCGTTTCTCGGACCACTACGGTCGTCGCAAACTGGCCTTGTTCGCCGCCGCTGGCCTGACCATCATGGCCTACCCGATTTTTCTCATGATGAATACCGGCAAACCGGCTCTGATCCTGTTGAGCCTGACTATCCTGGCTTTTCTAGTCGCCATTTCCGCCGTCATGAACGTGGTGCTGCTGGTAGAGGTATTCCCGGCCTCGATCCGCTCCACCGGCGCTGCCCTGGGTCACAACGTCTCGTCGGCACTGCTGGCCGGCCCAGGCCCCTTCATTGCCGCTGCCCTGATCCAGTACACCGGTAACCCGAACGTACCGGCCTGGTACCTGGCTGCCGTATCCCTGGTGTGCTTCCTGATCCTGTATACCCGCCTGCCCGAAACCAAAAACGTGGACTTGTCCGCAGGCTGACTTTTAAAGGAGAGCTAGTTATGAGCAAAGTTGCTGTTATACAAGCGGCGTCCATCCCGTTTGACTCTGCCAGCAGTGTCGAAAAAGCCGCTGCCATCTTGCAGCGCGTGGCTGCCAACGGCGCCACCCTGGCTGTCTTTCCTGAAGCCTTTCTGGGGGGATACCCCAAAGGCATCAGCTTTGGCAGCGTCATCGGCAACCGTCGTCCCGAGGGCCGGGCCCTCTACCAGATGTATGTAGAAGGCGCCGTCACCCTGGGCGGCCCTGAGCTGGAAGCACTGGCCGATGCCGTCACTCAAACCGGTGTGTACACCGTGATGGGTGTGATCGAAAAAATGGGCCGTACCCTGTACTGCACCGCGCTGACACTGGCTCCCGGCCAAGGCGTGGTGGGTATCCACCGCAAACTGATGCCGACAGGCCAGGAGCGTCTGGTCTGGGGCTTTGGCGATGGCTCCACCCTGGGTACCGTCGATACTCCCATGGGTCGCATCGGCAAGGTGATCTGCTGGGAAAACTACATGCCGGCCCTGCGTCAGACCATGTATGCCCAAGGCACCGAGCTGTACTGCACTCCCACGGCAGACGACCGTCCCACCTGGGCCTCATCCATGATTCACATCGCCGTTGAAGGCCGTGTATTTGTGCTGTCCGCCTGCCAGGCTATCCGCCTGAACAACTACCCCGAATCCTTCCAGAAAGAGTTTGCTCTACCCGGCGAATTTGCGCCAGACAGCTACGTCATGCACGGCGGCAGCATGATCGTCAGCCCCACCGGCGAAGTGCTGGCCGGCCCGGTGTTTGACGAAGAAACCGAACTGTACGCCGAGCTGGATATGGACCTACTCAAACAGGCCAATCTGGACTTTGACGTCTACGGCCACTACTCGCGCCCTGACATCTTCTCCCTGCATGTCGACACCCGCGCCAAACAGGTTGTGAAACTGCAAACCGAAGACTCGGGCGAATAAAACCACTGCATCTCGCCCCTCAAAAAAACCGGCCCCATCGCGCTTTTGACGTGATGGGGCCAGACCTGCTTCAGAGCCAAGTACAGCCTGCTCTCTGTGCCTGCTCTTTCCTGTGACAGCTTTCTTCTTTATCCCGTTGGCTCTAGCTCAAGGCCAACGGGTCCAGCACGGGCTGATACGTAGACACCTGCAACTGCGTCTCGTCCAGACCCATTCCCTGCGCCAGAAGAGCCAACATAGCCTGGCTCAACGGAACAAGACCTTTCTCGATCACGTTATATTCCGCCACACTGATCCCCAGCCGGCCGGCCAGGCGTTCGCGCTTGATCTCCAGATACTCGCGCCAGGCTCGAATCAAAGTCCAGCGATGCGTGCGCATATCCTTGAGCACCGCATACGGAATCCCTTTATCCGAACGCACAAAACGCGGTGCGACCACCAGCTTGCGCACACACTCGTCTTTCATGGCATCGCGTGTCAACAGATGGGCATACAACACCGCCTGCTCGGGCAATGTGCGAGGATCGGTATCTTCAGTGGTCAATAAATACGTGTTCATCATGGCTGACAAATCTAGGGATGTAAGGTGACGGTGAACCATGAACTTACCGGCTCGCTCCACCCTGATCTGTCAGATAATTCTGAAAGTGCCCCCTGCCCGCCCTCCCGACTGATCCTGATCAAAAAAATACGCCCACACAAACCATAAAAAATGCCCCTGAACACGTTCAGAGGCACTCGTCCAAAACACAGCACGGCGCATATCAACAACAACAACAACAGCAACAACCAAACCACACGACACCACGTCTAGATACATGAAGGCCTAGGGCCACCCAAGCACAGCGCCATAAAGCCGTGAAGTCGTGAAGTCGTGAAGTCGTGAAGTCGTGAAGTCGTGAAGTCGTGAAGTCGTGAAGTCTCCAAAGCATCGCGCAATGAAAGCCCAAATCAAAAGCCCAGAGTCAGCCCTCCTAAGGCATGAATTCCCTGAGAGCCCCTCTGGCCTGCGCCGGGGCCTTGGGGCGATTCAGAGCGCTTGCCGCAGGCGGGAGATCAGGCAGGGGTACAAGCACCCAGTTGTTTGAACCCGACGCTTGCACTTGGTCCGGGGGACCAAGTACCGGGTGAGTTCTGGGTGCGCCCTGCCTGATCTCTGGCCAAGGGGACCGGTGCGCAGCACCGGCAAGTGCTCAAGCCCCCAGGCCCCGGCGCAGGCCAGAGGGGCGTCTTCACTGAGACAATTCCTACCTAATCGTTAAGCAATCCCCAAAAACCAAAACATCAAAACGATCAGAAGTTATATTTCACCCCACCAAAAAAACTCCTGCCATTGCCCGCCAGATACGTGGGCATCGCCTCCGAAGCCGAGCGACGAATCACATAACTGCTGGCGTAAGTCTTATCAAAAATGTTATCTGCCATCAGATACGCACTCCAATGCTTGTCATGCTGATAGGCAACTTTGAATCCCCAAATGGCATACGCATTTTGATGCGTGCCTTGCACATTCTGATGATTGGTCGGCGTATCCGAAGCCAGCCAGCGCAGGTTCGGCCCAAAGCGCCAGCCACCACGGCGATACATCAGCTCTGCCCCCAGCAAATGCTTGGGCACCCCGGCAATGCGATTGCCCTCATACTCGCCCCCACGGAAACGGAAATCGCTGTAGGTATAGGACAGGCGATAGTCCCAACGTCCTGCCGCCGGAGCAGGCAAAGAACCGCTCAAACCCGCTTCCACCCCCTGGTGCCGTGTGCGATCGCCATAGTTGAACGTCACTGACGACGCCCCCGTCGCATCACTGACAGCCATCAGCTCATCTTTCACATTGCTGCGATACACAGCCAAGGACCAGTCCACCGCCGACTCGCCACTACCCAAACGCCCGGCTCCGCCCAACTCAAAAGTCGTGGCCTTTTGCACATTCAATTCCGTCAGCCCCGTCACTGCCGAACGCACATTCATGGGCTGCGGCACTTGCGCACTGATGATCTCCCAATACGTAGGCGCCTCATGACTGCGGCTGACATTGGCAAACACCCGCAAATCCTCGGACGGCTGCCACACCACGCCCAGTTTCGGGCTGGCATACGACCATTTCTGATCCAAGGTCTCGCCACCCAAACGATTGCGCGCGTCACGAATCGCCTGGCTGTACTTCACATCCCCCACCACCGTCCACTGGGGTGCCACATTCCAGCTCAAGCCCAAGAGCGCATTGCGGTTTTCAGCACGCAGGCGATAGTCCCCAAAAAACAAGGCGCGGCTGCCATTGGCGGGATTAACCGCGTACAGCTCACGATCCATATCACTGCGCGCCCAGTCCAGCGCCAAGCGATAATCCAGGCTGCCTTCACGGCCCGCTACCTGCCATTGCGCCCCATAGGTATGCCCTTTGGTGGGCGAGGACACTTGCGGATTCGTAAAAGTATCGTCCACGGTCTGCCAGTACAGGCCCACGGTCTGGTTGAACTCCTCCGTTCCCCAATAGCTGCGGTTAGCCAAGCGGAACTGCGTGGCCTTGCGATTCGGGTCACGCTTATAGACATTCGCCGCCCTGTCCTGCGGCGTGTCGTAATCACCCATCACACTGCGCGGATCGCTGTAGAGACGTTCACGCGGGACCACATTGGGAATATCAAACTTCAAATCCACATAAGACAGGTAGGTGCGGTTCTCGAACTGCCCGCGTTTGAAGCCAATATTGCCCTGCACATTCGTACGCTCGGAATCCGAGTGATGGCGATAGCCATCGGCCTTGTCATGGCTGACAGCCAAGCGCCCATCGAATTCGTCCGTCTGAAAACCCTTGGCCGCATACAAACCCAGACGCCCAAAGCTGCCGCCTTCCACGCTGATGGTGTCGCCTTGCGTGCCGCTCATGGAACGGAAATCCAGCTCACCACCCAAGGTGGTCGCACTGGCCGACAAGGCATTTGCACCTCGGCGCACACTGATCAGGGAACTGTTACGCGGTTCCAGAAAACCAATCACAAACGAGCCATCCGCCTCGTTCAAAGGCAGGCCATCTTGCAACAACAAAACACCTCGATTGACCGGATTACTTTGAATGCCCGAACCCCGGATATTGAGCCGTGGCTGATCAATGCCACCAAAAAAATCCTGCACCACCAGACCGGGCTGATAGTCCAGAGCATCGCGCAAAGTCACCAGACGCAGCTCTTCCTGCGGCTGGATCAAATTAGTACCACCAGGCACGGCATCCAAACGGGCTTTCTCTTGTCGCAGATCAGCCTGCAGCACGCTTTGCCCAACAGGCGCCTTGATGACAATGGGAGACAAGGTGGAGGTAGACGGCTCGGCCCAGGCGGCGCCCGACCACAGCCCTCCCAGCGCCAGGCTGACCGTCAGCCGACGCAATACAGGAACGTGTGACATCGTATTCTCGATAGAAAGTGAAATTACCAGTGCAGATAAAACATGGTCTTGGCCAGGATCACGATCCCGACCATGTGACAGAACACGCTTAGGTGAATGCGCTTGAAATGGATGGACTTCAGGCGTCCGGTGCGTCGCAAGGTCATGGCGGTCAGAAAGTGAGCAAAAACGCTCAGCGCCAACAGAATCTTGATGGTCAGGAACAGACCCAAAGTGTTATCAAAAGGATGGGCCAGCGCCGCGCGGTGATGCCAGGCCAAACCTATCCCGGCGCTGTACAGAACCAACAGAACCCAGGGCATGATGCGGCGGGCACGGTCACCAATCGCAATCTCCAATGTACGCATGGCCTCTCGTGGAACGTGCTTGCGTATGCCTTCCAGCATCAGGACTTCAAAGAACACCGTGCCAATAAAAAACAGGGCGGCAAACAGATGGAACAGCAAAATCACGGGATAGGCAGTCATGGCGTCAAAGCCTCCTGAGACAAGAGTTGGGCATACAAAGAATCGGCCAGATGCTCACGGGCAGCGGCATCGCCAGGGCTGGCAGGCTCAAACAGTTGGCCCTGCCCTTTTTGCAGTAGCAGGCAAGAGTCGGCCACCCGCATCAGTTCGCGAGGTTGATGGCTGACATACAGCAGTGCCGCTCCAGTTTCTTCCAGACAACGCAGGCAGACTTGGGCCAGACTATGGCGCAAGGCCGGGTCCAGGGCACTGAAAGGTTCGTCCAGCAGCAGAAGGTCCGGCTGCAAGGCAAAGGCGCGGGCCAGTGCCACCCGCTGCGCCATGCCACCAGACAACTCCCCCGGCCAGCACTGGGCAACACTGGCCAGCTCTACCTGAGCCAACCAATACATGGCACGCTCTTTGGCTTGAGCAGCCGACAGGCCCTGTGCCCTCAGCGGAATCTGCACGTTATCCAGCACGCTGCGCCAAGGCAGTAAACGAGGCTGCTGAAACACCAGCACGGGGTGACGAAACGGGTTCCAGATCTGGCCGCTATCGGGTTTGATCAGCCCTGCCACCAAACGCAGCAAGGTACTTTTGCCTTCACCACTAGGCCCCAGAACGCCCAGGCGCTGCCCGGCTTTCAAAGTGAAACTTAAATCCTGCAAAACCGGCTTTCGTCCAAACAGGACCTGGACATGGCGTAGCTCAAGCATGGCTGTCCTCCCGCCACTGTCCCAAACGACGCTGCAAGGGTTGCAGCAGAACAAATTCAATCGCGGCCACCAAGCCCAGAATCAACACCACCCAGGCATATAGCTCGGCACTGTCAAAGGTGCTGCGCGCATTGGCCAAGGCATAGCCTGCACCACTTTCTGCGCCCAGCACTTCGGCCATCACCACCAGACGCACACCGCCGCAGCAGGCAATCAACAAGGCAGCCGTCAAGGGAGCCGTTAAAGAAGGCAGATACAGGTGGCGCAGACGACGCCACCAGCCAAAACGATAAACGTGGCTCATCTCGATCAAGTCGCGGTCCACCTGCAACATGCCTTTGACCGTGTTGACGTACATGCCCGGCACCATCATCAGCACCGTCATGAAAATCACCATGCCCGAGCCCAGACCAAACCACAGCATGGCCAGCACAACGACCACCACAGGCGGGATCGCCATCAGCAGCCAGCGCAAAGGCTCCAGCAGGCCACGCAGGCGCGGGCTATGTGCCGCCAGAATCCCCAGCGTAAAACCGATGGAGCAACCCACACTGACGCCGACTGCCACGCGCAAGAGGCTGGCTCCAGCGTCATTCAGAAAGTGGCCGGACATCATCAAACGCGGAATCGCGCGGGCGGTTTCTATAGGCGAGGCCATCAACAAAGGCCCCAGAAACAGGGCGCTGATCTGCCAGCACAGCAAGATCAGCAACACACCCACAACACCCCAGACGCGTGAGCTACGGGCCGTCAAATGAGGCTTGACCTTCATGGCCCATAAAACCCGGCAGCAGGCAGACCACCCCCCAAGGCTTGGGGGTGCTGATCCGCCAGCAATTGATACAGCGCTTCCAGTTGAGGGCGGATTTCACTGGCTGGATGACTATCCAGACGGGTCTTTTCAATCGCAGTTTGAATTGCCGGAACAGGGAACTGAGGCAAATAGCCATGAACCATTTGGGCGCACGCTTGCGGTTGCTGACTGCACCAACGGGCCGACTCGGCATACGCCCGCTCCACAGCCTGATTCAGCTCGGTGTCCTGAGCCACGGTGACGTTAGCCATGACACCGGCTTGGGGCAGTGCCTGTTGCGAAGGGAAAACCTCCGCCCAGGCTTGCTCCAGGCTTTGGCCGCGATGCAGATCTACCTTCTTCTGCTCTGCCTGCCACAAGAGCAAAGAAGCGGTAGGCTCCACCAGCAAGGCCTGATCCCCCTGCCCGGTCAGCATCAAAGCAATGGCATCCTGAGCATCGCGGGTACGGCGCAAGCGCACGGCATCCTTGCCCGGCTCGGCTTGCTTGGCCAGCAAGGTATCCAGCAGAACAGCAGGCAGATCACGCTGGAATGGCACCAGCAGTTCTTTACCAGCCAGATCGCTAAAGTCCTTGACCGCCGGATCTCGGCTGACCAGCCACAAAATCCCCCAGACCGAGATATTCAATTGCTTGACGGCTTGCCCCTTGTTGAACATCAAGGCGGACAAATTGCTGGGTGCGGCGCTGTAATCCACTTCTTTTTTGGCCAGCAAAACACGCAACTGATCCGGGTTTTGCCACAGACGAAATTCCAGCTTGTCCGTGTATTGGCTCAAGGCCTGGGTTTGCGCCATATGCATCAAGGGATAGGACACCACCGCAGCGGGGCCAGCCAGAGTCAGGGACTCGTAGCGGGGCGCGGCCTGGGCACCTGCGACACACAAGGCCAAGAGCAAACCAGCCCAAACACGCCCCGAGATGCGGCGGATGACTATGCCACGGCCATCTCTTTTGGAAATACCCAGCACCGTAGCGCTAAACCGCGCCAAAACCCGCTCCTTAACTGCATCAAAAACGTGAAGCTGTTCCCCGGTTTTTAGATCAGGTTCATCCAGACGGGGCATGGCAGCATGCTTACCCGATACGCCAGCATCGATTGCCCTGGGAACAGCCTGGTTTAAAGTCAGCCCACGCGCGTGGCAGGCTATCGCCTGCTGCCCTCTGTCTGAACGGGCGTTTTTTGCCTGAGGAGCAGCCCAGCGGCAAAACCCTTGATAGCTATATGGCATGAAGATTCGTATAATGAGAACTATTATCAAATGGAAATTCTCCCATCTTCATCTCAGCGCCCAAATGACAAAAGTCAACATGCCCGGCCTGTGCCCCGCTTTGTTTGAATTACTGGCCCGCCACCGCCTCCTTCAAGGTTTGCCCATCGAGGCCATCGAGCATTTGTGCCGTGACGCCTTGGCTCAACACGCCTATCCGGGACAGATCCTGTTCGATGAAGGAGACGAGGCCCGCTATTGCTTGCTGGTCGATAGCGGCCAGGTAGAAATCCTGCGCTATAGCCAAAATGGCGACGAACGTGTTTTTCACGTGTTCGATCCCGGTCAACTGGTGGCGGAAGCGGCCATGTTCATGCCCCACGGCCGCTACCCCATGTGCGCCCGTGCAAGGGGGCCCGTGCATGTTTACAAGCTCTCACGCAGCAGTTTGCAAGAAGCCTGCCGTCGCTGGCCCGACCTGGCCATGAACATGATGGCCGGCCTGAGCAGTGCCTTATATGCACAGGTCAATAAAGTGGACTGGATTTCCGCCAGCTCAGCGGCCGAGCGCCTAGCCAACTACTTGCTGAATCTGCAAGCCCGCCAAGGGGAAAATATCCAGCTTCCCTTGAACCAGCGGCAACTGGCCTCCCATTTGGGCATACGGGCAGAAACCTTGAGCCGTTTGTTTACCGACTGGCAGGCGCGCGGCTATGTCAGTGGCAAACGCAGTGACTGGCAGGTACGCGACCAGGCGCATCTACGACGTTTAGCCAGCCCTGCACAACGCTCCTTTTAAGTAGCCTCAGGCCCATCAGCGCAACATCGTCCAAAAGCATCCATCAGCCCCTGACGCAGGGCCACAGGCCCCCTCTTTTTTAGTCGCTGCCTTAAAAACGGAGCAAGTGTTCATCGCTGCCTCAAACCAGAAGCAAATTCGCGCCGCCGCCCCATACCGTCATGACTTTTGTCATTGGAGGACCTTTCAAGCAGACCGAGAATGCCGGCTTTTAGCCCCTTTGCTTGATATCCATGACACACGCGCTGCCGCAGGCCGATTACACCGAAGCCGACATCCGCCAATTGGTGACCCAGTTCTACGCCCAGGTACGGCAAGATGCACAGCTAGGCCCGATTTTTGAACACACGGTGAAAAACTGGGACGAGCACCTGGATATGCTGTGCGATTTCTGGTCGGCCATTTTGCTGGGCACACGCCGCTTCAAGGGCGCCCCCATTGCGCGCCATGCGGCCCTGCCCACCTTATCCTGGCCCTTGTTTGAGCGCTGGCTGGCAATTTTCCACCAAACCACAGCGACGCTGGGCAAACCCGCCCTGCAAGAAAAGGCAGACGCCATGGCAGACCGCATTGCCGCCAAACTTTGGCAAACCTATCAGGCGCAAAGCAATCAAACACGCCTGCCCGACACCCTGCCCGAAGGGCTGGAACGCTACAGCCAATCCCCCGTTTTCACGCCAGACAATTTGCCCGAGGCCCTACGCCGCGCTCACAACACCAAAGTCGGCACCTGGGGGCTATTGCGGGTCCAAACCGGCGTGCTGCGTTTTGTGCTGGACCAGGAGCCCTTTACTGAAGTGGTCCTGACCGCCGGGCAATGCGTGGCGATTGAGCCCCAGGTCCTGCATCACGTGGAGTTCGAGCTGCCCGGCAGCTTCCAGATCGAGTTCTTCAAACAAGCCCGCTGAATTGAAAAAATCCCTTACAAATAGTAGGTGAATACCCGCATCACCGACTACACTTGCGGCTCTGGCGTGAAAACCTCAATAGAATCAAGATTATTCTTGGTCAATTAGACACGCCCATCAGGCTGGACCCTTACGTTCAACGCTTATACTGTTCAACTATAAACCAGGGGCACCGCTCACAAGGCGCCCCCTTCAGATTTCAAACACGAAAACACAATCCTATTGGAGAGCCGCATGGTGAACATGAATCGGCGTCAGTTCTTCAAAGTGACGGGGGCCTCGCTGGCCAGTTCCAGCATGGTTTTGCTGGGCGCTGCGCCCACCCCCGCCATGGCGGAAGTCAGGCAGTACAAACTGACCCGCATGACAGAGACGCGAAATACCTGTCCTTACTGTTCTGTAGCCTGTGGGGTGCTGCTGTACTCCCGTGGTGACGGTGCCATGAATGCCGAGCCCAGTGTGGTTCACATCGAAGGCGACGCGGATCACCCGGTCAACCGCGGCACACTCTGTCCCAAGGGCGCAGGCTTGGTGGATTTCATCAAAAGCCCCAACCGACTCAAATACCCCGAATACCGCGCCGCTGGTTCGGACAAATGGGAACGCATCTCCTGGGAAGACGCTTTCACGCGTATTGCCAAGCTGATGAAAGAAGACCGCGACGCCAACTTCCAGACCACGGCTGAAGACGGCACCGTCGTCAACCGTTGGCTGACTACGGGCATGCTGGCGGCGTCGGCAAGCAGTAACGAAGTGGGCTATATCACCCATAAAGTCATCCGCAGCATGGGTGTACTGGCGTTCGATAACCAAGCACGTGTCTGACACGGCCCGACGGTGGCAGGTCTTGCCCCGACGTTTGGCCGTGGAGCGATGACGAACCATTGGGTCGACATCAAGAACGCGGATATTGTGCTGATTATGGGCGGCAACGCAGCCGAGGCGCACCCCTGTGGGTTCAAATGGGTGACCGAGGCCAAAGCACACAACAATGCAAAACTGATCGTTGTGGATCCACGCTTTACGCGTTCGGCATCCGTGGCGGACTATTACGCACCGATACGTACCGGTAGTGACATCACCTTTCTGGGTGGCGTCATCAAATACCTGCTGGATAACGACAAGATCCAGCACGAATACGTGCGCAACTACACCGATATGCCCTTTATCGTGCGCGAAGACTTTGACTTCGAGCAGGGGCTGTATTCGGGCTACAACGAAGAAAAACGCAGCTACGACCGATCCTCCTGGGACTACGAGCTGGGCGAGGACGGCTATGTCAAAACCGACCCGACCTTGCAACACCCACGCTCGGTTTACCAACTGCTGCGCAAGCACTACGAGCGCTACACGCCCGAGATGGTGGAACGCGTCTGTGGCACGCCCAAGGACAAATTCCTGAAAGTCTGTGAAATGCTGGCCTCGACCGCTGAACCGGGTCGCGCTGGCACCATTTTGTATGCACTGGGCTGGACGCAACACACGATTGGCTCGCAGATCATCCGTACCGGCGCTATGGTGCAGTTGCTGCTGGGCAATATTGGTATTGCCGGCGGTGGCATGAACGCGCTGCGCGGACACTCCAATATTCAGGGTCTGACTGACCTGGGTTTGATGTCCAACCTGCTGCCCGGCTATCTGACCTTGCCCAACCAGGCCGAGCAAGAGTTTGACGGCTACATTGGCGCACGTGCCCTTCAACCGCTACGCCCTAACCAGCTGAGCTACTGGCGCAACTACAAGAAGTTCCACGTCAGCCTGATGAAGGCCTGGTTCGGTGATGCCGCCCAGGCCGAGAACAACTGGGCCTATCACTACCTGCCCAAGCTGGACAAGCTCTACGACATGCTGCAAGTGTTCGAGCTGATGGACGAAGGCAAGATGACGGGCTACATCTGTCAGGGCTTTAACCCCCTGGCGGCAGCACCGTACAAGGCCAAGCTGCTGCGTGGTTTCTCCAAGCTCAAGTACATGGTCATCATGGACCCGCTGGTCACGGAAACGTCAGAGTTCTGGAAGAACTATGGCGAACACAATGATGTCGATTCCGCTTCCATCCAGACCGAAGTGTTCCGTCTGCCCACCACCTGTTTCGCCGAGGAAGAAGGCGCACTGGTGAACTCGGGCCGCTGGTTGCAATGGCACTGGAAGGCAGCCAACCCTCCGGGCGAGGCCAAGAGCGACATTGAGATCATGAGTACGCTGTTCACGCATATTCGCTCGCTGTATCAGAAAGAAGGCGGCGCCTTCCCTGACCCGATCCTGAACCTGTCCTGGCCGTACTCCAACCCGGATGATCCAACCGCCGCTGAACTGGCCAAGGAATACTCGGGACGAGCACTGGTTGACCTGGTCGATCCCAAAGATCCGACCAAGATCATACGTAAAGCAGGCGAACAGCTCGATGGCTTTGCCCAATTGCGCGACGACGGCACCACGCTCAGTGGTTGCTGGATCTATGCCGGCGCCTGGACACAGCAAGGCAATATGATGGCTCGCCGAGACAATAGCGATCCAACCGGCATCGGCCAGACGCTGAACTGGGCCTGGGCCTGGCCAGCGAACCGTCGCGTGCTCTACAACCGTGCCTCCTGTGACCTGAACGGCAAACCCTTTGACCCACGCCGCAACCTGGTTCACTGGGACGGCAAGCGCTGGGGGGGTGCAGATGTCCCTGACTACAAAGCCGATGAAAACCCGGCCGATGGCATGGGACCGTTCATCATGAACCCCGAAGGGGTGGCCCGCTTCTTTGCCCGAAAAGGCATGGCAGAAGGCCCCTTCCCCGAGCACTACGAGCCCTTTGAAAGCCCGCTCAGCTACAACCCGCTCAGTCCTGACGAGCCCCGTGCCATTACCAACCCGGCCGCGCGTATCTTCAAGGACGACCTGGCCGCCATGGGTACGGTAGACAAGTTCCCTTATGTGGGCACAACCTACCGCCTGACCGAGCACTTCCACTACTGGACCAAACACGTGGAGCTGAACGCCATCGTGCAGCCTGAACAGTTTGTGGAAATTGGCGAGGAACTGGCCAAGGAAGTGGGCATCGTGCACGGCGACCGCGTCAAGGTGTCCTCCAACCGGGGCTATATCAAAGCCGTGGCGGTGGTGACCAAGCGCATCAAGGCCCTGAACGTGGATGGCAAAGTTGTCCACCAAGTGGGGATCCCGCTGCACTGGGGTTTTGTAGGTCTGGCCCGACCCGGTTTCCTGATCAATGCGCTGACACCGCCCGTCGGGGACGGCAACTCGCAAACGCCGGAAACCAAGGCCTTTCTGGTTCAACTTGAAAAGGTTAAGGAGTAAGCCATGGCCTTGCAATCACTCGATATCAAACGGCGCTCCGCAACCACCACCCCATCGCCCAGCGTGCGCGAGCCCGTGGGCGGGGAGGTGGCCAAGCTGATCGACACCAGTAAGTGCATTGGCTGTAAGGCCTGTCAGGTCGCCTGCATGGAATGGAACGATACGCGCGACGAAATCGGCCACAACGTCGGGGTGTATGACAACCCGGCCGACCTGACCGACAAGTCCTGGACCATCATGCGCTTTGCGGAGTATGAAAACCCCGCTGGCGATCTGGAATGGCTGATTCGCAAAGACGGCTGTATGCACTGCGAGGATCCGGGCTGTCTGAAGGCCTGTCCCTCGCCGGGCGCCATCGTGCAGTACACCAACGGCATTGTGGATTTCCACGAGGAAAACTGCATTGGCTGCGGCTACTGCGTGACCGGTTGTCCTTTCGATGTGCCCCGCATTTCGGAAAAGGACAAGAAAGCCTACAAGTGCACCTTGTGTTCAGACCGTGTCGCGGTCGGACAGGAACCGGCCTGTGCCAAGACCTGTCCGACCGGCGCGATTGTGTTCGGTACGAAAGAAGACATGCAGCACCACGCTGCAGAGCGTATCGAAGACCTGAAATCGCGTGGCTTTGAAAACGCCGGTCTGTACGACCCGGCTGGAGTGGGTGGCACCCACGTCATGTATGTGCTGCATCATGCCGACAAGCCCGAGCTGTACAGCGATCTGCCCAAGGACCCGCAAATCAGCCCGATGGTCTCGCTCTGGAAGGGGGTAGCCAAACCGCTGGGGGTTGCGGCTATGGCACTGACCGCCCTGATTGGTTTCTTCCACTACATCCGAACCGGTCCTAACGAGACTGACGAGGAAGACGAGCGCCGCGCCGATGAGGACGCCCGCAAGATCCAGGAGGCTCACCATGACTGATCACAACCGCAAGGGCATGATTCAGCGCTACACCACCAGTCAGCGCATTAATCACTGGATCATTGCCATGAGCTTTGTGCTGCTGGCCTTGTCCGGGCTGGCGCTGTTTCATCCGTCAATGTACTGGCTGACCAATCTGTTTGGTGGCGGCCCGTGGACACGCATTCTTCACCCGTTTATTGGCGTGGTGATGTTTGTGTGCTTTTTCCTGTTTGCAGCGCGCATGGTACGGCACAATATGTTCTCCAAGGGTGACGCGGCCTGGCTGCGTCACTTCAAGGACGTACTGAACGCCAAGGACGAGCGCATCCCCGAAGTAGGCCGTTACAACGCCGGGCAAAAGATCCTGTTTTTTGCCCTGGTGATCTTCATGATCGGCCTGCTGGCAACCGGTGTGGTGATGTGGCGCGAATACTTTTCCGCCTTCTTCCCCATCTGGGCTATCCGCCTGGCCTCCGTGCTGCATGCGGTCTGCGCCCTGCTGATGATTTGCGCGATTATCGTGCACATCTACGCCGGTATCTGGGTAAAGGGTTCGGTCAAAGCCATGACCCGTGGCACGGTCACCCGTGCCTGGGCCTGGAAACACCACCGCGCCTGGTTCCGTGAAGAAATGGAAAAAGGTCCCAGCCGTCCTGCCGAATAAGCGGGGCTCTGTTTTATCAGCAACCCGGCTGCCATGCACCATTTCGGGCATGGCAGCCTTGTTTTCAGGAGTCTGTCTTGCAACGCATCCTTCCGCGCGGCGAAATCGAAAGTCTGGACCACACTTCCATCCCCCGACTGCGCCTGCCTGTGCGAGCCAGCGTCTTTGCAGACCGGGCAGCACGTCTGCGTCAATTGTCTGCCGACAATCCCGTCGGTGCCTACCTGCTCTTGCTGGCGCATCTGGTGGACGGGCAGCACAAGCAGCTCACTGCGCTTGCCCCTGCCGAACTGCCTGCTGATGTGCTGGAAACGGCACAACGCCACGGCATGCCGCCCTTGCTGGCCTCGGGCTGGAAGCGCGATCCGCAGTGGCTCAGTATTCTGAGCAGCCTGCTCAATCACATGATCCAGACCTCGGATGTGCCTGCTGCTGCCCAAGAAGTTTGCCAGGGTCTGCTTGAAAAGGCCCAGTCCGACCCGCAAAAGCTGGAAGATCTGGCTGACGCGATTCTGGCCGAGCAATTGACTGAACAAGACGGTGCCGCCGCACCTTTTGTCATGGCCGCCTTGCAGGTCTACTGGACGCATCTGGCCTGCTCGCTGACCGAAGGCCAACTGTCGGTGACCAGCCCCTTTGGCGTATGTCCGTCCTGCGGCAGCCTGCCCGTATCCAGCGTGGTACGTGTGGGTGGTCGTGAAGATGGTTGCCGCTATATGTGCTGCCCACGCTGCAGCGTGGAATGGCATCTGGTACGTGTGACCTGCTCGCACTGCGAAAGCACGAAAAGCGTGGCTTACCACGCCATTGAAGATGGCCCGGAAGGCATCAAGGCCGAGTCCTGCGACAACTGCCATACCTACCGCAAAATCTTCTACCAGGAAAAGCAGTTGGGCATAGACCCGGTGGCGGACGACCTGGCCAGTCTGGCTCTGGACGTTTTGATGGGCGAAGAAGGCTATTCCCGCGCCAGCGGTAATCCGCTTCTTTGGCAGCAGTCTTAAGCTAAGATTCCCCTACGCCTTGTACGCAAGGCGTAGCTGACGGACCCTGCCCATAGACTCAAATGCCTGCCTTTGAATGATGAGCCCTACTCCTGAACTCTCCCCCACCCATATCCCTTCCCTGGATCGCTTACTGCGCTCGCCAGAGTTCGAGCCTTTACTAAGCCAGTTCGGTCACACACGCCTCAGTCAAAGAACTCGCGCCCATTTGCAAATACTGCGGGATGCGTTGTTCAAGGGAGCACTACGTCCTCAGGACCTGGCGCCCGCCCAGCTCGCCCAAGCACTGCAGGCCAAGCTACAAGAAGAATCCCGACTACAGCTACGCCCGGTTTTCAATCTGACCGGCACCGTGCTGCACACCAATCTTGGGCGTGCGATGCTACCGGATGAAGCCATCCAGGCTGTTGTCCAGGCCATGCGCTCGCCCGCCAATCTGGAGTTCGATCTGCAAACCGGTGGCCGAGGCGACCGGGATGACCTGATCAACCCCTTGCTTTGCGAACTGACCGGTGCTGAAGCCGCCACGGTGGTCAACAATAACGCCGCCGCCGTGCTGCTGATGCTCAGCACCCTGAGTCCCCGGCGCGAAACCGTGGTGTCGCGCGGCGAACTGGTAGAAATTGGCGGTGCCTTCCGTATCCCTGACATCATGAAGCGCGCCGGTGCCCGCCTGCATGAAGTGGGCACCACCAACCGTACCCACGCAGCCGATTACGAAAACGCCATCAACGAGCGCAGCGCCATGTTGATGAAGGTGCATTGCAGCAACTACGCCGTCAAAGGTTTCACCAAAAGCGTTTCTGTCCAGGAAGTGGCACAGATCGCCAGGAAACACGGCCTGCCCACCAGCGTGGATCTGGGCAGCGGCACCTTGGTGGATCTCAGCCAGTGGGGCCTGCCGCCCGAACCCACCGTGCGTGAAACCATCGAAGCCGGGGCCGATATCGTGACCTTCAGCGGCGACAAGCTGCTGGGTGGCCCCCAGGCCGGTCTGATCGTAGGCCGCGCAGACCTGATCGCCAAGATCAAGAAAAACCCGCTCAAACGCGCTTTGCGTGTAGGCAAAATCACACTGGCCGCGCTGGAACCGGTACTGGCCTTGTACCGTTCGCCCGAGCGCCTACCCGAACACCTGACCACCCTTCGTTTGCTGACCCGGCCATCGGCGCAGATGCGCGCCCAGGCGCTGCGTCTGGCACCTGTTTTGCAGCAATGGGTAGGAACACAATTTGCTGTCGAACCCACCGCCATGCTCAGTCAGATCGGCAGCGGTGCCTTGCCTGAAGACGTGCTGCCCAGCTTTGGATTGCGCTTTGCCTATACAGGCACAGGCCGTCCGGGTCGCCATCTGACTCAACTGGAAAAACGCCTGCGTACCTTGCCCCAACCCGTTATCGGGCGCATTGCGCAAGATGCCTTTTGGCTGGACCTGCGCTGTTTGGAAGAACAATTTGAAGCTGACTTCAGCGCACAACTGATCTGCGAGCAAGCATGATTGTTGGTACTGCAGGACATATTGATCACGGCAAAACCACCTTGATCCGCGCCTTGACGGGTGTGGATACCGACCGTCTGGAAGAGGAAAAAAAGCGCGGTATCTCCATCCAGTTGGGCTATGCCTATACGCCTTTACCCGACGGGCAGATTCTGGGATTTATTGATGTTCCCGGCCACGAGCGTCTGGTACACACCATGGTCGCAGGTGCAACCGGCATTGATTTTGGCCTGCTGATCGTGGCCGTAGATGATGGCGTCATGCCGCAAACCCACGAGCATTTGGCGGTGCTGCAACTACTGGGTTTAGACGCCGGAGCCATCGTGCTGAGCAAGGCGGATCGCGCCGATGCCGCTCGGATTGAAACCGTCAAAGCCCAGCTGCAAACACTTGTCCAAGGAAGTTTTCTGGACAATGCGCCCGTCTTCGTTGTCGATGCCCTGTCCGAGGACAAACCCGGTCTGGAAGCGTTACGCCAGCATCTGCACACACAGGCCATGCAATCCACCACACAGGATGGCCAAGGCTATTTCCGTCTGGCCATTGACCGTGTTTTCACCCTGCAAGGCCACGGCACGGTCGTGACCGGCACGGTGCACGATGGCGTACTGGATCTGGATGGCCCGGCGATGGACTTGCGCCTGATGCCACGCGGCACACCGGTACGTGTGCGCAGTATTCATGCCCAGAACCAGGCTTCGCGCCAGGCCCGCGCCGGCCAGCGTTGTGCCCTGAACCTGGGTGGAATTGATGTACAGGATATCGAGCGTGGCGACTGGCTGGCCGACGCTCGCTGCTTCATCCCCTCCACACGTATCGACGTGGAGCTGAGCCTGCTGGATAAAGATATTCCCGCCCTACGCACCTGGTCGCCCTGGCATGTCCACATGGGGGCCGCTCACCTGACGGCCCATGCCGTGCCTTTGGATGGCGAATCCTTGCAGCCCGGCCAGACCGGCAAAGTCCAACTGGTCTTTGACCGTCCCATCTGCACCGTAACGGGCGAGCGTTTTATCCTGCGTAATGCCCAGGCCAGCGAAACGGTCGGCGGCGGGATTGCGCTGGACCCGAATGCACCGGACCGCAAACGACGCTCTACGACGCGTCTTGCCTGGCTGGAGGCCTTGGCACAATGGACGCGCGGCGGACCATTGGAGGGCCTGCTGGCCCACGCACCTTACGGTCTGGACGAAGCGACACTGCTGCGTCTGTCGGGAGGATCTCAACACGGCTTGAGCGCCCCTGCCAATGCCCGCTGGCGCACCGGATCTCGCCCACAAAGTCAGCCTATCTTGCTAAGTGATGCGCGCCTGGAAACGCTGTGTCAGCACATAGAAAGCGTGGTGCTGCAGTATCACGAGCGCAATCCGGACGAACCGGGCCTGTCCATCAGCCGCTTGCGACGCATGGCCGCCCCCACCATGCCCGACGCCATCTGGCAACTGCTGACCGAGCACCTGCTGGCGGAACAGCGCTTGGCCCGCCAAGGGGCCTGGTTGCATACGCCGGGACACCGCGTCACCCTGAGTCCCGAAGATGAAGCCCTGGCTGCCGCCCTGCTGCCCTTGATCGAGGCAGGCCGCTTCGATCCTCCGTGGACACGCGATCTGGCCAAAGCAACCGAGTACCCGGAAGACCAGACTCGCAACGTGCTGCGCCGACTGGTGCGCCAAGGCGAACTGTTTCAGATCGTGCACGACCTGTTCTACCACCGTCGCCAAATCGCAGTCTTGGCCCATATCGTCAAGGAGCTGCACAGCGGCCAAGGCGTCAGCGCCGCGCAGTTCCGGGACGCAACGGGGTTGGGCCGCAAACGGGCCATTCAGATCCTGGAATTTTTTGATCGCGTCGGCTATACACGACGTGTACGTGATCGCCACGTCTTACGCGGCGAAGCCTGGACACAAGCTGACTGATGCAGCGTGTTGATCATAGGCTTGATCGTTGAAGCGTAATCGGCCCTAACGTATGATAGGGCCTCTTGAAGGAAAGCATCCGTGCCCGGTGGCACGGCCGGGCTTCAAACCCGGTTGGGGGCGTCAGACGTTCCCAGGTAGGTTCGACTCCTGCTGCTTTCCGCCAATTTCTGCAGCGGCCTCCAGCACACTGGCACGCCCCGCAGGCCCTGAACTACGGTAACGTCTGTGTGGGCTCAGCCTGCGTCTCAGGCGTTGAACGACGCCCTGCTGTTGGCCCCGAGTCAGAGCACGTCACCGCCAGTACCTGCGCTTGTTGATCCCCCAAGCTAAGCACACTGTGGGGAAGCTCCGAGTCAAAGTAAACGGAATCGCCCGTCTCCAAGGTCATGCTGTGCTCTGCAATGGTCACTTGCACTTGCCCTTGAATCACAAACAAAAACTCTTCTCCCCCATGCGGGAACGTTGGCGCAGGCTGCTGGTGATCATGCGGAGGGTAAATGACAAAGGGATCCATCAAACGAAAGCGTCGCCGCCCGGCCATGCTCTCGTAACGGTAAACGCTATGGCCAGCTACGCTGGGCAAGGGCATACGATCGTGCCGCCGCACGACACACACACTTTCGTCTTGATCCAGATCCGCCTCTCCGATCAACTGCGACACCCCCATGCCATACGCCTGAGCCAACTTGACCACAGTCGAGATGGACGGCGCACTGACGGCCCGCTCCAGCTTGGACAAATAACTTTTAGTCAGACCAGTACGCTGAGCCAATTGCTCCAGCGACAAGCCATGTTGGCGACGCAGAGCGCGCAAGCGAAAGGGAAGATGGGTCATGTGGGCTAAAAAGAGGTGTGGCGCCCGAGGCCAGCCTCAGGGCGCGTAGAAAAAAGCAGCCTCTTATTCTACTCAAAAACATCCGTATGGCGTTTCAGCGCTTTACGGGCATAGTATTCAAAGCCGATCTCGGAGCGACGCGGCCTCAAAATCCAGTCATGAGCCTCCCGACCCAATTCCGGCGCAATAGGCTGAATCTTTCCGGCGGACATCGCCAACAGTTGCATGCGCGCAGTACGCTCAAATTGCAAAGCCAGAACACAAGCCTCTTCTACTGAGGCCGCTGCCACCAACATGCCATGGTGTGACAACAAAATGGCACGTTTATCGCCTAAGGCCTCAGCAATGATCTGCCCTTCTTCATTGCCCACGGGCACACCAGGCCAATCTTTCAGAAATGCACAGTCCTCATACAAGGGGCAGTTGTCCATATGAGAGACCTCTAGCGGCACCTCCAGCATGGACAGGGCGGCCACATGCAGGGGGTGCGTATGAATGATGCAGTTCACATCGGGTCGAGCACGATACACCCAGGAGTGAAAGCGGTTTGCCGGATTAGGCATGCCGTACCCTTTCAACACGGTCAGGTCCTCGTCCACCAACAAAACATTCGTCGAGGTGATCTCATCAAAACCCAGGCCCAACTGCTGGGTAAAGTACGTGCCCTCCTGTTCCCCGCGTGCGGTGATCTGGCCAGCCAGCCCGGAGTCATGGCCACCATCAAAAAGAATACGGCAAGTCAGCGCAAGCTTTTCGGGAACACTGCGTTCAGGGATTTCAAAAATTGCCTGCATCTGACTTTGTGCCTGTTCAATCAGCACAGATTTAGACAAGCTCATGGTGTCACTCATAACCACTCCTTTTGTAAATGACAATCCTGCTCACAACAGCGGGACATAACCCGCCAGGGCCTGCATACGTTCAAGCCAACGTCGGACCGATGGATAGCAGCGCAGCTCATAACCACCTTGCTGCGCCATACAGGTATAGGGAAACAAGGCAACATCCGCGATGCTGGGCCTGTCTCCAACAAAATAGCGATGTCGCTGCAAATGCGCCTCCATATGAGCCAGAGCCTTGTTGCCCTGTTCACGCCACGCCAACACCGCAGGAGCATCCACCGCCATCGTGCCGCGCAATGTCACCCACAGTCTTGGCTGGGCAAGGTTGGCCATATGCTGCGTCTGCTCAAAAGACAACCACTGCAAAACCTGTGCCTGGGCCAGTGCATCGGCGGGCAAGAACGCCGTACCCTGTGCCAAATACCACAAGATGGCGGCCGACTCCGCCAGCCAGGGCCCCTCCCGAGTCCGCAATACCGGCACCTGTCCCCAAGGGTTGATACGCCGAAACGCCTCGGTATCCAGATCCCCCTCCACGATGGACAGGCTGCGCCGCTGTAGCGCTATACCCAGATAGCCGCACAGCAGTCGTACCTTCCAGCCATTGCCGGTATAGATCGTGTCGATAAGCTCCAGTGCCGGTTGGTTCATCGTCTGCTCCTTACTCCAGACTGATGTCTGCGGTCTGCACAATACGCTGCCACTTGCTGCGCTCGGCCGCGATAAAGTGTTGGTACTCGTCTTGGGTTCCGGTGTAGACCTGACTGCCTTGCTGCTCCAGATGAGCTTTGAACTGCGGGTCAGCCAGTGTCTTTTGCAATGCCGTCTCCAACACTGCAACGATCTGCGGTGGCGTACCGGGTGGAGCCAGCAACACGTTCCAGGAACTGATGCGCAGCTCAGGTGCCCCCAACTCCGCGCTGGAAGGGACATCAGGAGCAGCCGGGGAACGCTGGCTATCAGCCAAGACCAGGGCGTGAAGCTTGCCCGCCTTCACTTGCGGCATGATCACTGGAATGGCATCCATCACCATGTCAGCATGGCGGCCCACCACGGCGCTGACCGCTTCCCCCCCGCTCTTGAAGGGAATATGCCGCACATCAAGTTTCTCCGTTAGCTTGAATAGCTCAATCCCTAAATGTGGAGAACTCCCGACTCCTGCTGACCCAAAGTTCAGCAGACCCGGCTCCTGCCGGGCATGGCTGACCAGTTGGGCGTAGGTCTCTGTACCCAGATCCGAACGAACTGCCAGCACATACGGAGACCCCGTCACCATACCGATAGGCACAAAAGCGTGTGGGTCGTAGTTGATCTTGGAGGCCAGCAAGGGATTGACCACCTGTGTGCCTACGGTCCCCATGAACACGGTGTACCCGTCCGCCTTGGCATTTTGCGCAGCCTGAGCGGCGATCATGCCGCCAGCACCGGCCCTATTTTCAACAATCACGGTCTGATCCAACTCCTTGCCCAACTGCTGGGCAAGAAGGCGTGCCACCAGGTCTGTAATGCCTCCTGCGCCAAAGGGCACGATCAAACGCAACGGCTGGGCGGGAAACGTCGTTGCCTGCGCCGACCCCGCAATCATCATCAAGGTCGCCCACCCGGCCATCGCTAAACCAAAAATCTTTTTCATGAAGTGTCTCCTGAACTTTTTAAGTTTGAATTGTTCAGGACACATTCTCATCAAAAATGACCCGCCGTGTCAAATAAAGAAATTAATGTCCTTTAAGACTTCTATAAGGCCCAAGAAAAGAAGCGGCATGCGTATTTTCAGGACTCATACCGCTTTTCTAGACATGACAGCTTTCTGAAAAAAAACAGAATTTTTCCTATAGAACAACAATTGTCCAGACCACTATCGAAGGCTCGTCCGTGCAGCCCGTGTTTCTGACACCACACATTCGTCAGCTTTCTCGACAAGCAACACATTTTTAAACAAAATGCTGATTGCGAACAATTCTCATTATATTTATCGTTATCAGGGAAGAGATTATGAATGTATTGACGCTCCCGGCTCGCCGCCCGATCTTTGCATTAGGCCTGCTCGCCACGGCCTTGGCAGCCAGTTTCAATGCGCAGGCACAAACCTCCAGCGTGCGTGGTGGGGTCACCTCACTAGAAGAAATCCGTGTCTTGCCATCGGCAGAAGAGGCCGTCAAACAGGCTCCTGGCGTGTCCACTATCACCGCCGACGATATTGAAAAACGTCCTCCCGCCAACGATCTGTCCGAACTGATCCGCACCATGCCCGGTGTGAACCTGACCGGGAACAGCCCATCGGGCTCCTACGGCAATAGCCGCCAGATCGACTTACGCGGCATGGGTCCGGAAAACACCTTGATCCTGATTGACGGCAAGCCCGTGAGCTCTCGGGACTCCATTCGCATGGGGCGTAACGGGGAACGTAATACCCGTGGCGACAGCAACTGGGTCCCTGTCAACGCCATCGAACGCATTGAAGTGTTGCGTGGGCCGGCAGCCGCGCGCTACGGCTCCGGTGCCGCCGGTGGTGTGGTGAACATCATCACAAAAGCGCCTACCGACACCTTTTCCGGCTCGGTAACCGCCTATGGCTTAATCCCCGAGGACAGCGATTACGGCTCCACACGTCGCACCGGCTTTAACCTGTCTGGCCCCATCGCCGACAAACTGTCTTTCCGCGTCTACGGCAATATCGCCAAAACCGATGCAGACAAACCTGCCTTGAACGCTAAATCCTCCGGCATTAATGTCAGCGAAACAAACGTGCCTCCAGCAGGCCGCGAAGGTGTGCGTAACAAAGACATCAACGGCCTGGTCCGCCTGGATATCAACCGCGACCATCGCCTGGAACTGGAAGGCTCATTTAGTCGCCAAGGCAATATTTTTGCTGGCGAGCGTCTGTTCACCAACGGCAATGCCACCATCGCTTCATTGGCCGATGACGGGGCCGAAACCAACATCATGTATCGCCGCGCTGGATCGTTGAGCCACTATGGGGACTATGGCCAAGGCCGTCGTTCGCGGCTTACCTTTGCCTATGAAGGCACCACCAACTCCCGCTTGAATGAAGGGCTGGCCGGAGGTGGCGAAGGCAGTATCTCCAACCCTGGTGCAGGTTCCGTATCGGAGTTGCGTTCGTTGAACCTGTCCGGCGAATACAACACGCCCTTACAGATCGCCAACAAGCACGTGCTGATGACCGTGGGCTTTGAACACCGCGACCAACGCCTGGATGATGACTACGCCACCCGCTCTGGGCAGACCATCAACAAGAACGCTGACTCCAAAAGCAAGGCTCGCACCACTGCCGCCTATGTGGAAGGCAATATCGAGCTGACTGAAGCACTGACCGTCACCCCCGGTGTCCGCTTTGATCACCACAGCAAGTTTGGCGACAACTGGAGCCCCAGCCTGAACGCCTCCTACTTCCTGACCGACCATCTGACCCTGAAAGGTGGTATTGCCCGCGCTTTCAAAGCACCTAACCTGTACCAGTCCAACCCCAACTACCTGTACCAGACGCGCGGTAACGGTTGCCCGTACGACCCCGTAACAGGCCAACGCGTGAGCGGCCCTTGCTACATCTTCGGTAACGACGATCTGTCACCCGAGCGCAGCATCAACAAGGAAATTGGTCTGGCCTACGACAAGGCCGGCTGGGCAGCAGGGCTGACGTACTTTCAGAACGACTACAGCAACAAGATTGTGGCCGATATGGGCGACCAGACTATTCCGGATGCGGTGAACATCGGCGGCTCGCTGGTGCGTCCCTTCCAGTGGGTGAACTCCGGCAAGGCCGTGATCCGTGGTCTGGAAGGCAATCTGACCATCCCGATCCTGGGCGAGAACGGCGAGACACTGAGCCTGAGCAATAACCTGACTTACATGATCACCAACAAGTCCAAGGAAACGAATCAGCCTTTGACTGTCATTCCACGCTACACCCTGAACAGCACGCTGGATTGGCGCGTGAACGACAAGCTGTCCATGCTGGCAACCGCCACCCTGTATGGCAAGCAAAAGCCACGCTCACAGAACCTGTCCAATAACTCGACCGTCACAGGCGATGGTCTGCGTGAACGTGGTTCGTATGCCATCTTCGGCCTAAGCGGTGCTTATCAAGTGACCAAGTCCACCCATATCCGCCTGGGCGTCAACAACCTGTTCGACAAGCGCTTGTACCGTGAAGACTCCGGTAGCGGCCAAGGAGCCAACACCTATAACGAGCCTGGCCGTCAATACTACGCAACCTTGACGGCCAGCTTCTAAGGCGTCTGGCTGTACCCCGGACGCGTTCGGGAGTCCGAATGACTTCTTGTTGTATCAGCCCCTGCCCTTCCCAACGGGAGCAGCGGGGGCTGCTTCTTGCCCCGCGTTAACCCAAGTCAGCTC
The DNA here is from genome assembly GCF_003076515.1 of Alcaligenes aquatilis. Taxonomy (NCBI): domain Bacteria; kingdom Pseudomonadati; phylum Pseudomonadota; class Betaproteobacteria; order Burkholderiales; family Alcaligenaceae; genus Alcaligenes; species Alcaligenes aquatilis. The sequence continues at coordinate 3,292,270 of NZ_CP022390.1, read as the reverse complement.
CCCCCGGCCCGGCCCCAACAACGCTAGACTAAAGCCTTGTTGGCCATCCGTCCGGCTACAGAACCATCACATTCGGGAGCTGATCTTGTCATACATTGAACCGGATCTCGCGATCTACGCCGGGCCTCGTGCCTATCGTCACATTCAAAACCAGGGTTTGCATGCCAAAGATATCAGCACACTAATTGGCAGCGCGGGCGGGCCCAAGGCGTTGGCCTTGACCGGGCTGGATCAGTATCTGTTTGGGGACTGGCTCAACACACATGACGAACCGCTATGGTTGTTTGGCAGCTCAGTGGCCTCCTGGCGTTTTGCCTGCGCGGCTCAACACGATCCGTACAAAGCTTTTGCGGACTTTGCCCAGCTCTATATACACAGTCCCTTTTTACCCAACTCCACGGTCGCGGACATTACCCGGTCTACCCAGACTATGCTGAAAACGTTCCTCGGGGACGCCGACTCACAAGCAGCAATCCTGAACCACCCGCGCTATCGCTTCGCCATTACCGTGGCACGCAGCAAAGGCTGGGCAGACTCCCGCAATCAAAAACAGCTTGGCGCAGCCCTGCTCGGCTGCATGGTCGGCAACTATGTGCACCCGGCCATCCCGCGCTGGTTCTTTGAGCGGGTCATCGTACACGACACCCGCAGCCCCTTGCCCATCCACGGCAAGCATCACGATCAGGCTCGCTACGCGGCACTGGATCAGCACAATCTGTTCCAAACCTTGGCCGCCAGCACCGCCATTCCAATGGTCATCGACGGTGTTGATGCCGCTCATAACTGGCCCGCCGGGCTCTACCGGGATGGGGGGCTGGTGGACTACAACTTTTGCGCACTGGATCTGGACAGCCCTGGACTGACCTTGTTTCCCCATTTCACGCAAAAAATCAGCGCCAGTTGGTTCGACAAATACCTGCCACGCTGGCAAAAGGCCCGTCGTCCCCACAGCCTGGATAATCTGATTTTGTTATGCCCTACGCCCCACTTTTATCAGCGTCTGCAAGACCACAAAATCCCCGATCGTTCCGACTACAAGCGTCTGTCTGATGCAGATCGACGTCTGGCCTGGCAACACGCCGTTGAACAAAGCCAGCGCCTGGGCGAGCAGTTTGCACAGTGGGTCGCTGCGGACCAGCTTGCCCAGGTGGTGCGTCCCCTGCCCTTCCCATAACTGGCGCTTGCAAAGCCAAAAGGACAAGTCAGCTCAAAACTGATAGCGCAAGGACGCCATCACATTACGCGGGGCGCCGTAGGTATGACTGCTGTACGCCAGGCGATAGGTTTTGTCGAAAATATTATTGAAATTGACGGTCAGATCCGCCCGAGGCGTAATGGCATATCGCGCCATCAGATCCACCACCGCATAGGCTTTCTGTGTGTTGGTTTCACGGGCTACGCCGGTCAGTTGATTATCAAAGATCTTGCTTTGCCATTGCACAGAGCCTCCTACTGTCAACTTATGCCACGCACCGGGCAAGCGATAAGTCGTAAACAACTTGACCTGATCAGCCGGGATATCCGTCTTGATCTTCTCGCCATCAGCACCACGGAAGCGGTAATGGGTATAGCCGGCGCCCATTTGCCAGCCAGGGGCAAGCTCGCCATTGATCTCGAACTCAATCCCCTCAGAGCGCGTATTGCTGGCAGCGGTGTACGCCTGGGCACCGCTAGGCGTCAGTTCTTTGCCATCGACGACAGCCAGATTGTCCTTGCGAGTCTGAAACACCGCCAACGATGCGGACGCCGCCTCCCCAGGGAACAAATACTTAACCCCTACCTCGTAGTTAGTACCTTGTTCAGGATCCAGATAATTACCGTCTCTGTCCTGGCTGGACTGAGGATTGAAGATTTTCGTATAGCTGGCATAGCTGGCCCACTGCTCATTCCAGTCGTAAACCAGACCGGCATACGGAGTAAACACACCATTCTCTTTGCGTAATCTCGCATTGGAGTGATCCTTCCAGTTGGTGACTCGTCCACCCGCAATCAAGGCCAATTTGTCCGTCAAGCGCAGGCGCGTTGCGGCATAAGCCCCCCACTGTCGCGCACGCTGATTATCCGGTCCGGTAATTTTCAAGTCCGGGCGCGGCACGTTACGGTCAAAGTCTTTGATCTGCGCAATAGGGATACGCTGACGCGCATAAGCCGTGTCATGCCGGGAAAGCTCGTAGTAATTGGCGCCCAGCATAACGTCATGCCCTTGTCCCCACGCCTGAAACCGCCCTGTAATGGTTATGTCGGCCGTATCTTGAGTCGGTGTTTTTTCGTTGAAACCCGCCGTCATGGAACCGCGTCCCTGCGGGGTCGGTGCCGGAGCGGCCACACCATACAACTGCTCGTTATTCAGCCAAGAACGCCCCATCGCCATTTGAATGGACCAGTCGTCGTTGAATTCGTGTTCAAGTTGAGCAAACGCCATCGTTCGGCGCTGTTTGCTGTACGCCCATGCTGCCGTCGCAGAATCGCTGCGATCCCACTGCACCAGATTTCCGGCCGTATCCGAGACACTGAATGCGTGCATGCTGGATCCATCGTAACGATTATCCATGTGCTCAATGCCTAATCTGGCTACCGTTCGCGCCCCCAGATCCGCTTCGATCACACCATAGAAAACATCCCGTTTACCCTTGTAGCCTTCCTTCCAGGAACGAGACTGATCATAGGCTGCAACCAGGCGTCCCCGCACAGAACCACTCTCGTTGAGCGGACCTGAAAGATCCGCCATGCCCCGATACCGGTCCCAGGTCCCCACCCCTGCTGAAACCTGTCCTTGAAACTCGGCTGTTGGCCGTTTGCGCTGCATCATGATGGATGCCGACGGCTCTCCGGCTCCACTGAGCAGGCCGGTCGCACCACGCACAATGACGACATTGTCATAAATGGCAGTGTCCATGACACTGACCCCGCCATAACCTTGCAAGGCAGCAGCCGTCGTAGGCACCCCATCAATCACGTAATTCGTGATGTTGAAGCCACGCGCCTGAAATGAGGTGTAGCCTGCGCCGTCATCACCATATTGCTGGCGACTGACACCGGGACTTTGCTCCATGACCTGCCCCAAGGTATCCAAACCTTGGTCTTCGATACGTTGTCGCGTAATAACCGTTGCAGACTGAGGCAGCTCCTGTAGTGTCATTGGCAGCTTCAGAATCTGAGGAACGGCCTGCTGCTGATAGCTGCCTGTCCCCTCTGACTTCTCATTTTGAGCCCGCACTTTGATGGATGACAGGGTGGATACCTCTTGAGGCGTTTCCTGAGCCTGCGCCGCGCTCATCAAAAGCCCCAAAACCATAGAGTACCCGCCAGCCCAAACCACTACTTTCATGACTTCCCCTATTAATTAAATACGAATTGTTCTCATTATTGTAATGCGAACAAATTATTTTAAAACACGAACATTCGTAAAAAACAGGAAGGTACTCAGACACGAAGTCACCTCGTTCTCAAGACACAACCACTCTCAGGAGACAAACCCGTCGGTCGGTCCATGACGTCCAGACCTCGCTTAAGTGCATTTATCGATTTACCATGACAAGTTCCGATCACAACCTCCCCCCCGAGCACTATGGATACTCCTATTCGTCTGACCCAATACAGTCATGGAGCCGGTTGCGGCTGCAAGATCTCTCCCAAGGTACTGGACATTATCCTGGCCGGCAGTGGTGCCCAAAACGTAGACCCGAATCTGTGGGTAGGCAATACCTCGCGTGATGACGCGGCTGTCTACGGTTTGAATGAGGAAACGGGCGTTGTCTCGACCACCGACTTTTTCATGCCCATCGTGGACGATCCCTATGACTTTGGCCGCATTGCCGCGACCAACGCCATCAGCGACATTTACGCTATGGGCGGCAAGCCCATTATGGCGATTGCCATTCTGGGCTGGCCCATCAATGTGCTGTCTCCCGAAGTTGCCCGTGAAGTGGTGCGTGGCGGTCGTGCTGCTTGCGATGCCGCTGGCATCACCCTGGCCGGTGGCCACTCCATTGACGCACCCGAGCCTATTTTTGGTCTGGCTGTAACCGGCGTGGTCAATAAAGGCCAGTTAAAGCGTAACGACACGGCCACCGAAGGGTGCCAGCTCTATTTGACCAAGCCGTTGGGCATTGGCGTGCTGACCACCGCCGAGAAAAAGGCCAAACTGCGTCCCGAAGATCAAAACCTGGCGCGCGACTGGATGTGTACGCTGAACAAACCTGGCAGCCGCTTTGCACAACTGTCTGGCGTCAAAGCCATGACGGATGTAACCGGCTTTGGTCTGCTGGGCCACCTGATCGAAATGGCAGACGGCAGTGGCCTGACGGCCCGTTTGAACCTGGACCGTGTGCCCCTGCTGCCTGGCATCGAATACTACCTGGAGCAAGGCTGCGTCCCCGGCGGCACACAACGTAACTTTGACAGCTACGGCCACCGCATCGCCCCCATTAGCCAGGAACAAATCAATATCCTGTGCGACCCGCAAACCAGCGGCGGTTTGCTGGTCGCGGTAGAACCTTCTGCCACCGCCGAATTTATAGCCACGGCTGCCGAACTAGGCCTGCAACTGCAAGCCATCGGGGAGTTCATCCCTGCCAAAACCCACGCCGTCGAAATCGCTTGATGCGCCCTGATACCCACCACTACCGCGAGCTGTTCCTGAATAATGCGCCTTTGATGGACGCTCGCGCTCCCATCGAGTTCAGTAAAGGGGCCTTTCCTGGCGCATTGAACCTGCCACTAATGAACGATGAAGAACGTCATCAAGTAGGAATCTGCTACAAGCAACATGGTCAGGAAGCGGCTATTGCATTGGGCAACAAGCTGGTCAGCGGCCAGATCAAGGAAGAACGCCTGCAAGCCTGGGCGCAGTTCACGCAAGCCCATCCCGACGGCTACTTGTATTGTTTTCGGGGTGGTCTACGCAGCCAGATCACACAAACTTGGCTACGCGAAGAAGCAGGCATTCGATACCCCCGTGTCATAGGTGGCTACAAGGCCATGCGCGGCTTTTTGCTGAACAATCTGGAGCAGACTGTCAGCAGCGCCCGCTTTCAGATTCTGGGGGGCATGACAGGCACCGGCAAAACCGATGTGTTGCAGCAGCTTGATCACAGCCTGGACTTGGAAGGCTACGCCCACCATCGCGGCTCCAGCTTTGGTAAACATGCCACTGCTCAACCCAGTCAGATCAACTTTGAACACCGCCTGTCCATTGCCATGCTCAAGAAAACAGCGCAAGGGCATCAAGGCTTTGTGCTGGAAGATGAAAGCCAGACCATAGGTCGCTGCAGCCTGCCGCTGAACCTGTACCGAGGGATGCAGCAGTGGCCCCTTATCTGGCTGGAAGACAGTCTGGAAAACCGCATTACCCGCATTGTGCGCGACTACGTCCAGAATCTGCACGCGGAATTCACACAGCAGTCCAACCCGCAAACCGGCTTTGCCCTGTTTGCCGAGCAACTGCGACAAAGCCTGTCCCGAATCACCAAGCGATTGGGTCATCAACGCTACCAGCAGTTGGCAGCCATCATGGATGCCACCTTACAGGAACAGGAACGCAGTGGTGCGCTGGACGGCCACCGGGACTGGATTAGAGGCTTGCTGACGCAGTACTACGACCCCATGTACAGCTACCAACGTGAACAAAAAGCCGATCGGGTCATTTTTCAAGGTGATGCCGACGCAGTCCTGAATTATTTGCGTCGCCACGGCTAAATCACACCTTAGGCCCAGCCCACCAGGCTTGCCATCATTTATCGCAGATCAGCGACAGACTGACACTGGCCCGCACCCACTCTTGTCAGAATCTGTCCTTGCTCTGACACAAAGAGCAAACAAAGGGTAACCCCTACCATCTCGCAAGAATCTTGTTGCAGGTGGTAAGAAATGACGTCCCTCAATCGCTTGGCCCGGCATGTCCAGTTGCGTACTATCTGGCTCCTGCTTTTCCTGCTGGCAGCCTGTCTAAGCAGCACTTCCGCACACTCCAGTTCGCGCATTGCCCACTTCCTGCCGGACATTGCCCTCAACGAGATCTTCCCCACTGCCACCCACACCAGCGAGCCCGCAGGCACACTGCCTGTTGCCAAGGTGTTTAAAGATCAGGAGCAGCTAGGGTATGTGTATGTAACGACCGATATCGTCAACACGCGCGGTTACTCCAGCTTCCCCATCGACACTCTGGTCGCCATGAGCATGGATGGCAGCATCGTCGCCGCCAAGCTGCTGGAACACCATGAACCCATTGTGTTGATCGGTATCCCGGAATCCCGGGTCGAAGCCTTTATCCAAGGCTATATCGGCCAGAACTACATCAAGAACCGTCCCAAGCCCGGCGCACCGCCACCCGTCGATATCATCAGCGGTGCCACGGTGACCTTGATGGTGGTGGGCGACAGCATCATGCGCTCCTCCCAATTGGTGGCCCGGCAAGAGGGCATAGGCCAGCCTGCCGCCCCCGCCACAGCACCCGTGGCAATCAAACGCAGCATCGATACCAGCAATCACACGATTTCCAGCTGGGACGAGTTGCTCCAAAACGGTGCCATCCAACGCCTGCACGTCAGCGTGGCCGACATCAACCAGGCTTTTATTGATAATGGCCGTACAGAAGCTGCCGCCCATCCGCAGGAAGGCGATCCGCAAGACACCTTTATTGATCTGTACGCCGCCTTGGTCAGCGTGCCTAGCATCGGGCAAAGTCTTTTGGGCGAGGCCGACTACAACTATCTGCAGCAAGAGCTAAAACCCGGCCAGCAAGCGATGCTGGTGTTGGGCAATGGGCTGTATTCCTTCAAGGGATCGGGCTATGTGCGCGGCGGGATTTTTGATCGCATCGAAATCATCCAGGATCTGGACAGCTTTCACTTCACTGACCTGGACCACCAACGCCTGCCCGGCGTAAAAGCCGCCAACGCGCCGGATTTCAAAGAAGCCGCCCTGTTCAAGATCCCGGCTACCGCCACCTTTGATCCTGTCCTGCCCTGGCGACTGCAACTGCTGGTACAACGCGTCCTGAGCGTCAAAGACAAAGCCTTTGTCACGCTGAGCCTGAACTACCAGCTTCCTGATGCCTATTTGACGGCGCCCCCTCCCGCTGCAGTTGCCCCGGAAGCCGCAGAGCACGATGAGCTGGAAACCGCCAACCAGCCTTTGTACAAGCAAATCTGGGCCGGCAAGAAAGTACAGATTGCCGTGCTACTACTGTCCTTGCTGACCCTGGGTGGCGTCTTTTTCTTCCAGGACACGCTGACCAAACACGAAGTGTTCTACCAGCGCTTTCGCATCGGTTTTCTGCTGTTCTCCCTGGTATGGATTGGCTGGTACGCCTCGGCCCAGCTATCGGTAGTGAACGTACTGACGTTCTCCCACGCCCTGCGCACCGATTTCCGCTGGGAATACTTCCTGATGGATCCACTGGTCTTCATCCTATGGATTGCCACCGCCATCTCTCTGATTTTCTGGAATCGGGGCGCTTTCTGTGGCTGGCTCTGTCCCTTTGGGGCGCTACAAGAACTGGCCAACAAGCTGGCCCGCTTCCTGCGTATTCCCCAGATCAAGGTAGCTTACAGCGCCCATAAACGCTTGGTTTCCATCAAGTACGTGATTTTCATTGTGCTGTTTGGCGTTGCCCTGTACGACATGGCCGTAGCCGAAAAGATGGCCGAAGTCGAACCCTTCAAGACCGCCATCATCCTGAAATTCATCCGCGACTGGCCCTTCACGATCTTTGCCGTACTGCTGCTGATTGCCAGCCTGTTTATCGAACGCTTTTACTGCCGCTACCTCTGTGCGCTAGGTGCAGCCTTGGCCATCCCCGCCCGCCTGCGCATTTTTGACTGGCTGCGGCGCTACCCCATGTGTGGCAATCCCTGCCAGCGTTGCGCGACCGACTGCCCCGTACAAGCCATCGAACCCGAAGGCCCGATCAATCCCAATGAGTGCATCCAATGTCTGAACTGCCAGATGCTGTATCACCACGAGAAAAAATGCCCGCACCTGATTCAAAAGATCGCCAAACGCAAGCGAGATAAGCCGGCTCCCGTCGCCGTTGCCAGCTCGCTGCAAGACGATGCTGCTGCCCGCCCTACCGTGCGTCCACGCAGCGTAGACAGTACTGATTCCACCCCCGCCACGCCGTGAGACGTCTGGGCGCGTCCCAGCGCCAAGTCGGTCACGTCATCACACACAAGGAAAATCACACCATGTCCGAGAACAAGCAGGATAAACAAGGTTTGAGCCGCCGCGCCTTTCTGGGCACCGCCGCCTTATCCGGCGCTGCTGTGGTCAGCGCCACCCACATTGGCAATGCCTTGGCCGATACCAAAAAAGCGCCGAACGGGCAAAATGCTCACATCGAGCCAGGCGAGCTGGACCAGTACTACGCCTTTAACTCCGGCGGTCAGTCTGGCGAGATCCGCATCATGGGGCTGCCCTCCATGCGCGAGCTGATGCGCATCCCGATCTTCAATATTTGTAGCGCCACCGGCTGGGGGATTACCAACGAAAGCCGCCAGATCATGCGCGCCAACCTGACGCCTGAAACCCTGGCGTTTGCCGATACCTTGGGCGGCATTCTGCCTAACGGCGATGCTCACCATCCCCATATGTCCTTTACCGACGGGACCTACGACGGGCGCTTCATCTTCATCAATGACAAGGCCAATAACCGCGTGGCTCGCGTGCGCTGCGATGTCATGAAGTGCGACAAAATTATTGAAATTCCCAATGCCGACGGTGTACACGGCCTGCGTCCCCAACGCTACCCCCGCACCGGCTATGTATTCTGCAATGGCGAGCACATCGTCCCTCTGCCCAATAACGGCACGATCTTTGGCAACCCCAAGGAAAACTACTTTTCTGTCTTTACCGCCATTGATGGCGACACCATGGAAATCGCCTGGCAGGTGATCGTAGACGGCAACCTGGACAACTGCGACGCCGACTATCAAGGCAAGTACGCCTTCTCCACCTGCTACAACTCCGAAAAAGGAGTGGATGTCGGCGAGATGAGTGCCAACGAGCAAGACTGGGCCGTGGTGTTCAACCTCAAGGCCATTGAAGACGGCGTCAAGAAAGGCGATTTCAAGGAGATCCAGGGAGTCAAAGTGCTGGATGGCCGCAAAGGCTCACGCTACACCCGCTATATCCCCGTGCCCAACTCCCCGCACGGTTGCAATGCCAGCCCCGACGGCATCCATGTGGTCTTTAACGGCAAACTCTCGCCCACTGTCACCATGATTGATGTGCGCCGCCTGGACGACCTGTTTGCCGACAAGATCAAGGCACGCGACTGCGTCGTGGCAGAACCTCAACTGGGCCTGGGCCCGTTGCACACCGCCTATGATGGCCGTGGCAATGCCTACACCACCTTATTCATCGACAGCCAGATCGTAAAGTGGAACATTGCCAAGGCGATTGAAGCCTACCAGGGCAAGGACGTCGATCCCATCATCCAGAAGCTGGACGTGCACTACCAACCCGGTCACAACCACACCACCATGGGCGAGACCAAAGAGGCCGATGGCAAGTGGCTGGTGTCACTGAACAAGTTCTCCAAAGACCGCTTCCTGAACGTAGGTCCACTCAAACCAGAAAACGATCAACTGATCGATATTTCGGGCGACGAGATGAAGCTGGTTCACGACGGCCCAAGCTTTGCCGAACCGCACGACATGCTACTGGTTGCCGCCGAGAAGGTACGACCCAAGCGCGTCTGGACCCGCGACGACCCCTGGTGGGATGGTGCGCGGAAAATGGCCGAGAAAGATGGCGTCACCCTGGAAGGTGCCTCCAAAGTCATCCGTGATGGCAACAAGGTACGGGTCTACATGACCGCCGTAGCGCCCGTGTTCTCCGTGCCCAGCTTCGAGGTCAATCAGGGCGATGAAGTCACCGTTGTCGTCACCAATATGGAAATGATCGAGGACTTGACCCACGGCTTCACCTTGTCCGGCTACGGCGTAGCCATGGAAATTGGACCGCAGCAAACCAGCTCGGTCACCTTCACGGCCTCCCGCCCCGGTGTGCATTGGTACTACTGCCAGTGGTTCTGCCACGCCTTGCACATGGAAATGTCCGGTCAGATGAATGTGAAACCCAAAGCCTGACGGTGACATGACGTCTTTTCACCTGCTCCCCACCCGTACACGGTGCTTGTGCCCAGCCTCTGGGCGCAAGCTGGCCTTCAAGCGGTTGACGGTCCTGGCCCTGGCGGCCAGTGCCCTGGCTGCCGTTCAAGCGGCCACCATTGAAGTGCCTGCCGATACCGCGCTGCAAACCGCCATCGATGCTGCCCAGCCCGGCGACATCCTGGTGTTGGCCCCCGGCACGTATCAGGGCAATATCATCGTGAACAAACCTTTAACGCTTCAAGGCCCCAGCAACCGGCAAGCCGTGTTGATGGGCGAACGTGAAGGCCGCACGGTGTGGGTGCAGGCGGAAGATGTGCAGATACGTCAGATTACCGTGCGTAATTCCGGCTTGAGCCTGCCCGACATGGATGCGGGCATCTTCCTGGATAAACCCGCCCATAACGCCCTGATCGAACACAACGACATTCTCGACAATCTGGTGGGGGTTTACGTTTGGGGGCCCCATAACGCACTGGTGCAACACAACACCATCGTGGGCAATAAAGAGCTGCGTTTGAACGAGCGCGGCAATGGCGTGACGGTCTGGAACTCCCCCGGCTCACGCATTTTGCACAACGATATCTCCTGGGGTCGCGACGGGATTTTTTCCAATGCCAGCCGCGACAATGTCTTTAGCCATAACCGCTTTACCCAACTGCGCTATGCGGTGCACTACATGTACACCAATAACAGCGAAGTCAGCAGCAATGTCTCCATCGGCAATGACATTGCTTATGCCCTGATGTTTTCGCAGTTCCTGACGGTACGTGAAAACATCAGCATCAATAGCACGCATCAGGGCTTGATGCTCAACGCCGCCCAGCAATCGACTATTACCGACAATATCGTGGACGGGGCCGAGAAAGGCGTTTTTCTCTACAACGCCAACTTCAACAAAATCTCCGGCAACCTGGTTCAGAACACCCAGATCGGGGTGCACTACACCGCCGGTTCCGAAGGCAATGAAATCACGGAAAACGCCTTCATCCAGAATCAGAACCAGGTGAAGTATGTCGGCACCCGCTACCTGGAATGGTCCAGCAAGGACCGGGGTAATTACTGGAGCGATCACAGCGCCTTTGACCTGAACGGTGACGGCATCGGTGACACCGCTTATCGCCCCAATGGCCTTGTTGAACAACTGGTCTGGCGAGCTCCTTCGGCCCGCGTGCTTTTGAACAGCCCTGCCGTCTCTATTGTGCGCTGGGCGCAAACCCAATTTCCCGCCATTTTGCCCGGCGGCATCATCGATAGCGCACCACTGATGCGTGCACCCGACAATCCCGTCTGGGAGCGTTACAAGGCCAACCATGACTCCATCCAATAACGGTCCCGCTCCGGTCGCGCTGGCCAATGTCAGCAAGCTGTACGGCCAGCAGCGCGCCGCCAACGCGGTGAACTTCGAGCTTTATCCCGGCCAATGCACCGTGCTGGCTGGCCACAATGGTGCGGGCAAAAGTACCGTCATCAAGTTGATTCTGGGTCTGATCCGCGCCGATGAAGGCAAGGTCACTTTGCTGAACCACGACGCCAGCTCGTCCCAGGCTGCCCGGCTGCGAACCCATATCGGCTACTTGCCCGAAACCGTCGCCCTGCACCCTGCCTTGACCGGCACCGAAACCCTGGCGTTTTACGCCCGCCTGAAAGGGCTACCTACCCGTGACAACCAGGCTTTACTGGCCCGTGTCGGCATTGCCCAGGCTGCTCACAAGCGCGTGGGCACCTATTCCAAAGGCATGCGCCAACGACTGGCACTGGCCCAGACCTTGCTGGGCAAACCCCGTGTGCTCTTACTGGACGAACCTACAACAGGCCTGGACCCAGCCTCCCGCCTGCTGTTCTACGAAATCGTGCAAGAACTGCGCGATGCCGGTGCCACCATCCTGCTCAGCACTCACGCCCTAGCCGAAATGGAGCGTCTGGCAGACCGCATCATCGTGATGCAGCAGGGGAGCAAGATTGCCGATGGCACCTTGTCCGAACTGCGCCAACACGCGGGCTTGCCGGTACGTATTCGCCTGACTGTGGAACAAATCCCCGATCCTGTTCCGCAACACTGGGATGTCATCGGTTCCCAGCGCCTGGAGCGTCACTGCACCGAAGCCGAAAAAATCCAGATCCTGCGCCAGGCCCATGCCATTGCAGGATTGACCGACCTGGAGCTGGAGTCCCCCGGTCTGGACGAGCTGTATGCGCACTTTTTAAAGCGCGAGGATTACTAAGCCATGAACCCTGTCCTGATCATCATCCAAAAGGAAGTGCGCGACGGACTGCGCAATCGTTGGGTGCTAGCGGTCACCCTCTTGTTGGCGGCACTGGCTTTGTCTCTGGGCTTTCTGGGCAGTGCCCCCACGGGCAGCGTCAAGGTAGACCCGCTTACGGTTACCGTGGTCAGCCTGTCCAGCCTGTCCATTTTCCTGATCCCGCTGATTGCCATGCTGCTGTCCTACGACGCCATTGTGGGCGAAATCGAACGCGGCACCATGTCCTTGTTGCTGAGCTACCCCGTCCATCGCTGGCAGGTTCTGGTCGGTAAATTTCTGGGCCATGTCCTGATCCTGAGCCTGTCTACCGTCGTGGGCTACGGTCTGGCAGGGGTCACGTTGCAGGTGGCGCATGGCGGCCTGGACTTCAGCGTCTGGACGCCCTTTCTGGCCATGATGGGCGCCAGCATTCTGCTTGGTGCCAGCTTCTTGTCCTTGGGGTATTTCATCAGCACCTTGGTCAGAGAGCGTGCCACTGCGGCCGGGTTGGCCATCGGTATCTGGCTGTTTTTTGTAGTGATTTATGACATGGCGCTACTGGGTATTCTGGTCGCTGACCAAGGTGCCATGATCACCGCCTCCTGGCTGAACATCATCCTGCTGTTCAACCCTACGGACGTGTACCGCTTGCTGAATCTGACCGGCTACGAAAATGTTGCCATGTTTGCCGGCATGGCCGGTTTAAGCGAACAGGCTCGCCTACCTGCCAGCGTCTTGATGAGCGTTCTGCTGCTGTGGATCGCCGTGCCTTTTAGTCTGGCCAGCCTGGCCTTCAACAAAAAAGCATTATGAAAAAACTGCACACCCTACTCTTGCTGTGTCTGGGCCTGATACTGGCTGCCTGCGGTCAGCCCGAGCCCATACAAGCCCCACCGCCACCCGTCGTTCAGATTCCCCAAACCGCCGTGGGCCACTACTGCGGCATGTACTTGTTCGAACATCAAGGCCCCAAAGGGCAGATTCTTCTGCGCGAACGCGAAGCGCCACTCTGGTTCACCACCATACGCGAGGTTTTCGCCTACACCTTATTGCCCGAAGAATCCAAAGCGATTGCCGCCACCTATGTCCAGGACATGGCCCAGCGCGATCAGGACGGCCTGTTTCCCGAACAAGCCTGGATACCGGCACAAGAGGCCTGGTATCTGATCTACAGCCGCTATACCGGCGGCATGGGCACTATCGATGCCCTGCCCTTTAGCCAGGAGCAGGCCGCCAAGGACTTCCAGCAACAACATGGCGGCCAACTGGTTCGCTTTGCCGACATGCCGGAGAACTACATCTTTGGTGCGGTCACACTGCCCTGAAACGCTTATCTTCCTGATCCCAGGTACTTGCCATGACTTCTACTCCTGTTTCCCGTCGTCGTTTTATCGGCATTGTAGCCACGACCAGCGCCCTGACTGGTGTGCCATGGGCCGCCAAAGCGATGCAAGCGGCCACTACCCCGCTCAGTTCCTGGCAAGGGGTGGCCTTGGGTGCGGACGCACAACTGCATATCCATCACCCCGACCCCGCGTTTGCACAGTTGCTGATAGACCAGGCCCTGTCCGAAGTCCAACGTCTGGAGCGAATCTTCAGCCTGTATCAAAAGGACAGCGCCTTGCGCCGCTTGAACCGCGACGGCTATCTGAAGCACGCTCCCGGTGATCTGACACGACTGCTGCTGGAGTCAAAGCGCATTAGTGAACTCACGGATGGGGCCTTTGACCCGACCGTGCAGGTGCTTTGGGATCTGTATAGCCAAGCGGCTCAACGCAGCGACACGGCTTCCATTCCCGACGCTGCCCAGATCAAGCAAACGCTGCAGCAGGTTGACCACCAAGCCATTCACATTCAAGACGACACTATTGAACTACAACGTCCTGGCATGGCCTTGACGCTGAACGGGATTGCCCAAGGCTACATTACCGATCGCATCACCGAGCAGTTGAAGCAGGCAGGCCTGGAACACGCCCTGGTTGATATGGGCGAGATACGTGGCCTGGGTATGGCTCCGGGTAATCGTCCCTGGCGCGTCGGCCTGGCAGGCGATCAAACAGAGCCTGTCAGCTTGTTGCGACTGGATGTGCACAATCAGGCGGTCAGCACCTCGTCTGGATCAGGCACGGCACTTAGCCGCGATGGCACTGTTACTCATCTGCTCAACCCTGCCAATGGTCAGGCCCGACCTTTGTATCGCAGTGTCTCTGTCGTAGCGAGAAATGCCACCATTGCCGACGCCCTGTCCACGGCCTTCTCCTGGATGTCGCCACAAGAGATTACGCGGGTTCTGGCAAGCGACCCCAGTTTACGGGCATGGGTACTGCCCTACGATGGGAATCAACTGGTCGCCCTGCACTCGTAAACACCAAGACAAACCCGCTTACCGGCAGACGCTCAAGCCCGATAAAGCCTCGTACAATGGCGGTTTCGTCTACTGCAGGCTAAATCTCCATGTCCGTGAACTCTCCAAACCTTCCCTGTGCTGCCCCTTTACCCGGTCTGCCAGAATGGGCCGGTTTTTGCGAGGCAGCACGCCGGTCCGACCATTACGCGCTGGACCTGCATTGCCTGAAGGCCGCAGGCCTGCAAGTAGACTTGAGTGGACAGCGGCATTCACCAGAATTACAGACGGCAGGAGCCGCCCTTTTGGCGGCTCGCCACTTCGACACGGCACGTCAACAACTGCTTAACGGCGGCATCGTCAACAGCACAGAACAACGTGCCGCCTGGCACAGCGCCCTGCGTGCGCCCGCCCCCACGGCGGAAGTCGCCAAGGAACGCGAGCGCATGAACGAATTCGTGCGCGTAGCGGATTCCGAGCGCCGCTGGCGCAACATCATTCATATTGGTATTGGTGGCAGCGACTGGGGCGTGCGCCTGTCCCTGGCAGCCTTTGGCTATCGCCACAGCTGGCGCAATGTACGCTTTCTGGCCAACATCGACGGCCATGCGCTGGAGCATGCCTTGTCCGGCATGGACCCTCACGACACCTTGATCGTGATCGCCTCCAAATCCTTCACCACAACCGAAACCCTCAAAAACGGCCAGCGCGCCCTGGAATGGCTGCAAGCCGCTGGCGTTGCCAACCCCTACGAGCAAATCGTTGCCGTCACCGCCCGCCCTGACACTGCCTCCAACTGGGGCGTGCCACAAAAACAAATCTTCCAGTTCTGGGATTGGGTCGGTGGCCGCTTTTCCCTATGGTCTGCCGTCAGCCTGACCACTGCCCTGGCCGTCAGCAGTGATGTCGTCGCTGGCATGCTGTCCGGCGCTGCCGCGATGGACCAACACTTTCAGGAAACCCCCATCGCCACCAACGTGCCCGTACAAATGGCACTGGCCGGCGTGGTCAATCGAAGTGTGCTGGGCTATGGCTCATTGAATATCTCGCCCTACGATTTCCGCCTGGGCAACCTGGTCCCCTATATACAGCAACTGGATATGGAGTCTCTGGGCAAGTCCGTCACCACCAGTGGCGAACCCGTTGGCTTAGCCACCGGCGCCGCCGTCTGGGGGCTGGCTGGAACAGACGCACAACACACCTTCTACCAATGGCTGCACCAAGGCAGCGATGGCGCTCCAGTGGACTTTATTGTGTGCCAGCAGGCGGATCACAATCAGGCCGAGCACCATAATCTGCTGCTGGCGAACTGCCTGGCCCAACGCGAAGCCCTGATGCGCGGCAAGACCTATGAGCAAGCCTTGGCCGAATGCGAAAAACAAGGTCTGGGCGAACAGGCATCCAAACTGGCCCACCACCGCGTGCACTCGGGCGGACGCCCCAACACGCTGATCGTATTGCCCCGCCTGAATCCCTTCTCGCTAGGCGCCCTGCTGGCCTTGTATGAGCACAAGATTTTTGTGCAGGCCTTGATCTGGGGGATCAACCCCTTTGACCAATGGGGGGTGGAGTACGGGAAAGTATTGGCGAACGGGATTTTGCAGGAACTGTCGGGAGAGAAAGAAACCTCTGCTGAGCATGATGCGTCTACTCGGCATTGGATAGACGTTTTCAAAGCTTGAATCCAGGCCGGCGCTTACAACGCTTGCCTAAACATCACCCCACTTGAGCACATCCACTCCCGCGCCAGGTCATGAATCGCCGCATCCCGATGCGGCGTTTTTGTCTGACCTCCAGTGGAGTTCCAGATAAAGTAATCCACATCCCCACACGGCGTCCCCAGAGCTGCGTAGACCGAGGGCATGATGGGAACGTGGTCACCATACCAGCACAGGCTGGTTGGCCTATCTGAAGAGCTCAAGGCCCCGCGCAGACGGGTCAGCATGGCATCAGCATTACGGATATGACGCAAGTAAATCGTCAGATCCTCGCAGCCTGGCGGGGGGGCTTGCTGATACAAGGCCTGGATATCCCCCGCTGCAACTTTTTCCAAGTGCAAAGGCCCGTGGTTCTCCATCGTAATCACGTGAATGAATACCGGCCCTGTGGCCTGCTCCAGCACACTGGCAACTTTCTCCGCCACCGCCAGATCGCCGATATAAGGGCCTGTACGCTCTACATCGGCAAAGGCCTTGATGTCCAGAAACTCGTCAAAGCCAAATAGTGGAAACACGCGATGGCGTTGGTAAAAGCTGGCGGGATAAGGGTGAATGCAGATCGTGCGGTAACCCTGCTGCTTCAACCAGGAAGCCAAAGTCGCCACGGACCATCCCGCGCATACTGCGCGATAAGGATTAAAGCGGTGCACACCCAACGCACGGTTTTCTATACCGCTTAAGAAGGAAAACTCCGAGCGCACCGTGTTGGCTCCCCAGGCGGGAACCTGCAGATATCCGCTGGCAACTGCTTCGGATTTGAAGCGATCAAACTCCGCCAGAATCTCTGGCCGAATCCTGTCAGAAATTCGCCGGGCATCAAAGAAAGACTCGCTTTGCACGGAAACCAGATGAGGCAGATCAGCCAAAGCATCAGCACTGGTCAGAACAGACGTAGTCTTCGGAGCTGCATTTTCAAAAGGGGAAGACAAACTTGGACGTTCTCGGCCTTGCTGCCAATAACGCCAGAAGCTGGCTAACAGCCCCAGGGCTTGCACGTCCTGCTCCGGTGCAATCTGCACCATCAAACGCGCCCTATTGCCCCACAGCAACAAACCCAGGCTAAGCGCAGCAAGCAACGCCAAGGCGCCCCATTGCCCTGTCCAGGCCGCCCGCAAGGCGGGCACGGCTTCCAGCCATAAACCAATCGTCAGGGCAGCAATAAAACCCGCTGCCGCCAAAAAGAATTTGCCCCATCCCAGAAAAGGAATATAAAGCCGAGGGTGACGGATCGCATCCGTAAAATATTCGTAATCCTGAAACACAAAGGCTTCACGCAATGCCTTGAACTTGGCATTGCTGACCACAACCAGCAGCAGGAAAAACGCGCACAGCAAGGCCGTGGCAAAGATAGGCCGCCCCAGCACAAAAACCAGTACGACATACGCCAGGCCATACAGCCCCATATGCAAAGCCCAGGCCGCTGCAGGACGACGCCAGCGGGCTGCCGTTTGCAAAAAGCGCTCCAGCCCCACTGTCAGAGCCAGCCCCGACAACGCAGCCAGGATTGCAGTCCAGAATCCCGGCTCAAGCGTCATAACCGATCTTGCTCAGAATAAAGACGGACACCCGAGCGGGCAGCACGGCCAGAAACCAGCAACCCAGATTCAATGGAAACGGAAAGCTGATGCGCGCTTTATTGGCTTTGAGACCACGGGCAATACGACGAGCCGCTTTGTTCGGAGTCCACAAGAACGGTTTAGGGCCCGGCATGGCATCGCACATGGGCGAGCTAACGTAGCCTGGCATCACCACATTGACCTTGATCCCCTCCGGCGCCAACCAGCCACGCAGGCCTTCGCCATAGGCTTTGACAGCTGCCTTGCTGGCGCTATAGGACGGTGTCGTTGGCAAACCAAAATAGGCCGCCAAGGAACTCATCAAAGCGATCTGTCCGCGCCCTCTCGCCCGCATGGCAGGCAGCACCGATTGCACGACTCGCAGCGAAGCCTTCACATTGATATCCAGCAGCAGCTCGGTATCTTCCCAGGCCTCCGGCTCGCCATTGGGGCCAACATGAATATTCATGCCCGCATTCACGATGACAAGATCAAACGCGGCACATTGCGACAAGCAGGCATGCAAGGCATCCAGATCACGCAAATCCAACTGATACGTCTTTACCTGCGCGCCCGCTAGCCGGCAGCGCTCGGCCAAAGGCTCCAGAATCGCAGCATTGCGACCATGCAAAGTCAGCTCTGTACCGGGCTTGGCATAGTGAAGCGCCAGCTCGCCACCAATAGCACTGGTAGCTCCGGTAATCAGAATTCGCTCCTGCCCTGCGGGTTCAGCTACGCCCACGCGCTCTCCTTTCTTGAAAGGACCAGTACAAAACCATGCCAAAACCGACACACACCGTCGCATTCAAGGGAACCAACAAGTAGTTGCCCATACGTATGGCCACATACAGAGCCAATGCGGAATACAGGAAGGTGAACACTTCACCAATCAGCAAATACAGATTGATGCGGGGCTGTCTTGCTGCCTTCTCGCCCTCGCCTTTGGGCGTGCGGTTAAATTCCCCGTAGACCTTGAAGGCGGCTCGGACGCCACCGACAAAATAATACCAAGCCATGGGCGGGAACATGGCGACATACAAGTAGGTATGCCACAGAGTGCCCAATACACCCGGCCTGTCATCGAAACGCGCGCCCTTGCGAGCCCCAAAGGCATTATTCAAGGCCCAGACAGCGACCAGCAAGAAGAACAGCGGTGCGCCCCACAGCAAGACCACATGGTCGAAATCCAGCAAATAATTCAGCGGCAGGCTTAACAAAATCAAGGCGTAAATAGACGCCAGCATGACCGATGAAAACATCATGGAGAAGGCATGCATGCGCTTCATCAAGGGCATATCCTGCTGCCACATCTGGCCCAGGTGCTTGAAGGCGCTGTGTATCAGCCCTCGCCCCCAACGCTCCCGCTGCACACGGAAGGCGCTGATGTTCTCGGGCAAGGTGGACATGGACACCACATCGCGCAGATAGGCGTACTTCCAATCCCCAAACTGGGCCCGATAACCCAGGTCCACGTCCTCGGTAATGGTGGAGGCATTCCAGCCGCCCAGTGCCTCCACGCAAGCGCGCCGCCAGACACAGGAGCTGCCACTTAAAGAGGCCATATCCCCGTCTTCACTCAGCCCCACCGTCACATATTGCTGGTGGCCCATTTCCATGGCCTGAAAGCGGGTCAGGAAAGAATGGTCGCGGTTTTCATAACCAATACCTGTCTGCAAAAAACCCAGCTTCGCGTCCTTGAAAGGCGGAATGGTTCTTTGCAAAAAATCAGCGGGCGGCAAAAAATCTGCATCGAAGATCGCAAAAAACTCGCCCTGGGAATGCTGAATGCCATGCACCAGATTCCCGGCCTTATAGCCCGTACGATCAGCACGCTGAATGCGGCGAATCGGCACACCCTGACTGGCCAGTTGATTCACCTTGTTTTGGGCCAACAGCGCCGTCTTATCTGTTGAGTCGTCCAGCACCAGAATTTCCAGCGCAGATACCGGGTAATCCAGACGACAAGCCGCATCGATCAGACGCTCGACAACGGCAGCCTCGTTATAAATCGGTAGTAGAACACTGACCTTGGGATACCAGTCTTGCTGCACGGACGCAGACGTTTGCACCAGCTCACTTAGCTTGCGTCGTTCCACCCGGCGCGAGATCAACAGTACCCGTAGCTCCAAGACTACGTACAGGGCAAAGGCCCCGACAACCAGCAAGAACAGCGCCTGAATCAGGTACGCAAAAATGCTCACAATCATGGAAACAAGCGCACCCTAGAAGCCGACCACATCAGCCAACTCCTGGAGGCGATGCTCCCAAGTGTGGAACTGGCGTACATAAGCCGCCCCCGCCGCCGCACGCTCGCAGTCCTGTGCAGAGGGGCCTTGGCGCAGACGAGAAAACAATTCACTGGCCTGCTCACGGGAATGCACCACGTGGCAGAAATCACGAAAATAACGATCCACCGCCCGACCGGGGTTAGTCACTGCAATACCTCCGCTGGCCAGAATTTCCAGCAAGCGGCGTGAGCACATGGTGTCGGAGTCCGTGACCGAATTCACGTTCAGACACATTACATGCTCTTTGTAGATACGCCCGGTCTCACGGTGCGGCACCTGGCTATGCACCTGTAAATGCGTCGAGCGAGGAAAGCGGAACTCAAGATGCCGAGACAGCCTGTCGTGATTTCTGTCATAGGCATTCAGATGCATTTGAGCATCCTCACAGGCCCCGAAAATCATGTCCAGAAAACGGCGACGTTCACTCAGGATACGGCGGTAATAACTGCCTGTAAAACACCCTTCCTTGCGCGTAAACCCAAAGCCCGTGAAATGATGAAACGCAGGCTGATACGGCATACTCAAGGTGTTCACGGGCACATCAGGATTCAGGCGGGCGCGATAGCGCGGCAGGCAATCGCTATCGGTGGTGAACACATAATCAAAAGCCTTGGCTACATCAATGAAGTGTTCAAAATACGCCCCGTCGTCCTTGTTCCAGAACACCGTGGGCACGCCCTGATCTTTAGCAAACTGCACCAGCTTGTAAATCGTGCGAGGCGTACGCAAACGAATCAGTCGCGACTGCTTGGCCAGCTCGTAACGCCACGCGCCACCCAAGCCATGAAACACGGACTCCACAAAGAGCAGATCCGGCTTCCAGGAGGAGATGACCTCCTCATAATTGCGCGGGTTCAGAATACGGATAGAGCATTCGGCTGACAGGCAATCTGCCGTGAAGTAGTCCGAGACCAAGGCCACTTTCAGTCGCCCAAACTGCCCTGTAGGCTTGCCGTCTTCGCTGACGGTGGGGTGCGTATAAATGCGAGCACCCAAAGCCCGGATTGCGCGGCCAATCATGAGTGAGTCCCGACCGGCAAAGCATGCACCACAAAGTCCGCCCAACTACGGCGCTGCGAGGCTTCTTCACGTGCCAAGGCACCGTCCTGCGCCAAGACCTCCGGCCCCACCTGAAACGCCTCATCCAGCACACGGGCCAAGTCCTGCACATCACCTGCTTTAAAAAAGCGTACCGAACGGCACGACCCAACCTCATCCTTGAACACCGGCAAATCCGGCACCAGAACAGGCTTGCCCATCGCCATCGCCTCGACCAACTTGATGGGCGGCACAATGCGACACACTTCAAAAGGACGACGAGGAATACATACCAATGCAGCCTTGGCCTGCAAAGCACGGGCCTCTTCAGGCGAGACCCGACCAGCAAACAGCACGTGCTGTTCCATACCCAGACTTTGTACCTGGGCCTGCAACTGCGCGCGCGCCTCCCCATCTCCAATAATGGTCAGGGTTACATCCTTGCCACGGCCCACCAGGTCCGCCACAGCGTCGATCAAAACATCCAGCCCCTCATAAACAATCAGGGAACCAGCGTAGACAATGGTATTGGGCTGCACATCCTGGGCATCGCCAGGAATAAAACGCGAGGGGTCCACGCAATTGGGCATCAGCCCCATACGTGCAGGATCCACGTTCCAGTGCTCGCAAGCGTATTGGCCCAACTGCTCGGAAATCACAAACAAACGATCTGCCTGGCTGGCAACCAGACCTTCCAGCTCCAGCCCCTGCTTGAAACCTTGAGAGTCCCGGAACTCCGGCATACGGGAGGCCCGGCTCAACTCCCATAAGCCACGCATTTCATATTGAAACGGAATGCCCAACTGACGCGCAGCAATCAAGGCCGGCAAGGCATTGACGTGGTTAGAAGCAGCATGGATGACGGCGACGCGCTGCTTGATGGCTTCCTGGGCGATGGAGGCGGCAGCTTCGATGGCGAACTGCATCACGGGGCGCTTGTTGGAAGGATTGCGAGCATGCGCATATCGCACCCCATCCACCAGGGTTTCATCTTGCTCGGCATCCACCAATCTGTCTTTACGATCCCATGGATAACCTGGGCGTGTCAGCACACAGATATCCCCACCTGCCGCCTGCATGGCGCGGATAATCTCGTGGGTACGGGTGGTGTAGCCGCTGATGTGATACGGCAAGGCACTAGCCGGCACATACAGCACACGTCCTGGCACAGGCTCATAAGGTGTCTCACGGCGCTGACCGCGCCGGGTTTGCCGACGCACCGTAAACAAGGTCAAACGCCGGCTCAGAGCCATCCAAGGCTCACGCAACAGCCCACGCCATAACTTAAAGAGCATTTCCCTCAAGCCTTTTTCTGAATTTTATTATCCGGTTCTGCTTGAAGCTCTGCCAGCGACAAGTCCACCGTATCAGGCACAACAATTTTTCCGCGAGCCTTCAAGTCCAGAAACTCTGCCGTCGTAATCACGTCATAATCTTTAGTCAGACGGGCCAGCAGCTTGCGATAGCCTTCCATGCGGCTATCGTCACGATATTCTCCCAAGCCGTTCTCGTCCCAGAACAGCAAGGACCAGGAGTGCAGCAGAAAGACAGCAAAGGAAGGGTTGCCGCTAAGGGTATTCAACAGCAGCTGCCCCCACCAGGGACGGAAGCGGAAATAGCTGGACTCTGGGTAAGTAAGGCGAGCCCACCACTCCGGCTTGCCTACCTTACCTAGAATCCGTTTCTCGGTCATAGGCACCTCAATCACGCCATTGGACCAAGTAAAAGGCTTGTTCGTGGGTTTGCTATAAATGCACTGATTGTTATGCACGGCGCATACAGAATTGTTGAAGGACAAAGGAATACCCACTGCCTTCAAAGCACGAATCGTGTCTGCGTTCCAGCGAAACGACCCGGCACGATGCGCTAGAACCGGCTTGCCTGTTACCTCGGACATCAAACCCGCAAAGTGCTTGAACACGAACTCGGCACGAGCCTGCTCGGTGTACTGGTTCATGTACTGTGGACGGTTCGACAAACCATGCTCTTTCCAGAAGCTGTCGGGCAAGTACTCCGGGTGCGTGTGCAGTTGCACATCCTGGCCTTGTTCATCCAGCCAGCGCACAACCTCTTTCAGCTCATCCAGACGCGAGTAAGCCCCGCACAAGTCCGTAAAGAACACATGCTTGACGCCGAACTCGTCACCGATCTTGCACATCTCGGCCACCCCGGCCGTACCTCTTGGAAATCGCCCCCAGATCAGACGATTAACGTGATCGTCAGAGGCGCGCTTGGGCAGTGCCTCTGTATCGACCGTAATCATTGCGTAGCGATCCCTCATACCTGTGTTTCTACCTGCTCTAAGTTAACTGTTCGCGAAAGACGGATTTTACCCCGCGCCTGCAGATCCAAAAAATCTGCTGTGGTGATCACGTCGTAGTCCTTAACAACTCGTTGCAAGAACAGGCGGTAGCCCTCCAGCAGACGGTCGTTGGTGTACTGGAAATGGCCATTTTCATCCAAATCCAGCAAAGACCAAGAATGCATCAACACCACCGAGACTTTGGGTAAAGACCACAGAGGATCCTTCCAGAAAGTCGTAGGCCGTGAACCATATTGAAAATAAGAAGACTCCGGGTAGGTCAGACTGGACCAGCGGTCCGGTTTGGCATCCAACACACCAGGGCTAAAGCGCTCTGTTACCGGGACTTCAATCGTGCCGTTGGACCAGGCGTAAGGCAAGCAATCAGGCTGGCCTGTTGGACAGCGCTTCAACAAGGCGGCCCGCATGGACTGGTTGAACGACAAGGGAATACCGACTGCCTGCAAGGCACGGATTGTGAGGGCATTCCAGCGGAAAGAACCGGCGCGATGGGCAAGGATGGGTTTGCCAGTGACGTCAGAGATCAGCTTGCCGAAGTGTCGGAAGACGAATTCGGCGCGGGCTTGGTCTTTGTACTCATTCATTAAAGCTGGACGATGGTCCAAACCGTGGTCCACCCAGAAAGACTTGGGCAAGGTTTCAGGATGGGCATGTAGCTGCACATCCTGACCTTGTTGATCCAGCCAGCGAACCGCTTCCAACATCTCAGATTGCTGTGTAAGCGTGGCGCATAAGTCCACAAAGAACACATGCTTGGCGCCGAACTCATCGCCAATAGAGCACATTTCACGAATTCCAGCAGTTCCGGTGGGGTGCTCGCCCCAGACCAGGCGTTGGACATGTTGATCCACTGCGCGCCTCGAAAGGGCTTCAGTATCTACTGTAAAGAACGCATAACGATCCCAACTCAATGTCAAGAAATCCTTAAAAAATCCTCTTACTATGCCAGCGTCATTTACACCCTACTAAGAATAAACAACGTAGATCTTTCACAGAAAAAATTGCTTCGCTATAAATCCAGCATCGAGTAATTAACAGACTCATCCCCAACCACTAGAGACAGAGAATCAATTTTTGTAAATAGCTTTATATCCTTACCCGTCCACAAATCAGAATCAAAACCAGCCAAAAAACCATCCAGAAAAACACTTAAACGATCATCAGATCTACAGATCTCAATATTTTCTTTAAATTTCTTAGACAAATTTTTCTTCAAATCAAAAGAAGGCTCCTTATAAATATCTTTATTTAGTTCCTTTTTTAATTGTAGCTTTTCTAAAAAATCATCTTTTCTTATTTTTGAAATTTTTTCCGACATCTTCACCAAACCATCAGGAGGCGTATCGTACGAAAAACCAAAAGGAGACTCATAAGGGAACCTATGTAAATCCATTTTATTATTCCCTATAATATCAAAAACAACCTTCCCTTGAGATTTTAAATCACTGCCTATCATTTTTGATGCCTGGAAAAACTCTTTTCTACCAAGAGGGTAATAAAGAAGTTTACCGGACCTCCATGAATCTCTATAATTTCCAAAATGATAGCGATTTCTATGAAGAAAATAATGATTATCTATAGAATCAAAAAAATCCTCACCCTCAATACCCGCCATTTCGTCCATAAACCAAGAAATGGAGTCTTCATAGTAAGACTTCAACTCCGGCCGTTTATTAACCAGCGCCGAAAAAACATAATACCCGCACTTCCGCTTATTTAATCTTTCTGACTCAATCTTAGAACCATAATTAATTTTTTTAAAATACTCAGCCCAAAACCCTCTTAAAACCTCGCCACACCCTCCAACTAACTCGACATAATTTCCATTATGGGTAGTCGAAGTGCAGTATCTACTGAAATTAGTACGGAAATAATTAGAAGACCTAAAAAACCTATAGTGATTCAATGCCTGATTAAAATCAATCGGCTCAACCAGAAAAGAACGAGAACCAGCCCATTGAAGATCATAATGAGAAACAATATCTAGCGCGATATCAAAATCACGATCGATAACATCAGACTGAAAGCTGCCACCATCCTCAAATCTCGGATTTGTTCTAATTGCCAAATCAGAAATAGAGTCAATTCCCAATGACAAAACAGCTCTTGAATCCTTACCTCCTGACAAGGAGAGTTCAGTATTCTGAAAACCAATTTCCTGAAGCCGTTGAAGATCAGCCTTTACAGCCCAAGAGCCCTGTTCAATCAACTCTTGATAAGATGCAGAAGTAAGATTATTTTTCTTTACTATTTTCCACGCCCCATCAGAAATCTCTATGATCTCATTAGGCAGCAAACGCTTAATCTGTTCACAAGAAGTATTAGCTGAGAAAGCCTGATCAAAAAAAGAATACGATGAAGCAAGCATTGGAAAAACAGCCGCTAAATCCAATTTTGGATAAAAACCATTTTTCCTAATACACGACAACAAAGAATCATAAGAGTTAGATAAGAAAAACCGCCCACCAAAAGCAGAATAAAAAATAGGGTAAAAACCAAAAAAATCAGTACAAACTATTTTTTTATTTTTATCTTGATAAATGGCTACCCACTCACCATCCAACTCACCTTGCACCAAACCACTAGAAATTTTAGGATAATAATCCCGCGAAAAAATCCGACCTTCCTTATAACCAACACCATCAAAGAGCAAAACCTTATCAGCTTCCTCTCTATTAACAGAACGACCCAAACCAAAAGAAACAACAAGTCTGTTAAACATAAAGCACCATGAGCTTCAATTCTGCTAAAAATTAATTAAAAATCTGTATTTCAGACTTAGCAATTATGTCCGAAGCACACTGCCTTCTAACCCTCTTTGCTGCTTCCATTGATTTCTCACAAAACTCATCGGGATTTTCATATAACTGAAGAATTGCCGCAGCCAACGCCTCTGCACTTTCAGGCTTTACAAGAAAACCACTTAGGTCATCGACAAACTCTGGAATAGCAGTTACTGCCGTTGTCACTGGGACCAAGCCAGATGCCATTGCCTCATCCCTAGATACACCTTGAGAATCCATACGAGTAGGAGTTAAAAACACTCCATACTCCTTGTGCATCTGAGCGATTTCATGATGCGTAATAAACTTCCGTTCAATATTCACATTAGAAAATTGACGAAGCGGTGCCACGGTTTCTTCAAACAAGACACCATCCCCAATAAATTTAAACTCAAGATCATTAAAAACAGGTTCTTTTGACAGCTTCAATATTGCTTGGACACTTAAATCATTTGCATATTTTCTTGAGGCATATGGACGAATAGACAAAACCTTTTTTCTTTGTTCAGCATCCTTCTCTCTATAGCTGAATAACCCGACATCAATTGGATTATGAATAATGCTGTATTTTTCTTTTGGAAGCCTTACCTTCAAATCCTCAAATACCTCTTCAGCAAAATAAGAAGACACAAAGACCACATGGAAATTATCAGGCGGATTACTGAACAACCTCTTCCAGAAACCCATCCTATTATCACTAAGTTTTTTCTGACGAGCTATTTCCGACTCACTCATTAATTCAAACTCAAATTCCCGCCGCCACCAAGACTGAATTTCTGATCCATGAGCCCACACTGTAATTTGGACTTTATCCACATATTTTTCTAAAACCTTCCACATATTCTGATCCATGATATGGACTAGAACATGCTTCACCTGTCCAGTAGCAAGTGTTGCTTCTAACAAACGTGCATCACCTGTTGCAACATCAACATTCGCGAACTCTCTGTATTCCGCCGGCCCGTTGTGAATCTTATACATATCCACCAACTGCCCTGCCTCTTTATAAGCACGGATACGGCTATGCACAAATCCATAACGATATAGATCGTCATATGCTGGGTACTGTTTAGCAAGCACTAAATAAGGTGATTTCGTAATAACTGCAGCAGGTCTTTCCGCTGTACTACCTAGCACCAACTTTTCTATTGTTATTTCACCAGGCCCCTCAATGCGAAGACCAAAGCGAACCTTTGTACAATGCGCAGGTATCGCAAGTGCATGTTTATCCCCTGCCGGATTCATTTGGTAGGATATTTTTTTTCCTCGTTTGTCCTGAAACTCAAAGACGGTTTTTATATTTATTAATTGCTCACAATGTAGATGAAACTGGCTATTAAGCACCAAATTCAGATCCTGACGAACTCGTGCATTTCTAGAGTACAGATAAAGGTGCTGACCGGGTTCAAGTGTAGACACTAACCGTATCTGTCCATCAACAATAGAAAGCGTCACACCCTCCTTAGACGGGATCCACTCCAGTAGCTCTTGCGCGCCCAGCTGTGGCAGGCTACTGCTATCGTCTGCATCCTCCTGCGAAAATGCTGGCAACCCCTCCGCAACAGCTGCCAGATGATTGCAGAAAGACACACCTTGATCTAGTAGCATTAGATCCATGGCTACTGCCCTGCTTTGATCAGACAGGGCTGACCCATGAGCGATGTAATTGAACTCGTCAATCGCCAGCATTCCAGGAACCTGGATATTGGCCTGCCCTGGATTCAGCCAGGAACGTGCCACTTGGTGATGTTTCCACGCTGAACCTCGCACCAGTGCAGCACGTAAAGGCAATATGTCTACTTCTCGGTACTGATGCGAATCCCCTAGCAGGACGGGGACACCATCACGGGCACAATAATGAGCTGATTTCCCGAAAGCCGAGGCTGTAGTATAGGTACTTGCCAAGGCTAAATCCGTCAGATAGTGCTCTCCATAATAGTCATCGGCATGCATTTCACCTATCAAATCATCTTTCGACAATGACATAGTGGCTTGGAAGGCATCCTCGAGAACGGAGTAACAAGTAACACCCTCAACATTCGCCACACCCTCTGGTGTAACGAGGTACAACTGCTTGTTCTTATAATTTTGGCGCTGAAAAGAATCCAGAATCCGCTGCTGTTCCGACCCATTTTTTGCTTCAGCAAGTAGAACAACTAAAGGCTGATGAACAGCAAATTTTTTCCCCGTCAGTTTAGCTTGGATATAGGCTAAACGCTGAGCATAAGTATGCTCAGTCATCACCTTGCGTAAACCTAGAAGACGCAGCTTACGATAATGCAGCTCATCACTAATGATTGGCCGCATACGTTCAGCAATTTGCTCTTGATTATCTGAAGATACAACGAGATCCCCAAAAAGCAGGCGAGTGCCACGGGAGAAATTTGAAACAACAACAGTATTGGAAGCCAACAACTCAAATACCCGTCGAGCAAACATCGTCTGTGACTGCTTGATGGTATTCATGTTTATGCCATATCGATAACCTTTATACGCCCGATCAATCTCCGAAAATGGCAATTTACCCAAGATCATGGGCTTGTATTCGTCAGGAAAAGTGTAATGCGGGTGAGGGTTATCAGCATTGCGATCATATATATCAACCGGCCTCAAACCCTTGACAGCACCGATCAGAGCCGCAAAGTCACGCTGACGCTCTGGATAACGGAGGTAGTACGAACCCGCAAAATTAAAAGCATCTTTTCGATCAAAAATCTCCAGAGGGTTATGCGTTTTTGGTTGGGCGGCAAAAGGCAGGAAATAGACATGATCGTGGCCAACACGGGCTTTATATTTAGGCACACAATCAATATCTGTCGTAAAGACGTAATCCACTTGCTTGGCCAAGGGGATAAAGGTGCCAAAATGCACAGGATCCTCTTTATTCCAAAACAAGGTTGGTACGCCATTACGCTTGCACCAATCAATGCACGCATTAATTTCCGGGCCATTTGTACTGATCTTCAGCTTCCAGAGCTGTTCAAATCCCTGCCAGGCTGACTCAATAAAAAGTATATGTGGCTTAAACCTTTCCAACTGCTCAATGCAGTGCTCAGGGTGCAACTGCAACAGCTCACACTCCGGGTCATAGGAGTGAAAAGTAAACTCATCCATCACCCCCGCCACACGCAGCTGCTTGACGGGTAAGCTAGCCAGCTCACCATAGCCTGCGGACGCACCTAAACGAGACTGGCATAAAGCCAGGTTCGCAGCAAAGAACTGATGCCCCAACTGCTCACCCAGCTCTTTGTACAGGGCCATCGCCTGTGCAAACTCTCCATCGCGAAATGCCCGCGCAGCACTACTTACTTTTGATTGCAACATATCAGCCTTTTCTGCCTTCCTAACGCTTATTCCGCGAACAAACCTACAACATCAATACACTGAGCATGCTTGCGAATCTCAGCAACTTGCTCAATGAATGGACGGTGTTTGACAAGAACGCAGACGACGTCAGCATCAGCCAGCGCGCTACCCAGAGCGGACAGCTCAATTCCAGTGCCTTGTAGCTTGGCGGGCAATTCTTTGATGTTGGGTTCTACGGCGTGTACTTTGCATCCCAGGCTGGCGATCTTCTTGGCAACACCAACAGCAGGGCTTTCGCGCAAGTCATCAATATCGGGTTTAAAGGCCAAGCCCAGGCATGCCACTTTAATGTCTGCCATGCGTGCGTCAGGACGCAGCGACAGCACTCCGGCAATAGCGGCTTTGACTTTCTCCACAACCCACTCAGGTTTGTAGTCGTTGATCTCGCGAGCCAAGCGAACAATGCGGGCCTCTTCAGGTGTTTTGTCCACGATGAACCAAGGGTCCACAGCGATGCAATGACCACCCACCCCGGCACCAGGCTGCAAAATATTAACGCGTGGGTGACGGTTAGCCAGGCTGATCAGTTCCCACACATTAATATTCAAGCGATCACAAATCAGGGACAGCTCGTTGGCAAATGCGATATTGACATCGCGGAAGCTGTTCTCGGTCAGTTTGCACATTTCAGCGGTACGGGCATTGGTTGGCACCAAAGCACCTTCCACAAAGATCCGGTACAGCTCGGTAGCCATCTCGGTGGCTTTTTGTGTCATGCCGCCAATTACGCGGTCGTTACTCACCAATTCATGAACGACACGACCTGGCAAAACACGCTCTGGGCAATAGGCAACCTGAATGTCAGCTTCCTCGCCTGCTTGCTGAGGGAAACTCAAATCAGGACGGGCCTCGGCCAGCCACTGGGCCAACTGCTCAGTCGTACCCACCGGGGAAGTGGACTCCAGAATGACCAGATTGCCTTTGGCCAACACGGGAGCAATGGCTTTGGCTGCATCGGCGATATAGCTCAGGTCAGGTTTGTTGCCTTCCAGGAACGGAGTGGGGACAGCAATCAAAAACGCGTCAGCGGCTTCTGGCGTCAGCGTAGCGCGCAAATAGCCACCGTGCACAGCAGCCTGCACCAGCATATCCAGTTCAGGTTCAACAATATGAATCCGGCCCTGATTAATCGTATCGACCGCGTAAGCATTCACATCAACGCCAATGACCTTTTTGCGGCGGGAGGCAAATAATGTGGCAGTAGGCAGGCCAATATAGCCCAGGCCGATCATGGATAAAGTTTCAAACATGCTGGTTTTCCGAATCAAGAGATCAAGGTTTTTAGAATTTCGCTAATACGGGTGGCGGCTTTGCCGTCCCCATAAGGGTTGTGCGCCCGTGCCATACGCTCATATTCTGCAGCGTCATCCAGCAACTGCGTGGCTGCGCTGACAATGGCGTGTGTTTCTGTTCCCACCAAACGCACCGTTCCTGCATCCACGGCTTCAGGACGCTCGGTTGTGTCTCGCATCACCAATACCGGTTTGCCCAAAGAAGGCGCTTCTTCTTGAATGCCCCCGGAGTCAGTGACCAAAAGATCACAACGATCCATTAGGTAAACAAAGGGCAAATAATCCAATGGTTCGATCAAATGAACGTCGGAAACGTCGGATAAGATACGACGTACTGGTTCCTGAACATTTGGATTCAAGTGCACGGGATACACCACCTGCACATCGCCACGGGAGGCAATCTGGCGCAAAGCCAGGCAAATGTTTTCAAAGCCGGAACCAAAGTTCTCGCGACGATGCCCCGTCACCAGAACCAAGCGTTTAGCTGGATTGATAAAAGAGAACTGAGCCTCAAAACGGCTACGCAGTTCCGAGTCCTGGCGTACGCGCGCTGCTACATCCAACAGCGCATCAATGACGGTATTGCCTGTAATATGCACCGTCTTGGGATCGACACCCTCATGCAATAAATGAGACTGCGATTGCTCGGTGGGAGCAAAGTGCACATCAGCCAACACGCCCGCTTGGCGACGGTTCATTTCCTCTGGCCAAGGCGAGTACTTATTGTGAGTACGCAGGCCAGCCTCTACGTGACCGACCTTGATCTTGGCGTAATAAGCTGACAACGCTGCAGCCATCGTAGTGGTCGTATCACCATGCACCAAAATCATGTCTGGTTGCCATTGCTTGTACACATCACGCATACCCAACAACACATTACTGGTGATGTCATACAGGTCCTGACCTGGCTTCATCAGGTTCAAGTCAAAATCAGGTTTGATGGAAAAAATATCCAGAACCTGATCCAGCATCTGGCGGTGCTGACCCGTGACACACACGCGCGCTTCAAATGCAGAGTCAGCAGCCAATGCCTTAACCACCGGAGCCATTTTGATGGCCTCCGGTCGTGTGCCAAATACAGTCAAAATCTTCATAAAATTACTTTGTGCCTTTAGGGTGAACAGTTAATAAACAGGCGTCTTTCTCAAACTTGTATGCAGTGGATGTGCCCGCAAGCCCTTGAGCTTCTATATCTGCCAACCAACGTTGAGCGACTTGCTTTTCATCTTCGCGGATATAGTCATCCATCAAAAAATCAATATGGACATTGGGGAAATGCTCCATTAACAAAGGACCTGCGGGGTATCGAGCTTGAGGGCCCGTAGCCGCCGGAGGACCATCTACAATCACCAAAATGCGTTTTCGAGTAACTTGCTTTTGTTTGGCCAGTTTGGCCAAGGTGCTTTGGCAGCTGTAATATGGATAAACTTGGCCGTCCGCAGACTGCCAGTCCTTGAGTGGTGCCAGTGTCAGCTGTGCAGCCTGCTCCAACCCTGCTTGTTGAAGATGAGCTAAGGTTTGCTCGTAATACGAATCCAAATGCTCAAAAGACACGAACTGGGTCTGTCGGGTATCACCACGTTCCGCCATCAACGCCAATGTCTTAGCCACAATAACGGTGGACATGCCTGACCCAAACTCAATAACAAGGTCGTAAGGTTTAAGCACCAATTGCCGCATCAAACATAATGCAAAGTCAGCAGAGATTGGCCAACTGTGGGCCTCACTGTTAAATGCAGGTAGCACTCCAGTGGCAAAATACTCTTGCATCCCAACAAAGGACTGGAGCTGACGTACCGCATTAGCACTATTATTCTTAACCGCTGTTTCAATATGGCGACGAACACGGAGCAGCTCTTCGGATTGTTTTTTAAACAATTCCTCTTGTATCCCTGGAACTGCCGCGTCACGAGCGGCCAAGGACTGCACTTGGGCACTCAAGCGCTCTAGCAGATCTGTTTCACGCGCAGTCTGCGCCGACAATGATTGCTGTAACTCCAGTTGGCGTGCCTCCAGTGCGGCTTTACTCTTTTCCAAGCTCAGTTGCTCTTTAGCTTGCTGCAACAACTCCCCCTGACGCTGTGCGGCTAAAGCTATGTACTCATCACGAACTTGAAAAGCTTGGCTCAATTGAGCCTGCAAAGACTTATGGTCTGTTCGCTCCACATTGATTTGCTGCCTTGCCTCATCTCGTTCCTGCGTTATTGCCTGAACTTGAGATTGCAACGCATGCACTTCATCCAAGCGCTGAGCAGCAAGCACAACCAATCCATCACGGGCCTCCCTTAACTCCTGCACTTGCACAAGCAAAGAGTCCTTTTCTTCCTGAGCATCCCGCAGTTGCACCCGAAATTCCTCACACTCTGCGACTGATTCTTCTAACTGCACCAGCAGGGACTCAACCTCCTCCAAACGTTGCTCTGCAATTGCAAGTGACTCATCATGAGCGATACGCAAAATTTGAAGCTGCGACAAGGCTTCCTCTTTCTCGCGGTGGTGCATCTGCAGCTCATCCTTAAGCTGCTCACATTGCTGGGCCATATCCGCCAAGCCACCTTGCACAGTGACACATTGTTCAAACCATTGCCCTGCTTGTGCCTCTTTGTCCTCCAGAGCTTGCCTGATCCGTTTCAGATCAGCTTGCAAACCCACGCACTCACGTTGCGTCTGTAACTTCAACTGTTCTTCTTGCTCCAGCTCACGCTTCAAATCCGCTACTTGTTTGAGTGCAGCCTGCGTATTGCCCTGCTCCTGACGCATGAACTGTCGCTGCTGATCTTCTTGCTGGCTTCGCTCTTGAAGGGTTGTCTGATGATCCTGCTGTAATCGCTGGATCTGTGCTCGCAATGCTTCAACTACTACAAGTTGCTCTTGTTTTTCTTGATTCAGACGCTGCACCTCATCGCGCACGCTAGACAGCTGTATTTCTTGCTGTTTAAGAGTACTGACCATTGCGTTGCGTGATTCAGCCAGCTCCGCCCACTGACGCTGCACCGCCGCATGCTGCGCCTCAACATCAGATACAGAGCGGACTTGATCTAAACGAAACTCTTTCGCCTGCTTCAGCAAACGATCGCGTTGACGCGCCTCAGAGTCAGTAAAAGACACATCCTCGGGTAAGAGCGCCAAGAGTGCTTCTGCCTCAAGCAAATCACCAGACTCATGCAATCGAAACGCCAACCATTTTTGACGGAACCCACGTGGCTCCAACGCAAAGGCCCGGCGCGCCATCGCCGCAACCAAGGTTGGTTCAGCCGTCATATAAGTCCGGGCTACAGCTGTCCACGCACTGGCTTGCACACTTTTTGAAACTGAAGCCTGGTTCAGCAAGGATTCGACTTGAGAGTCCCCCCCTTGCTGATACGCCTGAATAACTTTGTCGAAAGATTTCCCACCCAGTGCAGCAGGAGGCTGGGTGCGACGATTTTGACGCCAAGCCTGACGCAAACGCCCCGGCACCGAGATCAACGAGCCTGTAGACTGCACACCCTCAATCAAAATGTCGCCAAGCTGTTTAGCTAAAGCATATTGAGTCTTTAAGTCATGTAGCTGGGTTTGCACCTTAAGCAGGCACTCCAAGCGAACACTTTCCGCCTGAATCTCGATAAGCCGCACGTCCACAGGTGCCACATTAATGACTGTCGGCTTCAAATCACGCCCAGTTGCTTGGGGGTGATCATACAAACGCCCTAACTCCTCCTGCACGACTTGCAGTTGATCAAACAACAGCCGGTTCTCCTCTTCTAAACATTGCGCATGCGTGGATACCGGTTTCTCATGACCTAATTCAGAAGGCACAACAGGTGACATAGACATTTAAATGGATTTCCTATCTTTCTTATTAGTCCACATGGTCCAAGACAATGCTCTTGAGCAGCTTCAAAATCCCGGCCAGGATCAGCGCCAACAGCAAAGTCACCAAGGTGTTGTACAGACGACGCGGCTCCATCGGATACTCGGGCAAGGTGGCGGACTGCAGCACAGACACTTTCTCCAACATGCGAGTGGCATCAATCCTGCCTTTCTCCAAAGCAGTTAAAGAGGATTTGTAGAGCTCTTGTGTGAACTTCACATTCATATCCAAGCGATAAAACTCTTCTACATAGGCATTCAACGTGCCGCCGGACGGCGTCGCCAACTTCAGCTTTTCTTGCTTAATTTGCTCGTCCACTGCTTTCAAAGACTGTTTAAGCATCAGAATATTGGGATGGTCACGATCCAATGACTTGGGCAAAGAGGCCAATTGGGTCTGCAACTGAGCCCGCTGCCCTTCCAAGGCAGCCACAATCGCATTAATACTTTCTGCTGTGGCTTGTGGGGACAATAAACCGGCTTCATTCTGGTAGTTCAGCAAGTCCTGGCTCGCTTGTTGAAAGCGCTCCTGCGCCTGGTCAACCTGAGTAACCAAGAAATCGACCTGAACCTGGGCCATTTCATGGCCCAAGACGTTCATATAACGCTCGCCTTCCTTAACCAGCAGCTCCGTAATCGCCTGAGCCATCTCGGGGCTATAAGCTTGGACCTTGATGCGCAACACACCAGAGAAATCATCAAACTCCACTTCGACACGACGCAGGTAATGACGGTGAAACCACTCTAGCGACGCATCCTGGAACCACATCCGCGACACCAGATCATGATCCGAGGAGCTGTAATGCGTACGTAAATCCAAAGACTGATCGAGCTTTTTAAGCATGTCCACGGACAGCAAGTAATCACGCAACAACAACTGGTTCGCGCGATCAACAGTAGCCACACCCGATACCAACATCCCTAAGTCAAAAGAGGGGGCTCCTACCGAGTCTGTCTTTCGGATAATGACGTTAGCCTCGGACACATAGCGGTTCGAGGCAAAGATCAACCAGTACGCCGACGTCAAAACAGCCAGGATCAAAATCACACGTACGGCATAATCAAATAAGCGCAATGAAAACCACGAACGCAGGCGAGCTCCAAAGGTAGGTTTCTTTGAAACGGCTTGATTAGAAGCGGTGCTAGCCGCCTGCGTAGTGACTTGAGGTGTATCTGTCATTTTGGAAGCGAATCCTTGTAGGCATTGAGCGCATCGTCAATCTGGTCAAACCAGTGCGCTCGTCCTTGATGCAGCCAGACACCCGCCTGGCAAAATTGTTTTAAGGTTTTATTGTCGTGAGCCACCATGATCAAGCCCGCGCGATTGGTCATGGTTTTAAAGGCGTCCGCGGCTTTTTTACGGAATGCCGCATCACCCGCTGCCGTCACCTCGTCCGAGATGTACACATCGAAATTAAAGGCAAACGACAACGCAAACTGAAGGCGGGAGCGCATTCCAGAGGAGTAGGTATAGACCGGTTCCTCAAAAGCTCGACCCAGTTCAGAAAAATCTTTAATAAAAGCCAGCCGATCTGCCAGATCTTCTTGATGACCATGCACTCTGCACACAAACTTGGCGTTTTGGCGGCCGGTCAAGGTGCCCTCCAACCCCCCGTTGCCCATGGGCCACGACACCCTGCACATACGCTGCACCGTTCCCTTATTGGGGTGATCCACCCCACCGATCAAGCGCAACAACGTAGATTTCCCAGCACCGTTAGAGCCAATCAAACCCACATTTACCTTGGGTGGGATTGTCAGGTTGACCCCTTCCAACACCCAACGGCCCACACCATGGGCGGTCTTGTAGCGCTTATAAACATCCTTGACGACGATCATTTCATCACCAACTGCTGTGTAAAGCGTCTATACAAAACCAGGCCCAGAAACAAGCTGACCACCCCCCATAGGTACAGGTATCCCATGCTGACGCCAGGCACCATGTGGTAGTAATTCGCAAACCCTTTACGCACCAACTCCAGTCCATGCACCAAAGGATTGAACAAGAGCAGATCCCGATAAGGCTGGGGAACAGCAGAAATCGGCATGATGACCCCGGAGATCAAGTACAACGGCATCATCATGAGTTTCAATATGTGCTCTGTCTCACGAACCAAGGCCATCAAGACAGAGGCCACCAAGCCATAGCCCACACCAAAAAGCCATAACCCAAACATCGCCACCAAAACCTGCAAGGGGTCATCAGGCCGTACGTCATGCCCAAGCAAGGCAGCCCCCGCTAAGATAATGGCGGACACCAAGGTCATCAAAAATGCTTCCAAAACACCTCGTGCGACATACGTGTCAAAGGGATGCACCTGCCTGTAAGCAAACAAAGGCTTATTACTATCTGCGGCATACATCACCTGCATCGCCGTACGACGAAACATAAAAAACGCCAGCATCCCCACCACAATCCAAACGGTGACATCAATGCCACCGACTGTGCGCAAACGAATCACGGTGAAGATAAACGTGATGAAACTGATATGCAGCACCGGCTCCATCAACAACCAGAACCAGGCAGCCCGCATATCAAACAGACGGTCCAAGGATTCGCGCAAAAGCAGCGCCCGCCAGACCGACCAGGTGACGGCCATGGGGCTGCGCACCTGATTACTCATCTCGACCTCGACTAAAAATTTTGCGTTCAACCATGAGGCTCATCACTTCATCATGTTGTTCAAGGTCGTACTAGGCACGGCCACCGACACCACAAGACGCAGGAACTTCTGGAATTCAGCCGCTGGCGAATTGGAGACATAAATCACGTCCTTGTCCTGAACCGGGAAGTTCTGGGTGACAAAGAAAGAAGCCGGGTCACGCAGGTCGATCTCGTACACCACGGGTACGAGGCCCTGCTTGTCCAGCAGGGTCGACTCTGGCGCACCGTCCACCAGCGCAGCATCTTCAAAGCGAAAGACAAACACACCGCGAGCATCAGCACGTGAGGTATCCAGGCCGCCGGAACGGGCCAGGGCCTGCACCAGGGAGATACCTTGGGCTTCAAACGGAATCTCTTCGTTCTTGCCTGTGGCGCCCAAAATAGAGAAGCTTTGGTTCTGATACAGCGCCGTGATCACATCGCCCGGCTTTAACATGATGTTCTGGCTCGGAT
Source organism: Alcaligenes aquatilis (assembly GCF_003076515.1). Classification (NCBI taxonomy): domain Bacteria; kingdom Pseudomonadati; phylum Pseudomonadota; class Betaproteobacteria; order Burkholderiales; family Alcaligenaceae; genus Alcaligenes; species Alcaligenes aquatilis. The sequence continues at coordinate 3,254,234 of NZ_CP022390.1, read as the reverse complement.
TACGGATGATCGTATCCAAGGCCATCGTCGATGTGTTCTGCTCGCGCGAGAGCTGAATGGCGATACTGTTTACCGCTTGTTTAACGCCACCTCCGGCGGCCAAGGCATCCAGCAGGCGCTCGCCTTTCGGTGTCAAGGGCATCAAGGTGCTTTGATTGACTTCACCCACCACCGTTACGTTGGAAGAGTTGTTCTGGGTGACACGCACCAATACTTGGGGGTTATTGGCCTTGCCTTGCAAACGCTTGGCAATGCTTTCTTCAATCTGTTGGGTGTTGTGGCCCTGGACAGCAATACGGCCTGCAAAAGGCATGCTGATCATGCCATCTGAGGTCACCATTTGTGACGGGAAGGCAACGGCATTCGTCGTCGCTGCCGTCGCCTTGGGATCCAAGGAAATACTGCCAAACAGCATGGCAGGCGGCGCTTCCCATACCGACACTTCCAGCACATCGCCGGGGCCAATCAGGTAGTTGTTCGAGCCCGTGCTAGGGAACTGGGCAGCAAAGTCACCCATGCGCTTTTTAGCGGCCAGTTTCTTGGTCAGGGAGTCAGTCACATTGACCAGAGTGATGCCTTCGATACGGCCATCACGTCGTTCCTGCACTTGCTGGCGGCTGGGGCCATCGGCTGGCATCCAGTCAGGCATCGTGGCACATCCGGCCAGTACGGCGACCAGGGTACTGGCCAGTACGGGCCGTCCTATTGCGGCGATCTTGCTAACTGCTGTGTGTAGTAATTGAGACATGCTTATTTCTTCATGAGCGTATGAACGGTTTCACACGCCAGGTCTATGTCATCCTGGCTATGCGTGGAAGACAGGAAAAAGCGCAAACGTGCTGCTTTTTCTTCTACCGCAGGATGGATAATGGGTTGCACATTCAGACCGGCATCAAACAACTGACCGGACAATTTGACTGCTTTCAGAGAGCTGCCGGTAATCGCAGGAATAACGGCGTAGCCTTGGGCAAAACCGGTATTGATCCCCAGCGAGCGCATCGAATTCAGAAACTGACTGCCACGCTCTTGCAGGTTTTGTACACGCTCGGGCTCCCGACGCATGATCTGCAAGGCTTTGAGCGAAGCAGCCGCCAACACGGGAGAGATTCCCACGCTGTACACAAAACCGGAGGCGGCGTATTTAAGCAGTTCCACCAGCGCACGATCACCAGCGATGTAGCCGCCGCAACTTGCCAAGGTCTTGCTCAAGGTGCCCATCCAGATATCGACATCTCGACCCACCACACCAAAATGCTCGTGCGAGCCACGGCCCGTTTTGCCAAGCACACCCAGAGCGTGAGCTTCATCGACCATCAAAAACGCTTTATAGCGCCGTTTTATGTCAATAAATGCAGGCAGATTCGGGATATCTCCATCCATGCTGTACAAGCCTTCAATCACAATCAGCACACGCTCGAACTGGCCACGAATATCGGCCAGAATGCGCTCCAGGGCGACACTATCGTTGTGAGGAAATGAACGGCGGGCGGCCCCCGATAACTGGATGCCTTGCAAAATACTGTTGTGGATCAGGCTATCGTGAATTACCAGATCCTTGGGGCCAAACAAGTAACCAATGGTGCTGACGTTGGTGGCGTGTCCACTGACGAAAACCACGCAATCATCCACCTCATAGTTCTGGGCCAGTTCCTCTTCCAGCTCGCGCTGAACACGGCGCTCGCCCGCAACCAAACGGCTGGCCGAGGCCGATGTGCCGTACTGGTCCATCGCGGCTTTAGCGGCTGCATTGACTTCAGGGTGTGCTGACAGACCCAGATAGTTGTAATTGGCGAAGTTCAGATAGTCGCGCCCGTTGATCCGGGTATGCGCAGCCGCTACACCGTCGTGGCTGCGAAAAAATGGATTGCGCACGCCCATACGATCGGCCATGGCCTTGGGCACCAGCATTTTCTCGTAACCAGGGTGGCGGTCAAAGCGGGTGAAGGCATCCGGAATATGGCTGGCCGCGCCCTGACGGCTGGCAGACTGATCGGCCATGCGACCATCGCCGGTCGCTTGCCCAGTTTTACGTCCCAAAATGCGCTGAATCAGTTGTGCTTTACTACCTGGCGCCAGATCGTTCTTACTCATGAATCAGTGATGTCCCTGTTTCTGCCAATCGCTGTACATCCTTGGCCAGTCCTTGCAAGTCCGTATCGGACATCTCATCCCCGTGCTGACGTACGACATCGGCGACCAGATGCCCTGCATCGTGCTCTGCCGAGTCCTCGCCACCAGCCGTCAACTTATCGACAATGCGGGCGGCGACGTTCCAGACGGTGGGGGAATCGTTCAGCACCATGGCGGGCAACTGCACGCCAAAGCGTTGCTCCAAGCCCAAGGCCAACTCCACGGCCATCAAGGAGTCCATGCCCAGATCATGCAAGGAGCGTTGAGTTTCGATACGGTCTACTTCAGTACGCAAAATGTTGGCGACTTCCTGCGCCACCCACTCGGCCACCAAAGCGTGAATTTGCTCGGGCGTTTTACCAGCGATCAGGGCGTGAATATCCTGGCCGTCGCTACCGGAGTCCTGATCTTTACGAGCACGGTTCAAGATGGCAAAGCGTTCGCTTTGGGCCGAGGCCAGCAAACGGGCCAGGGCATTCCAATCGAAGTTAGCCACAATGGACACTTCACCGTTAACAGCCAGCACGCGATCCAGTTGATCCAATGCCTGATCGGATTGCAGAGACGCTTTGCCCAGGCGTTTGCCCAAGCTGTCCTTCACGGTTTCATTGCGGGTCAGGTAACCTGCGTCGCCAATCGGCCCCCAAGCAATGCAAGAAGCCGCCAGACCCAGGTTCTGAAGTAGGCGCGTCAGCCCTTCCAGGCCCGCGTTGGCGGCCACATAGTTCGCCTGTCCGGGGTTACCAATAGAAGTCGTCACCGAGGAATACAGCACGAAGTGGGACAAACTCACATCCTGAGTGGCCAGGTGCAGATTCCATGCCCCCACCAACTTGGTTTGCAGCACCTTGTTCAAGCTGTCCTGATCCATATTCGCGATCAGGCGATCATCAAACACGGCGGCAGCATGCAGCACACCCGTTAACGGACTATCACTTGCCTGAATCTGGGCGACGACAGCTTGTACCGCTGCACAATCCGTGACGTCACACGCCACGATTTGCACACGACAGCCTTGTGTCTGGAACTGTTCCAGCAGCGCTTGTGCACCCGGGGTATCGGCACCACGGCGTCCCGCCAAAACCAAAGAGCGCACGCCACGCTTGACCAGCCATTGGGCTGAAGCCAAACCGAAGCCAGACAAACCGCCCGTTACCAACCACGTGCCCTGTGTGGACAAGTCGATAGGGGTCGCTATTTGTTTTGCGGGTAGGCCAGGCTGAGCATCCTTCAAGGACACCACCAGCTTGCCGATGTGACGAGCCTGTTGCATGGCGCGGAATGCATCGACCACATGCTCGGCACCGAAACTACGGTAAGGCAGTGGGAACAGCGCGCCGTCATGAAACAGCTCCATGACTTCTTTGAACAAACGTCCTGCCAGGGCTGGACGTCCTGTCAGCAACTGGTCGGCATCAATACCGAAGTAGCTGATATTGCTCTTGAAGGGGCGCAGACCAATCGGTGTGTTCTCGAAAAAGTCACGCTTGCCCAGTTCCAGGAAACGGCCAAATGGGCTCAAGACATCCAGGCTGCGGCGCATGGCTTCACCTGCCAGGGAGTTCAGCACCACGTCCACGCCCTCACCGCCAGTGGCATCCATCACATCCTGAGCAAAGCTCAGGCTGCGCGAATCGAACACATGGTCAGCGCCCAGCAAGGAGGCGAACACTCGCTTCTCGTCCGTGCCAGCGGTGGCATAAATCTCTGCGCCCAAATGGCGGGCGAGCTGGATTGCAGCAATTCCCACGCCGCCTGCAGCACCATGGATCAGCACTTTCTCGCCGGGCTGGATATGGGCCAGGTGCGTCAGCGCGTAGTACACGGTGAAGAACACGGTGGGAACGGTGGCGGCGGCTTCAAAATCCCAACCTTCAGGCATGGGAGCGATAGCATCCGCACGTGTCACCACATGGCTGGCAAAGCAGGAGGAACCAAAACCCATCACCGGCTGGCCGACCGACAGGTTAGTGACATCGGCACCAAGGCGTGTAACCACACCCGAGAACTCCAGGCCTAGGCTCGCACCGGCGAACCCGTTTTCTACGGCTTCGTCCGGCAACAAGCCCATCAAGTACATCACGTCACGGAAGTTCAGGCCCGCTGCCATGGTGCGGACTTCGACCTGATCCGCAGCCAGAGTGGGCGCTTGAACAGCTTGCCATTCCAGATTGCGCAACTGTCCGGGCACGTGGAAGTCCAACTTAAAGCGTGCATCCTGGCCTAATTGAGCACTTACAAGCTGAGTGGCCTCCTGCAACACCAAGGTATGGCGTGCGTCTTGAGATAAGACAATTTCTGTCGCACCATCTGGCCACAGCAGCTCGCACTCCAGGCGCTGAGCGATGCTGCCGGCATTCAGATCGCCGGCCAGATCGATCAGAGTGCAGGACAAGGCAGGCAGCTCGTTCATGACGACGCGGCCAAAGCCCCACAAGGCCGACTGGGCAGGATTCACCGCCCAATCCAATTCTTCCGCCATCGCAGGCAATGCTCCGCCGTGCGTCACCAGGAACAAACGGCTTGCAGCAGCACGGGCGGACAAGCTTTGAGTCAGGTTCAGCAGTTGCGTACTGGTCTGGCTGACAGCAGCAACGGTATCAGCCCAACCCAGCATCGGCACCACATTCAGCGTGTGCTCATCAGCCAAAGCGTCGGCACTGGGTGGCCAGGCTTGGGCGCAAACCGTCTGTCCGACTGCCTCCAAACGAGCTTGCAAAGAATGGGCATGCGTTTGGGAAGCCTCGTCAAACAACAGTAGCCACTGGGCTGTAGCGACGGCCTCCAGATTCTGACCTGTCTGCTTTGTCGCGGCGCTGGCCAAAAGCAAATAAGCACCTTCGCTCAACGCCTGAGCGGCAGGCTCTGGTGCTGTTTGTACCTGCTCAAAACCCGCTTGCTCCAAAGCCCTGTGCCAGCCTTCAGGCGACAGCAAGGAAGAGGATTGCGACTCAGCGGCTGTATGCCACCAGCTTGGGTCCAGACCGGACAGAAAATCCGCATGCCAATCAGGGTGACACTCGGCCAGCAGCAAAACACCACCTGTAGCCAGCCACTGCTTGCTACGCAGCAAAGCAGGTGGAACATGCACGGTACGGTGCAGGCTGTGACGCAAAATCACGACATCAAACTGTGTGTCGTTGGACTGATCCAACTGCCACTCTTGCAAATCAAAACCGACAACTTGCACATTGGCTAGCGCATGATGTTGCGTCGCCTGACGTGCCTGCAAATCGACATCCGGCAAGGCCAACACATACTCAAACTGATCTTCAGACAAACAAGCCGCCAGCGTCTTGGGCAAATCGCTAGGGCCAACAGCGACTTCCAGCACACGCAGCCGCTGGGAAACCGGCAAGTTCGCAGCCAGCTCTCGCAACTGGGCTTCCAGTGCCTGACGCACACCCAGATACATGGGGTCATCGTCATACAGCACTTCAACCACCGGGGAACGGCGCAAGGAAGCCAGCAGTTTTTCGCCTGAAAGATCACCACGTAACAAGGCGGGCAGTTGGCGGCCCACCGAACCAATCTGGGTCAACTGCGGCAGGCTGCTCGGGGAGTCCTGCAAAATAGTGCGCCACAAGTCCTGGGCAGAAGGCATATCCGCCTGCTCCACCACTCGATAGCTTTCCCCATCTTGCAGCAGCGCTTCACTGCGCAACAGCTCACTCATCCAGCGACCATACGGACTATTCAATACCTCGGCACTGAGCTCGGCTGGTTTAACGTCCTGGAAGGCTTCATAAATAAAGGACAGACTCAAGGCATCCAGCAAAGGCAAAGTCTGCTGGAACCAGGTTTCGCGTTCTTGCTGCTGATCGACCAGTGCAGCCCAACCGCTTTGGGCCAGTTGTTCAGGCGAGAGCGTAACGGCGGCTCGCTCATCATGAGGATGAGGACGCAGATACGGGGTAATTTGCCAGTTAGAGACCGCGTGTCGGTCCTGACGCAAGAAATGTGCTGCGCGGAAACGACAAGCCTGGGCGCTGGCCAGCAAGCGGCCATCAGCACCATACAGCTCAAAGTCCGCCAGTACCGAACGGGCACTGCTGCGACGCAGATGCGCACGGAAATGCGTCACTTGCCCTTCGGTGGACAAGGTAAAGCGGCCTACTTTCACAGGCAATAAGGCAACGCCTTGGCCTGCTTCAATATCTTGTGCGAAGAAATCCACCAGAGACTGGTAGCACACGTCCATCAAGGCCGGGTGCAGCAGATAACCGTCTTGCTCCAGGCTGACGGGCATTTCCAGTTCCGCATGCAGGTACGTATCTTGCACCTGTGAGACCTTCAAACCCTGGAAGGCCGGACCGTAGTCCAAACCCAAGGAATGTGCCAAACGATAGTGGCGATCACGATCAATCTGCCGTTCCGCCGAGCTTAGGGGCGAAAGCTCTGGCTTGGGCATGCGCTCATCCGAAGCCAGAATGCGGCCACTAGCGTGTACCACCCACTCGTCCTGGCTCAGGCGTTGGCGGCTCTTGATATAGAAACTGCCATCGCGCGGGCTCAGCACAAAGCGCAGGCTGCGGGCATGCTCACCGTCAAAGACCAGCGGAGCCAGAATATCCAGCTCGTCCACCTGGATCAGTGCTTCGCCCAGCCACTCGCGGGCTGCGGCCAAGGCCATCTCCAAATAAGCAGCGCCGGGGTACACCATGGCCCCACCCACTTTGTGATCAGCCAGCCAAGGCAAAATCACCGGGTCTAGTACGTTTTCCCAGCTGATATCGCTATCGGGCAGGCGCCAACCCAGCAAATCATGTACTCGTCGGCGCTCAATGGAGCGCATCCCTTCTGTGCTGGTCTTGTACCAATGACGCTCGCGCTGCCACGGATACACAGGCAGATCCACCGGATTACCAGCCATGGGGAAACGGGCTTTCAACTGAGACGGCAGCAGAGCCAAGGTATGCAGGGCCGTATCGGCCAGACGCTGTGGGCCATCGTCATGCTTGCGCAGGCTGGACAGCACAACACCCTGAACATCGGCCTGAGTCAGGGTTTCACGGATGTAGCGCTGCAAAATGGCATGCGGGCCAATTTCCAGAAAAACACGGCAGCCCTGCTTGGCCAGACAAGCAATGGCCTGCTCAAACTGCACGGGCTCGCGAATATTGCGCCACCAGTACTCCACACCCAGCTCGTATGGGGGCAACTCTTGACCGGTAACGGTCGAAACAAAACGCGCCTGTGGTTCCTGCTGGCCGGGCTGCAAGTCGCCCAGGCTCTTTTCCAGATGCGGCAACAAGCCATCCATATAGGGGCTGTGAAAGGCGTAATCCAGATCCAACAAGCGAAAGAAAACGCTTTGGTCTTCCAGGGCAGACTGAATGCGTTGCAAGCCTTCCAGGCTACCGGACAAGGTGATATTGGAGGGGCTGTTCACACCCGCCACATTGACGCCCAAGTCCGCACCCTGGCTTTCCAGCAAGGTGTTTACCGCTTCCAGCGATAGACCAATAACGGCCATCCGGCCTTGACCACGAGTCAGGCCTTGGGCCTGGCTACGGGCACAAATCACACGTATGGCTTGTTCCAGATCCAGAGCACCAGCGGCCCAGGCTGCAGCAATTTCACCTACGCTATGTCCCGTGACGGCATCAGGCTGAACGCCATCTTCGCGCAGCATGCGCGTCACAATAACCTGCAGGGCAAACAACAGGGGCTGGGCAACGGTCGTGTCGTCCATACGGGAGGCAGCAGGCTCGGCCTGCAATTGCTCCAGTAACGAGAAACCCGCCAAGGGCTGCATCAAGGTGTCCAGCTCGGACAGCAGTGCGGCGAAACGAGGGGACTCGCGCAACAAGGTCACGCCCATACCCAACCACTGCGCTCCGTTACCCGCATACACGAAGGCCAGTTGAGCTTCTTTATCCAGGGCATCTACCGTTTGCAGACCCTGCGGGTCTTGCCCTTGCGCGTAAGCACGCAATTGCGCCACGCCTTCTTCAACCGTTTCGGGCTGAATGATCAAAGCACGAGCCAAAGTCTGCCGACCGTGCGCTACCGCGTAACTGACATCGTAAAACGCTTGTGCCGTCTTGCCATCGAGCAAATCCGCATAATTACCTGCCTGTTCGCGCAGAGCGGCTTCTGTTTTGGCCGACAAGACTAAAGGCGGCAAAACCGAGTTCGGCGTAACAGTCGATTGACCAGCGCGTGCGACAGGGGCCTGTAGCAAAACGTGTGCGTTGGCACCACCAAAGCCAAAAGAATTAAGGCCCGCCACCAAAGGCTTGCCGTCGGTACGATGCAACTGACGGCCTTGCGGTAACAATTCCAGATTCAAGCCGTCAAAATCAATCGCGGGATTGGGGGTGTTCAAATGCAAAGCAGGCGGCAGGGCTTGATGCTGCAAAGCCAGCACCGTTTTGACCAAACCGGCCATGCCGGAGGCTGACTCCATATGCCCCAAATTCGCTTTGACTGAACTAATAGGCAAACGCTGTTCGCGCGTTTTTCCATACACCGCACTGATTGCGGTAGTTTCAATAGGGTCGCCTACTGCCGTACCGGTACCGTGGGCCTCGACAAAGTCCACATCACCCGCAGTCAGGCCGCTGCGCTCTAAAACGGAGCGCATTAACTCAATTTGTCCCTGGCAGCTAGGGATGGTGATGCCGGTCTTGCGAGCACCATCGGCATTCACGCCCGTAGCCAAAATGACAGCCTGTACCTGATCACCATCGGCTAATGCTTGCTCCAAAGGCTTGAGCATCAGTACCGCACCGCCCTCGGAACGGACATAGCCATTGCCGGCCTCATCAAACGCCTTGCAGCGTCCGTCTGCCGACAACATCGACGCTTTGGTAAAGCCGACAAAGGGATAGGGGTGCAGCAACAGATTGACGCCACCGACCAAAGCGGTCGAGGCCTCGCCATTACGCAGGCTTGAGCATGCTTGATGCAAAGCCACCAAGGAAGACGAGCAGGCGGTATCCACCGCCATGGACGGTCCGTGCAAGTCGTAGATATAAGACAGACGGTTGGCCGCAATACTCATGGTATTGCCGGTCATCATATGGGCAGTCAGGCTGGCCAAATCATCCAGGCCGCGCATGCCGTAATCCAAACCGGAGATACCGACATAAACCGCACAGTCACTACCAGCCATGGCGGACGGCACAACACCCGCGTTTTCCATGGCTTCCCAGGACAGCTCCAGCAACAGACGCTGTTGCGGGTCTAGCCAGGCGGCTTCGCGTGGGGAGATACCAAAAAAATCCGCATCGAACTGGTCGATACGCGACAGAACGCCAGCCGAAAACGTGATGCTGCGACCCGGCTCGGACCTTTTGTCGTGTTGCAATTCGGCAGTCGCCCAGCGATCAGCGGGAATTTCCGTGACCAGATCGCGCTTTTCAATTAAAGCATTCCAAAACTGGTCGGGCTGCGATAAATCGCCCGGGAAGCGAAACGCCATACCAATAATAGCGATTGCTCCAGACGCAGTATTGCTTTTATTAATGTCCGTACGGGATGCTTTTAACTCCTTAGCACCCTTTCCTGTATTTTGAGACACGCACCCTACCCTTTCGATCTTTACTGACTTGCCCTGTCATCGCGGAGCACGGAATAGTCATGTTTGATAAAACGCTATTTCGGACAACGACTCCTGACATAGCCGTGTCGCAGACAGCACACCAGTAAACAATGGCGAAAATTACACCTAGTTACTATGACTTACAAACCCCAATTACATGTAAATTACACAAACTCAATGCAATCAGATAATATTTATTTTCGATTTTTATTTAAGCAATGACGCAAAAATAAAAGATCAAAATTAAATACCCACTATTAATATTGTTCTATTTATTGTTTACAACAAAAAATGTGTGTTTGAAAAATGACAAAACCTTGGTCATATTCACCAAGGAAGTCCAATCAAGCCACTAGGCAAAACATCAACGCTGCTTTCATTTCGCTGCCACCTTGAGAAAAATGAAACTATTAACGTGATATTAAGCAAAGTCTTTTTCTCACCAAAAAACTTTTCCTACTGGTGCTAACCTGCTGCACTGCAAAAAGATTAGCAGCTCGGAATGTTACCATTACGCAGTTGTTCTAATCCATAAAGAATTGAAATGAGACACAGGCGCACTGTAACAATCCACTGCTGCGCGAATGCCTTTAAACAAGCTTCTTCAAGACTATCAGGCCACTTACAGGTCAGTCATAATTGACAATCAAGTGCGTTACAACAAGAGAAAAAAGACCAGGTAATCGCATCTAAAATCTCATTTTTGATACAAACAAGACAGACGCACGACCAGCGCAAAACCGTTACTGGCGCAGGTATACGACCCCCCCCTTCTGGCCTACGCCCCCTGTACTACCAAAGCAGTGTTTTCCCTTAGCCGCATCAAAAACACCCGAATCAGGGCAGTTTTTTTGGGGGTTATCCCTCATCTATAGCTAGGCACACCTAGGCTCTATACGAATTGCCTTATGGCCTGGCTGTCGCACGCCGTTACATTGAAGTGGCTTGATCTAATAATTAATCCACTCTGGAGACATTTCATGGGTACGAACGCGACCACCGCACCCGTCGACGAACGATTACCAAACGGCCGACTGGCGGCGCTGGGCTTGCAGCACGTTTTGGTAATGTACGCCGGTGCTGTCGCGGTTCCACTAATTGTGGGCCGGGCATTGAACCTGACGTCTGAAGAAGTATCTATCTTGATTGCCGCTGACCTGTTTGTCTGCGGCATCGTGTCCATCATTCAGTCGATGGGCTTCACGCAGTACTTTGGCATCAAATTGCCCGTCATGATGGGCGTAACCTTTGCCGCTGTGGGCCCCATGGTGTCCATGGCACAGGCCAACCCAGGTCAGGAAGGGGCCCAATTGCTTTTTGGCACCGTGATTGGGGCGGGGATCATCACCATGATCATCGCCCCTGCCGTTAGCCGCATGCTGCGCTTTTTCCCGCCTGTGGTGACCGGCACCATTATTGCCATGATCGGCATTACGCTGATGCGCGTGGGGATCAACTGGATTTTCGGTAACCCTGTCGGCCCTACCGCCCCCACGGTCATTAACCCCGACCACCTGGCCTGGATTCAACACGCACAATCGGCTGCGGCCATGCCCGGCTCTGCCTTGCCCCCACCCCCAGAAGGTCTGGCCTTGAAAGCAACGGTACCCAACCCGCGCTATGCCAACCTGACCGGTCTGGGCATTGCGGCCATCGTGCTGACCTCGATTCTGCTGATCGCTAAATTTGCAAAAGGCTTTCTGGCTAACGTGGCGGTATTGCTGGGTATTGTCATTGGCGCGGTTGTGGCGTCGGCCATGGGCATCATGACTTACGAAAAAGTGGCCAACGCTGCCTGGGTGGATCTGGTCTTGCCATTCCACTTCGGGATGCCTCGATTCAACCTCCTGCACATTGCGACCATGACGCTGGTCATGATTGTGGTGCTGATCGAATCGACCGGCATGTTCCTGGCGTTGAGCGATATGACAGGCAAGAAAGTAGATCAGAAAGATCTGGCACGCGGCCTACGTACCGACGGTCTGGGCACCTTGCTGGGCGGTATTTTCAATACCTTCCCCTACTCCAGCTTCTCGCAAAACGTGGGTCTGGTTGCCGTTACTGGCGTACGCAGCCGCTTTGTCTGCGTGGCCGGTGGCGTGATTCTGATCATTCTGGGCCTGCTGCCCAAGATGGCGGCCCTGGTTGAGTCCCTACCCACCGTGGTTCTGGGCGGCGCCGGGATTGTGATGTTCGGTATGGTGACGGCCACTGGTATCCGCATTCTGTCCGGCGTGGATTACAAGACCAACCGCAATAACTCCATGATTGTGGCCATCTCCATTGGCGTGGGCATGATTCCTCTGGTGGCCCCCAACTACATGCAGTGGATGCCTCACGCCATTCACCCGCTGATCGAGTCGGGCATCTTGCTGACCTCGATTGCTGCCGTTCTGCTGAACTTGTTCTTTAATGGTGCTAAAGAAGATACGCATGCAGCGGTAGAAGCCGCCAAGCACGCTGAAGCCTGAAACGCTTGCCAAGCTTGTCGTGAAACCGGCCTGTCGAATCCATGACAGGCCGGTTTTTTATCGTCCGATACACCAAGCGAAAACGCCCCTTTCAGGAACTGCCAACTGAAAACGGCGTACAAGTTACTTGTCGCTGGGCTGTCCAAAGAGAAAGATCGCCTCCTTACTGGGCATCAAACCAAAGGCGCAGCGCGTGGCTGCTCCCCTTTTCTGACATCACGAAGCAAAACGCCGTGCACCAGCCACACACAAGGCAGCGCCTAAAGTGACCCAGATCATGCTGGCATTGACGGACTCGCCCAATAAAGCGGCAGCCAGTCCCAAGCCCATAAAAGGTTGCAGCAACTGTAATTGCCCCACCGCAGCGATCCCGCCGTGTGCCAACCCTCGATACCAGAACACAAAACCCAGGAACATGCTGAATACTGATACATAGCCGAAACCTAACCAGGCGGCAGTGTTCACATGACTGAAGCTCTGGGGCCAGAACCACAGCATCATGACGAACATGAAAGGCAAGGAAAGCACCAAGGCCCAGCAAATCACTTGCCAGCCGCCCAGACGACGTGACAGGCGTCCGCCTTCGGCATAACCCAGGCCACACACCACAACGGCGGCCAGCATATACAGATCCCCTTGCCAGGCCGCATCCAGACCTTCTCGCGCGGCATAGGCCATCACAAGCAAGCAGCCTAAAACAGAGCACACCCAGAACACGGGTTTATGCCGTTCACCAGCCAAGACCACCCCAAAGAGCGCTGTGCACAAAGGCAACAAGGCGACGTACACAATGGAATGCGCCGAAGTGATGTACTGCAGGGCCAGCGCCGTCAGCAAGGGAAATCCCAGCACAACACCAAAACCAACCACGGCCAGGGGTAAGAGGTCCGATCGTTGTGGCCGTGCCACGCGCCCAATCACTAACCAGGCAGCCGCCAGCAAAGCGGCGACCACCGCTCGCGCTCCGGTCAGGAAAAAAGGATCCATACCCAGCACAGCAACACGCGTCGCCGGTAAAGAACCGGCAAAGATTGCGACGCCCATAAAGCCGTTTAGCCAACTGACTGCCTTGCTATCCATCATTCGCTCCGACAAAGATGCTTGTCAGTACAACACAGCTATGCCAGCATACCTAGGCACAGTCCAGTACAGTTTTAAAAAACTGTACTGCCCGCTAGACCCATACACCGTGCCCGAGCCCGCCCCATGTCTGCCGTTACCCGTATAGACCACATCATGCAATCCGTGCGTGAACACATCGCGGCACGGACATATCCACCCGGCACCCGCCTGCCTTCGATACGTGCCCAAGCCCAGGCAGCGGGGGTTTCCGTGTCCACCATTGTGGAAGCCTATGACAGGTTGGCGGCTGAAGGCCTGATCCAAGCTCGTGCAGGGTCCGGCTTTTACGTGACGGCTCCGTTGGCCCCGCTGAACTTGGCCGCCCTGGATCCGGCTTTGGAGCGGGATATTGACCCGTTATGGATCTCGCGCCAATCCTTGGAAGCAAATGCAGATGTATTAATGCCGGGCTGTGGCTGGTTACCCTCGGACTGGATGTACGACCAGGGAGTGCGTCGGGGCCTGCGCAAGGCAGCGCGTAGCCACAGCTCAGACTTAACGGACTACGGTTCGCCACTCGGTCTGGAGGCGTTGCGTCAACGACTGGCCCGCCGTCTGGTGCTGTCCGAAATTGATGCGGCGCCTCATCAAATCATGCTGACCGACTCGGGCACACAGGCCATTGATCTGCTCTGTCGCTTTTTCCTGGAGCCTGGCGATACCGTCTTGGTCGATGACCCGTGCTACTTCAATTTCCACGCCTTATTGCGAGCGCACCGAGCCAAGGTCGTCGGTGTGCCCTACACGCATCAAGGCCCCGATCTGGCGGCTTTTGAGGCGGCATTGCAAGAGCACAAACCCCGCCTCTACATCACCAACTCCGGCATACACAACCCAACCGGCGCACGCCTGTCGGCCATGACGGCGCATAGCGTACTGGCCATGGCGCAACGTGCTGACCTCTATATTATTGAAGACGATATTTTCGGAGATCTGGAAACCCGCCCCGCAACCCGGCTAGCTGCACTGGATGGCCTGTCCCGCGTGGTGCAAATAGGCAGTTTCTCCAAAACACTATCGGCCTCGCTGCGTTGCGGATACATTGCGGCCCAGACTGCCTGGATCGAAAGCTTGGTGGATTTGCGCACCGCAACCAGCTTTAGCAGCAACCGCCTATCCGCTCAGATTTTGAATAGCGCACTTAGCGACAGCGGCTATCGCAAGCATCTGGAACGCGTTCGATACCGGCTCTCCAAAGCAATGGATCACAGCCTGACCCAGCTGGAGCGGCTCGGCCTGACACCCTGGCTGCACCCCCGCGAGGGCATGTTTCTATGGTCACGGCTGCCCGCTGGACATGACGCCTTGAGTCTGGCCCGTGCGTGCCTGCCGCAGGGAGTGGTACTGGCCCCAGGCCCTGTGTTTAGCCAAGCTCCTGATGCCAAGCAGTTCCTGCGTTTCAACGCCGCACAATGCACGGACAAACGCGTCTTTAGCGTACTGAAACGCGCACTGGACAAAGAGCTGTCTGCCTAAAGCGCCCAGAGGTTTCAGGCCTCCTGCCGCCACACCCATATCAGTGTCCCGGTCGCGGCCAGGGGATTACAATCTGCCCTGTTATGCGGCCCATGTGGACCGCCACCACCGCCCCCCATTCTCATGTCCCCAAAAGACTTACGCGATTTATTCCTGCTGGCCGCCATCTGGGGCGGTTCGTTTTTATTTACGCTGCAAGCTGTCCCCGACTTTGGTCCCTTCCCGCTGACCGCCGTGCGTGTCGGTTTCAGCGCCTTGGCCTTGATGAGCTACATCACCGTCACCGGACGTTTACCCTCCTTTCTGGCGAACTGGAAACCCATCTTTGCACTGGGTATTCTGAATGCCGCCGTCCCCTTTTCCTTATATGCCTTTGCCGCCTTGCGGCTGGAATCGGGGCTGCTGGCCGTCTTGAACGCCATGGCTCCCTTGTTTGGTGCGCTTGTCGCCCGAGTCTGGCTGAAAGAGCGCCTGACACCCAGCCGCATTTTGGGGCTTTGTCTGGGTTTTCTGGGAATTCTGATTCTGGTGTACGACAAACTTAGCTTCAATAAAGGCGCCGAGGGCTGGGCCGTACTGGCTTCTTTGCTGGCTACCGTGTTCTACGGTATTGCCGCCAACTTTACCGCCCGCTACCTGCGTGGTGTACAGCCACAGGCCGTCGCCGCAGGCAGCATGGTCAGCGCAACATTGGTGCTGTTGCCAGCGGCTATTTACTGGTGGCCCGCACAGTTTCCGGGTCTGCATGCCTGGGGCGCTGCGCTGTCCTTATCCTTGCTGTGTACAGCGGTCGCCTACCTGATTTTTTACCGCCTGCTGTCCAATGTCGGCCCCTCCAAAACCATTACGGTGACCTTTCTGGTGCCGCCGTTTGGGGTGCTGTGGGGTGCCTTGCTCTTGGACGAAGCGCTGACCGCGCAGATGCTGATCGGCATGAGCACCGTACTATTTGGCACCTTGCTGGCCACAGGACTGATCGGCAAACGCAAGGCAGCGTAGGTCAGCTACGCCGCCTTGCGCACCCAGCTCTACATGTGGGCCGCAATGATGGAAACAGATAAGCAAGACTAGCCGTCCAGCCCCTGCTCCTGCCGCCAATGCTGGTAACGTTGCTCCAGCACCAGGCGCAAGGTTTCATAGCTGTTCCAATCGTCGGGCACGTGATAAATCGATGGCAAGGCCGCGTCGTCCAGCGTATCCACGTAATCGTCCAGAAACAGCTCGTCGTAATAAAAATCACTGAAAGCCTTACCCTGCTCGGACAAGTACTCGCTGACCAGCACATCATCGCAACACTCTTGCAGCAGTTGCGAGCCTTTGAGCATGTGATCACGGCACTGGCGAACCTCATTAGGGTAGCGATCTACGAAAGCACTCGCCAACAGGTCTTTTTCCACCAACCAGGCCAAATACATACCTATGTGTGTACGGCCGCCTTGCGGACCCAGATCGGCGGGATAATCTCCCCCAACATGCCAGTCTACGGCGTCATATTTAACGGGATCAGTGTGCGTTTTCAATGTCGAACCTCCGTAGGGATGCGTATGTCCTGAATCAGTATATCGATCACACAGCGGGTTTTAAGAAAACAATCTTAATAGTATCAATCCATTAGCCACTCACACAGGGGACAGCCCAATAAAAAGCCGCCCGAAGGCGGCTTTGTCCAGCAACGATAGAAACAGCAGCAGATCGGAAATTATGTTCGCTCGAAAATCCCGGCGGCTCCCATGCCAGTACCGATACACATGGTGAGCATGCCGTATTTCAACTGACGACGCTGCAAGGCATGAACCACGGTCGCGGCACGCATGGCACCCGTTGCACCCAGAGGGTGGCCCATGGCAATAGCACCGCCCAGCGGATTAACGCGCTCGGGGTCCAGGCCCAGATCACGGATCACCGCCAGAGATTGAGCAGCAAAGGCTTCGTTCAGCTCGATCCAGTCCATCTGGTCTTGCTTCAGGCCAGCCAAGGCCAGCGCATGAGGCACAGCTTCTTTAGGGCCGATACCCATAATCTGCGGCGGCACACCACGGACCGAGAAGGTCACGAAACGGGCCAGCGGCGTCAGGTTGTGCTCACGCAAGGCACGCTCGGAAACAACCAACAAGGCGCCTGCCCCATCTGAGGTCTGCGAGCTGTTGCCAGCCGTGACCGAGCCACGCGCAGCAAACACGGGACGCAGTTTGCCCAGCACTTCCAGGCTGGTATCAGGACGTGGACCTTCGTCACGATCAACCACTTGGGTCTTGACGGAGATTTCCTGAGTGCTCAGGTTCGGCTGACGGCGTGTGACCGTCACAGGCAGAACTTCGCCCGTGAACTCGCCGGACTCCCACGCCTTGACGGCTTTCTGGTGCGACGCCAAGGCAAATGCGTCCTGATCCTCACGGGACACTTTCCACTGACGCGCCACTTCTTCGGCAGTCAGACCCATGCCGTAGGCAATACCGTAGTTCTCATCCGAGGTAAAAATCTCGGGGCTGAACGAGGTGTTTACACCCATCACCGGCACCTGGCTCATGGACTCCACACCCGACGCCACGATGATGTCCGCCTGGCCCGTACGGATACGGTCGGCAGCAATCGCAATGGCGCTCAAGCCCGAGGCGCAGAATCGGTTGACGGTCATCCCGGCCACGGTGTGCGGCAGGCCTGCCAGCAGGGCAGAAATACGCGCAACGTTAAAGCCTTGCGGGCCTTCTGGCAGAGCGCAACCGGCTACCACCTCTTCAATAGCTGCAGGGTCCAGTTTGGGAACATCGGCCAGCATGCCGCGAATGGCCTCAGCCAGCAACTCGTCAGGGCGGTAGGACGAAAACACACCACGAGGCGCTTTTCCGATGGGCGTCCGCTTGGCAGCGACGATATAAGCTTGTTGTACAGTCATGTCTACTCCTTGATCCGCTCTAGTTACGCACTGGCTTGCCAGTGCTCAACATCCCAGTGATACGTTCCTGGGTCTTGGGGGAATTGAGCAGCTCCAGGAAAGCCTGCCGCTCTTGCGCCATCATCCAGGCTTCATCCACCAGCGAGCCGGGATCCACATCGCCCCCGCAGATCACGGTTACGACTTTCTCGGCAATATGGAAGTCATATTCCGAGATGAAACCACCTTCTTTCATGTTCACCAACTGTGCTTTCAGCGTGGCGATGCCATCGCGACCGGCAACCGGGAAGCGACGTGGCAATGGCGCACGCCAACCAGCGCTGGCCAGAGCCTGTGCCTGACGTACGGCCACGTAAACCAGTTCCTGGCGGTTCATGACGATGGTGTCAGACTCTTTCAGGAAACCAAGCTGACGGGCGTCCAGAGCGGAGCGCGACACCTGGGCGCTGGCGATAGCCAGAGCAAAACGCTTCAGGTAGGCCAGCAGCGGGGCATCGGGTGCACCCATGGCTTGCAGTTCAGCAGAGCGACGAGCCGAGTAAGCCAGACCACCTGCGCCTGGAACCAGACCCACACCCACTTCAACCAGACCAATGTAGGACTCGAAGTGAGCGACGCGGTGCGCGCAATGCACAGCCAGTTCGCAACCGCCACCCAGTGCCAGACCGGCCACAGCAGCCACCACCGGCACTTGGGCGTAACGGATACGCAAAACCATGTCCTGCATGGCACGTTCCACAGGCTCAACGCCGGCCACACCTTCTTTCTCGAACACAGGCAAAATGGCTTTCAGGTCCGCGCCTGCGGAGAATGGATCACCCTCCTGGGCCACCACCAGCGCCTGATACGAAGCTTCGGCCAATTCAATGGCCTTGAACATGCCATTGACCACACCGGGGCTTAGCGTGTGCATCTTGGTCTTGAAGGACACGATCAGCACATCTTGTGGGTGCGGCGCGGGCAGTGTCCAGCAACGCACCGACTCATCTTCAAAAACGGTGGTGGTTTCCAGAGATTCGACCTCGCCAACCAGCAAAGGTGTGCCAATATGACGCTGGTAAACAGGCAGATGACTACGGCCTTCAAAACGGCTTTGCGAAGGATTCCAGGAGCCAGCGGCGGTGTGTACACCTTGCGCTTCCCACACAGGACCACGAGTCGCCCAGTCTGGCAGCGCCTGGCTGCTCAGCGTCTTGCCCTCTTGAATGTCCTGGTTGATCCACTCGGCCACCTGACACCATCCGGCAGCCTGCCAGATCTCGAACGGGCCTTGCTTGTGGCCAAAGCCCCATTTCAAGGCCAGATCCAGCTGACGTGCGTTGTCGGCAATGTCTTGCAGATGAATGGCGCTGTAGTGGAAGGTATCACGCAGCACCGCCCACACGAATTGAGCCTGAGGCTTGTCGGACTCGCGCAGCTGACGCAGGCGCTCAGCCGGGTCACGTACGGCCAAAATGGCGGCCACATCGGGATCAATTTTCTGGTCAGCGGCCACGTAATCACGCTGCTGGGCATCGAAACGCTGAATCTCGCGACCCTTCTTGCGGAAGAAACCGGCGCCGGTCTTTTGACCCAAGGCGCCCGCATCAATCAGGCCCTGCACTTCTGGCGGCAGGCCAAAGTGTGCTTTGAAGCTGTCATCGGGCAGTTGATCCTGCATGGTGCGGATCACGTGTGCCAGCGTATCCAGACCAACGACGTCGGCGGTACGGTAAGTACCCGATTTGGCGCGGCCCAGGCGTGTGCCCGTCAATTCATCAACCTGCTCGTAGGTCAGGGAGAAACGGCGAGCCTGCTCGAACACGGACAGAATGCCAAAAACACCAATACGGTTACCGATAAAGTTGGGGGTGTCTTTTGCGCGAACCACGCCCTTGCCCAACTGCGATACCAGGAAAGTTTCCAGAACATCCAGCAGCTCGGGCTGGGTGTATTTCGTGGGGATCAGCTCCACCAGGCTCATGTAGCGCGGTGGGTTGAAAAAGTGCACGCCGCAAAAACGTGGGCGCAGCGCTTCAGGCAGAACGTCCGCCAAGGACGTGATGGACAAACCGGACGTGTTGCTGGCAATGATGGCATTAGGGTTCAGTGCTGGCCCGATCTTGCGATACAAATCCTGCTTCCAGTCCAGACGCTCGGCAATGGCTTCGATCACCAGATCGCAATCGGCCAGACGATCCAGATTGTCTTCGTAGTTGGCGGGTTCGATCAGGTCGGCCAAGTCTGGCGTACCTAAAGGAGCGGGATTCATTTTGCGCAGATTGGCAATGGCACGAATGGCAATGCCATTTTTTGGACCCTCGCGGGCGGGCAGATCAAACAGAACTACTGGTATGCCTGCATTGACGCAATGAGCGGCAATTTGCGCGCCCATGACGCCGGCACCGCACACGGCGACCCGACGCAAGGTACGGGCACTGCCCGTCACTGCACTGGCTGAACTAGATGTCATAGGTTTGTCTCCAGGAAACTGAAACCCCACGCAGCATAAGGCCCCAAACGGACGCTCTACGATGCGCGGCAATCGAATAATCGTACACGCACAACCGGCTTTAAGACCATAAAGTCTTTTTTATTTTCAATCAAAGATGAGCATAGATCAAATCCGTTTTCATAAAACGGTCCATGTTCTGATCCTGGCCGGCCTGTCCATTCACTTAGATTTCTTTGCATAAAATTCAAACGGTCGTTTCAATGTCTTTTATTTCAATAGATTGAACCCATAAAAAGCCTATTTCCCCCTTCATTACCAGCAATTGCTTCATACCCTACCAAGCTGGCACCACACATGGTTTCAAGTTGTTTATTTAATTCTTTTCTTATTTATTTCAATTCATTTTTATTTAATTTTTTGATTTACTTTAATTAATTTTTTTCTTTAAATATTTCAAACAAATAAGGAACACTTGGGGATGGCAAGAGCTTGGAGCCATCCCTGCCCAGCAGCCATGCTCTTACTGATAAAGGCACCGCAGCACCTTTGGCAAGGAGGATCAGCCCCCTACCCGAGCCCACAAGAGGGCAAAAACGGCTTAATTTGTATGCCAGAATGCTCAAACTTCCACTTTTGACGAGCCCTATCCGCCTTCATTGCCCTATGACCCGGTCTCAAGAAGCTCCCCCTTTATCCTTAAGCGCTCTGTTTCTGATCTTTGCCCGAATTGGCCTGACCAGCTTTGGCGGGGGCTTGAGTGGCTGGCTAATGCGCGAGTTTGTCGTCCAGCGACGCCTGATGAACCAGGCAGACTTTCTGAGCGGTCTGGCCCTATCCCAGGCACTACCCGGCATCAATGTGGTGAATCTCTCTATCTGGATTGGTTACCGTCTGCTGGCCGGACCTGGAGCTTTGCTTGCCACGCTGGGCATGGTGCTTCCCCCGCTGCTCCTGGCCATTTTCATGCTGATTGGTCTAGAACAACTGACAGGCTCTACCCTGGTGCCTCAGGCCATGGCCGGGATTGCCGCAGCCGCCATCGGTCTGTCGCTTGAAATGGGCGTACGCTCGGCGCGCAGCGCAGCTACCGGAATTGTGCCAATTGCGATCATGTTGGCGGTTTTTCTCGGCATTTTCGTCATGGAATGGAGCCTGATCCCCGTTATTCTGATCTGTGCGCCGCTGTCCGTCTGGTACGCCTGGCTACAGCTTGGGGATTCATCGGCAGCACAATCATGATCACGGTCCTGTTCCAGCTCATGCGCGTGTTCGCGCCTCTGTCTTTTCTGACTATAGGCGGCGGGCAGAGCATCATCCCGGAAATTCACCGGCAATCGGTAGAAATCCATGGCTGGCTCAACAATCAGGAGTTTCTGGACCTGTTCGCCCTGTCGCGCCTGACACCCGGCCCGAAATCCTTGCTTGTGACTCTGGTGGGTTGGAAGGCAGCAGGCTGGGCCGGTGCCCTGGCCGCATCCGTAGCCATTTTTCTACCATCGGCCTTACTGATCTACTACTTGGCGACCATCTGGAAACGCCATGAAGGCACGCGCATCATCCGCGCTATTGAAATCGGGCTACTACCCATTGCCGCAGGCATGATCCTGGCCGCCAGCGGCACAATCCTAAAAGCGGCTCAAGGCGGATTGTGGGCCTGGGGCACAGCTCTGGCCTGTACGGCCATTCTGCTGCTAAGTCGCATCAACCCTTTATGGTTACTGGCAGGTGGCGGATTGCTATTTGCCTTGATGCAACCCGCCACCTAAGATAAATTCGCCCCGTAAACATGAGGACTTCATCGCTAGCCCCGACTTTAAGTAAGTGGCTGTATCAGGCGCCACAAAATGGGTCATAAAAGCGTCACGATCCTGTGTTCAGAAAGCGCAAGACATTGAGCCGCCAGAGCTGCAAGCAGTACAATGGCAGGTCCTTTTACCTCCCTTTTGCCCGCGACATGGCTGTAAATACTGACCAAGCCGTACTAAATCTGGATTCTGCCTCGCTGGGTTATGGTGCTTTTACCGTACTGGCGGACGTGTCCATGACCGTCCAGAAAGGCCAGGTCGTTGCCATGATGGGGGGATCGGGTTCCGGAAAAACAACACTTCTGCGTGCTGCTACTGGGCAAATTCGCGCCCAAAAAGGCACGGTCACGGTTTTTGGCCAGGACCTGGCCAAGCTGGACGGCGAGGCCCTGCGCCAGACGCGTCAACGCATGGGTGTACTGTTTCAGCAGGGTGCCCTGTTTACCGACCTGAACGTATTTGAAAACGTGGCTTTCCCTTTGCGGGAGCTAACAAACGATTCTGAACCCGCCATTGAAGATCGTGTGCTGGACAAGCTGGACGCCGTTGGCCTGCGTGCCGCCGCCCATTTGGGCATCAATGAAATCTCTGGCGGTATGGCCCGCCGGGTTGCCTTGGCTCGCGCCATTGTGCTGGAGCCCGAGCTGATTCTGTACGACGAACCCTTTGCCGGCCTGGATCCTATTTCTATGGGCATTACCGCACAACTGATTCGAGACCTGACGGACCGCCTGAACTGCGCTTCGGTACTGATTACGCACGATGTGGCCGAATCTTTTGCCATTGCTGATCAAGTCTATATGGTTGGCCAGGGACGTTTGCTAACCCAAGGCACGCCCACCGAGCTGCGCGCCTCCAAAGATCCCTACGTGCAACAGTTCCTGCGTGGCGAACCCGATGGCCCCATCGCCTTTAACTATCCCGTCACCCCGGCTTTTGAAGCCTGGCTCCAAAATCGGACAACGCGCTCATGAACTTCATTACCGCCCCGATTAGCGCGCTAGGCACTGCGATACGCAACAGCATTTACGGGCTGGGCGCATTCAGCCGCCTTTTTGCTGCCTTGCTAGCACGTTCATCGCTGCTGTGGCGCCGCCCCCGTCTGGTTTCCCAGCAAATTCACTTTATCGGCAACTATTCGCTGCTGATCATTGCCGTTTCCGGCCTGTTCGTCGGTTTTGTGCTGGGCTTGCAAGGCTATTACACGCTGAATCGTTATGGTTCCGAAGAGGCGCTGGGTCTGCTGGTCGCCCTGTCTTTGGTACGAGAACTGGGCCCCGTTGTGACCGCTTTGCTGTTCGCTGGTCGGGCCGGTACGTCGCTCACGGCCGAGATCGGTTTGATGAAAGCCGGTGAACAGATTGCTGCCATGGAAGTCATGGCAGTCGACCCCTTGCGACGCCTGCTGGTGCCGCGTTTTTGGGGTGGCATTATTGCCATGCCTATTCTGGCCGCCGTCTTTTCCATGGTCGGTATTTTGGGCGGCTATATCGTCGGCGTACAAATGATCGGCATTGATGCCGGCGCCTTTTGGTCACAGATGCAAAATGGCGTCGATGTGATTGATGACGTACTCAACGGTGTGATCAAGAGCCTGGTATTTGGCCTGATCGTGACCTTGATTGCGCTGTATATGGGCTGGCATGCCAAGGCCACGCCCGAAGGCGTTTCTCGCGCGACCACACGCACCGTTGTCAGCGGCGCTTTGGCGGTATTGGGCACGGACTTCCTGCTCACCGCCCTTATGTTCAGTTAACTATTTAGGAATTGCTCAGCTATGAATCGCGAGAAAACCGATTTCTGGGTTGGCCTGTTTGTTTTGCTGGGGCTGGTCGCACTGGCATTCCTGGCTCTGCGGGCGGGTAACCTCAGTTCTTTTTCCTTTGCCAAAACCTACCAGGTCTCTGCCAAGTTCGATAATCTAGGTGGCCTGAAACCACGTGCGCCCATCAAGGCCAGCGGTGTGGTCGTTGGTCGAGTCAGCTCCATTGGTTTTGACAATCAGGACTTCAAAGCCGTGGTCACACTGGATATGGACGAACACTACAAATTCCCCGTAGACACGTCGGCCTCCATTCTGACCTCGGGCCTGTTGGGTGAACAATACATAGGTCTGACTGCCGGCGGCGACGACAAGAATTTGCAAAGCGGTAGCACCATTACCTATACCCAAAGCGCGGTTGTGCTGGAGGAACTGATCAGCAAGTTCCTTTACAACACGGCCTCCAATGACGGCGGCTCCAAATCGGAGTAGTAAACCGCTGACTCATGCTCATTACAGACGACACAACCATGAATACAACAACTCGCCGCTCTTACTCCCTGCCTCGTGGAGTCCGTTTGAGCCTGGTCGGTGCCAGTGCTGCCCTTGTGGCCGGTTGCGCCAATGTGCCCAACCCCAACCCCCAGGACCCATGGGAGAGCATGAACCGTGGCATCTACGCTTTTAACGAAACCGTGGACGGCGCGCTGATCAAACCCATTGCAGAAGGCTATACCGCCCTGACACCGCAGCCTGCACGCACCTGCATTAGTAACATTTTCAACAACCTGGGCGATGCCTGGTCGGCCGTCAACAGCTTCCTGCAAGGCGAGCATGTTGACTTCTTCAACACCCTGGGCCGTGTCCTGTTCAACTCCACCATGGGCCTGGGTGGTTGTATCGACGTTGCCACCATGAACGGCTCTGAGCGCATCCCCAACGACTTTGGCGTAACGCTGGGCGTATGGGGCATCAAGCCTGGACCTTACGTGGTTCTGCCCTTCTTTGGCCCAAGCACGGTTCGTGACGGTTTGGCACGCGGCACCAGCTTCCTGGAAGGCTTTTCCTCCACGGGCCCGATCATGGCGATCAAGGATGTACCGGTACGCAACAGCATCATGGGTCTGTGGGCGCTGGATGCCCGCGCCGGCGTGCTGGATACAGAAAAACTTGTTAACGACATCGCCCTTGACCGCTACAGCTTCATACGCGACGCTTACCTGCAACGACGCCATGCGATGGTTCAAGACCGTCGCACCGGTGGCGACTCTAGCCAGGACCTGCCTGACTACTCGGACGCAGACGAATAAAAACGCCCTGCCCGCAGAACATTATTCCGGAGTTTTTTTATGATTTCCCGTCCCGCCTTGGGCGGGACTGCTTTGCAGTCCTCTCCCTCTCGCCTGATTTCCTGGGTTCTGACCACCTGTGCCGCGCTGGCCCTGTGTTTGTATGCTGTCGCCGCGCACGCCCAAGCCGCCGACCCTAAAGGCGAGCCCAACAAGTTTGTTGAAACGGTTGGCAATCAGGCATTGCAAGTTGTCAAGGCAAGCGAGGCCATCCGCAAGGGTGATCGTGCTGCCATCACGGCCGCTGTGAACGAAAACATCATGCCGTACGTGAACCTGGAAAAGACCACTCGCCTGTCCGCTGGCCGCTACTGGCGCCAAGCCAGCGCAGATCAACGCCAAAGACTGGTCGAGGCTTTCAAGGGCACCTTGGTTCGCACCTACAGCGGCGCCTTGTCCCGTGTAGATGACAAGACCCAGCTGACCATTCTGCCTTTCCGTGGTGATGCCAATGCGGACGACGTGGTTGTGCGCTCCTCGCTGACCCAGTCCAACGGTGGCCCGGTTGGCGTAGATTACCGCCTGGAGAAAACACCTGAAGGCTGGAGAATCTACGACTTGAACGTGGAAGGTATCTGGCTGATCCAAAACTACCGCAACCAGTTTGCCCAGCAAATTGAACAAAGTGGCATTGATGGCCTGATTCAGGCGCTGAACAAGCAAAACAGCTAAGACAGGCCGTGGCAAGCTCGGGCGCTTTGGTCGAGCTTTCTTAAGCAGACCAGAGTCGTACTCTATAATAAAGAGCCTGATCACCCCCAAACAGGTCTACGCCCATGCGTAGGCCTGTTTAGTTAACAAAGACGCTACCGCGACGACTTGTACCGCCACACTCGCGTCAGGCCAACCAAATTGCCATGTCCGCCTTCAAACTCGATAACGTCAGCAAACGCTTCGCCCCCCAAAGCCGGGGACTCAAAAGCCTGTTTTCCCCTCCCCGCTCCGATGCCGGTTTTCTGGCCGTCGATCAGGTCAGCCTGACTATCGAACATGGTGAGTTTTTTGGCTTGCTCGGCCCCAACGGCGCCGGCAAAACAACCCTGATTTCCATGTTGGCGGGCCTGACCCGTCCCACCAGCGGCCAGGTCAGTGTCTGTGGTTACGATGTGCGCACCCAGTACCAAAAAGCCCGCCAATCGCTGGGCGTGGTGCCACAGGAAATTGTTTATGATCCCTTTTTCACTGTTCGTGAAACCTTGCGTCTGCAATCGGGCTATTTTGGCCTGAAACACAATGATGACTGGATCGACGAGATCCTGGCCAATCTGGCCTTGAGCGACAAGGCCGACACCAATATGCGTGCCTTGTCCGGTGGCATGAAGCGCCGCGTGCTGGTTGCCCAGGCACTGGTCCATCGCCCCCCTGTCATTATTCTGGATGAACCCACTGCCGGTGTGGACGTGGACCTGCGCCGCACGCTGTGGGAATTCATCATTCGTCTGAATCAACAAGGCCACACCATCTTGCTGACCACCCACTATCTGGAAGAAGCCCAGGCCCTCTGTGGCCGACTGGCCATGCTCAAGAGTGGCAAGATTGTCGCCCTGGATACCACACAAGCCATTATGGAACGCGCGGGTGGCCACGATCTGGAGGATGCATTTGTGCGCATCATGCACAACGAAGGAAAAATGGGAGTCGCACTGTGAACCAGAACCCCTCTCCCAAACACTGGGGTGTGCCACAAAACACGGACGCACCCACAAGCAAGATCGGCACCCTGAGCCTGCCCCCTCAGCCCAAGATGGGCTCGGGCTTCCCGACACTGCTGCGCAAAGAGCTGATGCGTTTCTGGAAAGTGGGCTTTCAGACCATTGCCGCTCCGGTGCTGACAGCGCTGATGTATTTGCTGATTTTCGCCCACGTACTGGAAGGTCGCGTCACGGTGTACGACTCCGTGCCCTACACCGCCTTCCTGATTCCGGGCCTGATGATGATGAGCATGTTGCAAAACGCCTTTGCAAACCCCTCGTCATCATTGATTCAAAGCCGCATCACAGGCAATCTGGTCTTTATCCTGTTGCCGCCACTGTCGCACCGCGAAATTTTCGCTGCTTATCTGCTGGCGTCCATCGCCCGTGGCATCTGTGTGGGCCTCTGTGTCTGGTTGGTGTCCCTGTTCTTTGTCTCCTTGCCCCTGGCCAAGCCTTTGTGGGTATTGGTCTTTGCCGTCCTGTCTTGCGGCATCATGGGCACCTTAGGCCTGATCGCCGGCCTGTGGTCTGAAAAATTCGACCAGTTGGCCGCGTTCCAGAACTTTCTGATCATGCCCGCCACCTTTTTGTCAGGTGTGTTCTATTCAATTCATAGCCTGCCGCCGTTTTGGCAGACTGTTTCACACTGGAATCCGTTGCTCTATACCATTGACGGATTCCGCTACGGTTTTTTTGCCGCCTCGGATATTTCTCCCTGGTTCAGCCTGACCGTTGTCGCCAGCGTCTTTGTTGCGCTGTGTCTGATTTCGCTACGCCTGCTTGCCTCAGGCTATAAATTACGGAATTGATCTCATGTTGCCGACTCCCGAACAAGTTCACCAATACATTGCCGACAACCTGCCCTGTGAACACTTGCAAGTGCAAGGCGATGGTTCGCACTTTGAGGCCCTGATCGTCAGCACCGCCTTTGAAGGCAAACGCCTGATTGCGCGTCACCAACTGGTCTACAAGGCCCTGGGTGACCGGATGAAAGCTGAAATCCACGCCCTGTCCATGCGCACGCTGACCCCCGACGAATACAAGGCCAATCCGAATGGATAAATTACGCATCACAGGCGGACAACGCCTCAATGGCGAGATCACCATCTCTGGCGCCAAAAACGCTGCTCTGCCTATTCTGTGCGCCAGTTTGCTGACTGCCGATACGGTGTACCTGGACAATGTCCCGCGTCTGCGCGATATCGACACCACCCTGAAGCTCTTGGGCCAGTTGGGTGTCACCCAGGAGCGCAATGGCACGCTGGAGTTGAATGCCGGCAACATCACCAATCTGGAAGCGCCCTACGAACTGGTGAAAACCATGCGCGCCTCCATTCTGGTGCTGGGCCCCCTGCTGGCCCGCTTTGGCCAGGCCCGCGTCAGCCTGCCCGGTGGTTGCGCCATTGGCCAACGCCCGGTAGATCAGCACATCAAGGGTCTGGCTGCCATGGGTGCAGAAATCCATGTCGAGCACGGCTTTGTGAATGCCCGCGCCAAACGCTTGCGTGGTGCAGTGGTGCGCACGGACATGGTGACAGTCACCGGCACCGAGAACCTGATGATGGCCGCTGTCCTGGCAGAAGGCCAAACCATTCTGGAGAACGCGGCCCGCGAACCGGAAATTATTGATCTGGCCGAGTTGCTGATCAAGATGGGCGCCAAGATCCAGGGCCACGGCACCGACCGCATCGTCATTGACGGTGTCGAGCGCCTGCACGGTGCCAAGCACACCATCTGCCCCGACCGTATTGAAGCCGGCACCTTCCTGTGTGCTGTTGCCGCTACCGGTGGCGAACTGACCTTGCGCAATACCGATGCTGACGCCATGGGCGCCACGCTGGACAAGCTGCGCGAAGCCGGTCTGCACATTGAAACCGGCCCAGACTGGATCAAGGCCAGCATGAATGGTCGCCCCAAGGCAGTCAGCTTTCGCACCAGCGAATATCCCGGTTTCCCTACCGACATGCAGGCTCAACTGATGGCCTTGAACACCATTGCCGACGGCACCGCCTCGGTTGTGGAAACCATCTTTGAAAATCGCTACATGCACGTGCAGGAATTGAACCGTCTGGGTGCACAGATTGATATCGAAGGCCATATGGCCGTGGTTACCGGCGCCCCCTACCTGACGGGCGCTACCGTCATGGCAACCGACCTGCGTGCTTCGGCCAGTTTGGTCATTGCGGGTCTGGCTGCTCGGGGTGACACCACCGTCGAACGCATCTACCATCTGGACCGTGGCTACGACCGTATGGAAGCCAAGCTTCAAGCCGTAGGCGCCAACATCGAGCGAATCAGCAGCAAGGAAACCTAATGAGCCCCGCCGGTTTAAATCAACCTCTGACGCTGGCCTTGTCCAAAGGCCGGATTTTTGACGAAACCCTGCCTTTGCTGGAAGAGGCGGGCATCAAAGTGCTGGAAAGCCCGGAAACGTCGCGCAAACTGATCCTGCCCACCAATAATCCGGACCTGCGTCTGATTATTGTGCGTGCCACGGACGTGCCGACCTACGTGCAATACGGTGCTGCCCATATCGGGATTGCCGGCAAGGACGTGTTGTACGAGCACATGGAACAGCACCCCGGCGGTCTATACCAGCCCGTGGATCTGAACATTGCCCGTTGCCGTCTGTGCGTAGCCGTGGCGGAGGGCTTTGACTACCATTCGGCTGTCAAACAAGGTTCGCGCTTGCGTATCGCAACCAAATACACGCGCGCGGCTCGCGAACACTTCGCCAGCAAAGGCGTGTACGTGGACCTGATCAAGCTATATGGCTCCATGGAGCTGGCCCCGCTGGTCGGTCTGGCTGACGCCATTGTGGATCTGGTCTCCAGCGGCGGCACCCTGCGTGCCAACAAGCTAGTGGAAGTGGAAGACATCACCCCCATCTCCTCACGTTTGATCGTCAATCAAGCTGCCATGAAAAACCGTGGTACCCAGCTACAACCCCTGATCGACGCTTTCTCTCGCGCCTCGGTGGACGAGTAAAATCTCCCCTGCTTCTTGCAGGGGACAAACAGCCGAACAATCCTGCTTGCGCAAAAGACGCAGACCGCCTTTTGCGCAAGCGAAATGTTATACACTGGCCCTTGATCCTTAGCTTTTTCCTATAGCGACATGTCACTGATCCATCGCCTGAACTCTCAATCCGCCCAGTTCGATGCCGAACTGCGCACGCTACTGGCTTACGAAGCGTCTGAAGACGCGTCTATCGAGCACGCTTGTGCCGAGATTCTGCATCGTATCCAGCATGAGGGAGACACGGCCTTGTTGGATTACACCCAGCGCTTTGACCGACTGGCCGTTGAACAGGCTTCGGCACTGGAAATTTCTAAAGAAGAGCTGTTTGCAGCCCTGGACAGCCTGCCCGCCGGTCAGCGCAAGGCACTGGAGCAGGCCGCCGAGCGCGTGCGCCGTTATCACGAACATCAACGTGCCCAAACCTGGACCTACACAGAAGCCGACGGCACCGTGCTGGGCCAGCAAGTCACCCCCTTGGACCGTGTGGGACTGTATGTTCCCGGTGGCAAGGCCGCTTACCCCTCCTCGGTTCTGATGAACGCCATTCCCGCCAAAGTGGCGGGTGTTCCTGAACTGATCATGGTCACGCCTACACCCGATGGCGTGCGCAACCCTATCGTGCTGGCCGCCGCCGCCCTAGGTGGTGTCGATCGCGTGTTCACCATTGGTGGCGCACAAGCCGTGGGCGCCTTGGCTTACGGCACGGATACCATTCCTGCGGTGGACAAGATTGTCGGCCCCGGCAACGCCTATGTAGCCGCTGCCAAACGCCGCGTCTTTGGTGTGGTGGGTATCGACATGATTGCCGGCCCCTCCGAAATCCTGATCATCAGCGACGGCAGTGCTCCAGCCGACTGGGTGGCCATGGACCTGTTCTCCCAGGCCGAACACGACGAGCTGGCCCAGGCCATCTTGCTGTGCCCCGATGCCGACTTTCTGGATCAGGTTGAAGCCGCTATCGAACGCTTGTTACCCACCATGCCACGCGAGGACATCATCCGTCGCAGCCTGTCTGGCCGGGGAGCCCTGATCCACGTCCGCGATCTGGACGAGGCCTGTCAGATCAGCAACCATATCGCGCCGGAACACCTGGAAGTCTCTACCCGGAACGCCCAGGACTTGTTGGGCAAAATCCGCCATGCTGGCGCCATTTTCCTAGGCCCCTACAGCTCCGAATCGCTGGGCGATTACTGTGCCGGGCCTAACCATGTCCTGCCGACGGCACGCACTGCGCGTTTCTCGTCACCGTTGGGCGTCTACGATTTCCAGAAACGCAGCAGCATTATTCAGGTTTCAGAATCAGGCGCCCAGACACTGGGACCCATAGCCGCTACGCTGGCACAAGGCGAGGGCCTGTACGCCCACGCTGCCAGCGCGCAATTCCGATTGAACCAATCCTGATACCGGCCTTGCCGCCGGCTCTGATATGCGTACCGCCGAGATTACCCGCAATACCAATGAAACCCGCATCCGCGTGGCCGTTAACCTGGACGGCACCGGCCGTCACTCGCTCAACAGCGGTGTGCCTTTTCTGGACCACATGCTGGACCAGATTGCCCGCCACGGTCTGATCGACTTGGATGTGCACTGTGAGGGCGATACCCACATCGACGACCACCATACCGTCGAAGATATCGGCATTGCGCTGGGCCAGGCATTTGCCAAGGCTGTCGGTAGCAAAGCCGGTCTGCGCCGCTATGGCCACTCCTACGTGCCGCTGGACGAAGCCCTGTCGCGCGTCGTCGTGGACTTCTCCGGTCGCCCTGGTCTGTTTTATTTTGTGCCCTTTACCCGCGCACGAATCGGTCAGTTCGATGTAGACTTGGCACGCGAGTTTTTCCAGGGTTTTGTCAACCACGCCCTGGTTTCTATGCACATCGATAACCTGCGCGGCGAAAACGCACATCATCAGTGCGAAACCGTGTTTAAAGCCTTTGGTCGAGCATTGCGTATGGCTCTGGAGCTGGACCCACGTAGCGAAGGCGTGGTGCCTTCGACCAAAGGGGTTCTGTAAACGTCCTTTGGACACACATCGTGACCACTATCGCTATTGTCGATTACGGTTCGGGCAACATCTTCTCGGTTGCCCGGGCACTGCATGCCGCTGCACCTGATGCGCGCATTGTTCTTGCTCAAACTCCTCAAGCCATTCTGGATGCGGACCGGGTTGTATTACCCGGCCAGGGAGCCATGCCCGATTGCATGGCCCACCTGGACCAATCCGGTTTGCGCGATGCCTTGCTGACTGCAGCCCGCAGCAAACCTTTATTAGGTATCTGCGTAGGCGAACAAATGCTGTTCGACTCCAGTCAGGAAGGCAATGTCCCCTGTTTAGGTCTGATTCCCGGCCAAGTGCGCCGTTTTGAGGGCCCAAACTACAAAAGCAGCGACCACGCCTCCGGCACCGGGCTGAAAGTGCCCCATATTGGCTGGAACCGCGTACACCAGACTCAAGACCACCCCTTATGGGCTGGCATTGAAGATGGCGCGTTCTTTTACTTTGTGCATAGCTACTTTGTCGATCCGCTGCATATAGATCAAACTTGTGGTTCGACGCACTATGGCCAACGCTTTACCTCGGCGATCGCAAACGCTAATATTTTTGCGTTGCAATGCCATCCTGAGAAAAGTGCGGACAACGGCCTGCAACTGTTCCGGAATTTCGCCAACTGGAAGCCATGATTTTTCAATAAAGCTTCCTGGCGTCTTTTCGACTTTTTCCGACCCAGTATTTCTTACGTTTTTTACGGCTAAAGACCATGCTTTTGATTCCCGCCATCGACCTTAAAGACGGGCGTTGTGTGCGCCTTCGCCAGGGTGACCTGGACGACGCCACTATTTTCTCGGATGATCCGGCCAAAATAGCAACACAGTGGCTCGAGCAAGGGGCCCGGCGCCTGCATCTGGTGGACTTGAACGGCGCTTTTGCCGGCAAGCCCAAGAACAGCGAAGCCATCAAATCCATTATTGCGGCCATTGACGGTGAGATTCCCGTACAGATCGGGGGCGGTATCCGCGATCTGGACACCATCGAACGCTACCTGGACGCCGGAATGAGCTATGTCATTGTTGGCACAGCCGCCGTCAAAAGCCCAGGTTTCCTGCAGGACGCTTGCAGCGCTTTTCCTGGCAGCATCATTGTTGGCCTGGACGCTCGTGACGGCAAAATCGCCACCGATGGCTGGAGCAAGCTGACACGCCACGACGTACTGGACCTGGCCAAGAAATTTGAAGACTACGGCTGCGAATCCATTATCTATACGGATATTGGCCGCGACGGCATGTTGACAGGCGTCAATATCGAAGCCACCGTCAAACTGTCTCAGCACGTCAAGATTCCTGTGATCGCCTCGGGCGGCGTCACCAACCTGAAAGACATCGAAGACCTGTGTGCTGTCGAGCACGAAGGGATTGAAGGTGTCATTTTGGGGCGCAGCATTTATGAAGGCACCCTGGATTTTGCCGAGGCACAAACATTTGCTGACGAGTACCCGGCATGAGCCAGGTTGCTGCCAACGAATTAGCCTGCCGCATTATCCCCTGTCTGGATGTCACCGCCGGTCGCGTGGTCAAAGGAATCAACTTTGTGGATCTGGTCGATGCCGGAGACCCGGTAGAGATCGCCCGCAAATACAACGACCAGGGTGCCGATGAGCTGACCTTCCTGGACATTACCGCCACCTCGGACAACCGGGATCTGATCTTGCCGATCATCGAACAGGTGGCCAGCCAGATTTTCATTCCGCTGACAGTCGGTGGCGGTGTCCGTGAAGTCACGGACATCCAGCGCCTGCTCAATGCCGGTGCGGACAAGGTGTCCATTAACAGCGCCGCCATCAGCAACCCTGATCTGGTGCGTGCTGCCAGCGATCACCACGGCACGCAGTGCATGGTTGTCGCCATTGATGCTCGCCGTGTCAGTGCCGAAAACGAAGCTCCCCGCTGGGAAGTCTTTACTCACGGCGGCCGTCGTGGAACAGGTCTGGATGTCGTGGAATGGGCAGCCCGCATGGCCGACTATGGCGCAGGCGAGCTGCTGCTGACCAGCATGGACCGCGACGGCACCAAATCCGGCTTTGATCTGGAACTGACCCGTGCCGTATCCGATGCGGTCTCCGTGCCCGTTATCGCCTCTGGCGGCGTGGGTGGCCTGCAAGACCTGGCCGACGGCGTGATCAAAGGTGGTGCTAGTGCCGTGCTGGCCGCCAGCATCTTCCACTATGGTCAACACACTATTGCCGAAGCCAAGGATTTCATGGCTGCGCAAGGTATTCAGGTGCGACGCTAATGGCAGACTTACCGGCCTGGCTGGCTGAAATCCGCTTTGATGAACAAGGTCTGATCCCTGCGATTGCACAGGACCAGGCCACGGGCAAAATCCTGATGGTCGCCTGGATGAACCAGGAGTCCCTGCAAGAGACCGTCAGTACTGGCCGCGCCGTGTACTGGTCGCGTTCCCGCCAGCGCCTGTGGCGCAAAGGCGAGGAATCCGGCCATGTGCAGCATGTCAGCGACTTGCGCCTGGACTGCGACGGCGATGTTATTTTGCTCAGCGTGGAACAGCTTGGTCAGATTGCCTGTCATACGGGACGTGAAAGCTGCTTTTATCGCCAGTTACAAGGCCAGAGCGATCAAGCACAATGGGTGGTGGTTGATCCCGTCCTGAAAGACCCGGAGCATATTTACCGATGAACGAACAACCTACTGTCGAGACTATTCTCGATCATCTTGGCCGCACTCTGAAGTCCCGTTTGCCGGCACAAGGCGGGGACCCTTCCTCGTCCTATGCCGCCAAGCTTCTGGCCAAAGGGCCGGATGCGTTCTTGAAAAAGATCGGCGAGGAGGCAACCGAGCTGGTCATGGCGGCTAAGGATCAGGAGCGCGAACGCATTGTCTGCGAAACCGCAGACCTGTGGTTTCATAGCCTGGTGGCCCTGACCTATTATGGTCTGGAGCCTCGTGATGTCCTGACAGAGCTGCTGCGCCGTGAAGGCACATCGGGATTGGAAGAAAAAGCTTCGCGACCTAAGGATCAAGCGTAATCCTGTCATCTAGTCGCGCTACACTGTCCTAATACCTAGATTTTCAGCATTCGCCCAGCGAGTGCTTCGCTACCGAGGTTGCTATGAGCGAGAACTGTCTTTTCTGTAAAATTGCTGCCGGTCAGATCCCGTCCAAAAAGGTATACGAGGACGAGGATTTTCTGGCATTTCACGACATCAACCCAGCGGCTCCTATTCATATTCTGGTCATTCCCAAAAAACACGTCGTCTCCATGCAGGACGTATCGGACCAGGATAGCGAATGGTTGGGTAAAATGATGGCTTTGGCTCCTTCCCTGGCCGCAAAGGCTGGTTGTCGCCCCGGCCCAGAAGGCGGTTTCCGCATTGTCATCAACAACGGTTTGGATGGCGGGCAGGAAATCAACCATTTACACATGCACATCTTGGGCGGTGAGCGCCCATGGCAACAACGCGCAGCCATGGCTGCTTAAGGGAGATACATTATGGGTAGCTTTAGCATTTGGCACTGGTTGATCGTTCTGGTCATCGTCGCCCTGGTTTTCGGCACCAAAAAACTGCGTAACATCGGCTCGGATCTGGGCGGTGCAGTCAAAGGTTTTAAAGAAGGCATGAAAGAAGTTGGCGACGACGAGAAAAATCCCGAGTCTGTCAGCCAGCGTACGGCAGACCCCCAAACCATCGATGTGCAGGCAAAGGAAAAGTCCGATCGCACCTGACTTTTACGTGAGTCTCCATGTTTGATATCAGCTTTACTGAGCTACTCCTGATTGGCGTAGTTGCTTTGATCGTTATCGGTCCGGAGCGCCTTCCCAAAGTGGCTCGCACAGCCGGGCATCTGCTTGGCCGCGCTCAGCGTTACGTCACCGAGGTCAAATCCGATATCCAACGTGAAATCAATCTGGATGAGGTCAATAAGCTCAAAGACCAGATGGAGGACGCCGCGCGCTCGGTGCGCAGTTCGGTCGAGGACACGGGCAAAAGCATCAGCCAGCCTCTAACCGAAGCGCGCGACACGCTACAAAATGCGTCGGAGTCCGCACGTAAGGCCTTCTCAGATACCGCTGACAGCGCGACTACAACGCCCGACGCCGCTTTAACAGAACCGGCTGTCAGCCAGCCAAGCACGGATGCAGCCGCCCCACCAGCGCCGAGCGCGCCTGCCAGTGACGACGCTCCCCGTCCTACGGATGCTCCCGCCCACCCCGCTAAAGGACCTACGGCATGAGCACCGACGCGCCTCAAGAAGACACCTTTATCTCTCACCTGGTAGAGCTGCGCACACGCCTGTTACGCGCCGTTATTGCCGTGGTGGGAATTTTTATCGTGTTGTTTACCTATCCGGGTGCCTCGGCCATTTACGATGTGTTGGCACAGCCCATGATGAGCTCGCTGCCCGAGGGCACACGCATGATCGCCACGGGGGTAATTACCCCTTTCATGGTGCCGGTCAAAGTCACCCTGATGGCAGCCTTCGTGCTGGCCTTGCCGATTGTGCTTTATCAGGCATGGGCCTTTATTGCGCCTGGCTTGTATAACCACGAGAAGAAACTGGCGTTGCCCCTGATCATGACCAGCACCTTGCTGTTCATCGCTGGCATGGCATTTTGTTATTTCGTGGTGTTCCGCACCGTTTTCCATTTCATCGCCACGTTTGCCCCACAATCGATTACGCCAGCTCCGGACATCGAAGCCTACCTGGGTTTTGTCATGACCATGTTCCTGGCATTTGGCATTACATTTGAAGTGCCGATCGCAGTGATCTTGCTGGTAAAAACAGGCGTTGTGACGGTAGCCAAGCTGCGTGAAATCCGTGGCTATGTCATTGTGGGTGCCTTTGTCATCGCTGCTATTGTTACTCCACCGGACGTGGTCAGCCAGCTTCTGTTAGCAACTCCGCTATGCCTGCTCTATGAGTTAGGGATTCTGGCCGCCAGCCTGATCAAAAAACGAGAAACGGAAAGCAGCGAAGGCCGTGAGCTGGACCTGTAAAACGGTCAAAGCAACATCGGTCTGTACACGCTAGGTTTTTGTCAGTGCAGGCCCAAAAATGGCTCTCTTGCCCTGCTCCAAAAAGAGCAGTCCTAGAGAGCCATTCTTTTATAGACGCGTTGCAAAGCCCTTGTGCCGCTACGATCTGTAAAACAGCCAAAAACCGGTACAGCCCTCAAGGCCATGGCCCTTCAACCCTTCTTCGAGGGGCACCCCACCAGGAAAAAGCAGGGAAGCTGCTGACCTTACTTGCGCACCTGAGGCCGCATACCAACCTTGACAGGAACATCCAGCTCCTTGCCATCGCGCAGCACACGTAACGTCACGGTCTGCCCAGGTTGCACGGGGCCAATCTGGTTGAGCAGATCAATTGAATCGGTCACTGGCTGACCATTCAACCCCAACACGATATCCCCAACCAGCAAATGGGCCTCGGCAGCCGGGCCATGACGCTGCACGCTGGCAATAATCACACCCGCATCACTTTTCAGCTTGAAGCTCTTGACCAAGTCTGGCGTGATGTCCTGCGGCTCCAGCCCCAGCCAACCCCGCGTCACTTCTCCATTACGAATGATCTCGTCCATAATGGCCAGCGCTGTCGAAGCAGGAATGGCAAAGCCGATTCCCAGCGACCCACCGGTTTCAGAATAAATAGCGGTATTGATCCCCACCAGTCGGCCCGTCACATCCACCAAGGCACCACCAGAATTGCCCGGATTGATTGCCGCATCTGTCTGGATAAAGTTCTCGTAAATATTGATACCCAGGCGATTGCGCCCCAGCCCCGACACAATACCCATTGTGGTGGTTTGCCCCACTCCGAAAGGGTTGCCGATAGCCAGTACGACATCTCCCACCTGCAACTGATCCTGGGACTGTGTCCGGATCACCACCAGTTTGGGCAGATCGATCTTGAGCACAGCCAGATCGCTTTCCGGGTCCGAACCAATCAAGCGAGCCTTGGCCTGACGCCCATCCGACAAGGCCACCTCAATGGCGTCGGCCGCCTCGATCACATGGTAATTGGTCAGGATATAGCCTTGTTCGTGTACGATCACGCCCGAGCCCAGGTTGATTGTGGAGCGACGCCCCATCAGATCAGGCAGTTCACGGAACAGACGTTGCAAATCGGGGTCTTCCAGCAAGGGAGAATTGCCTTCCAAATGCTTGCTGGTGTACACATTAACGACAGCCGGCGCGGCCTGGGTGACCGCCGAGGCATAAGACAAGGGGCTCTCCTGGGCGACAGGGGCCAGTAAAGAAGGAACCGGTGCCGGCATGACCACCGCATCAGTTGTGCGCACGGGTAACTGGGGTGCTCCCAACCACTGAGGCCTGAATGTCACCACAATAAAAAAACCCGCTAAGCAGATCGTCACCGCTTGAGCAAATACTAGCCACAATCGACGCATAGCACTCTTTCAGATAAGGATTTCCATGACTCAGGTTTCAACGGCAGAACTGGCCAACTGGCTCAATAGCACCTTGGATATCACCCGTTTCAAAGACTACTGTCCCAATGGGCTCCAGGTCGAAGGCAAGCCCTATATTGGCAAACTTGTCACCGGCGTAACGGCCTCGCTGGCGCTGATTGATGCCGCTATTGCCCGCCAGGCGGACGCAATTTTGGTACACCACGGCTGGTTCTGGAAAAACGAGAACCCATGTATTGTTGGCACCCGAAAAACTCGTATCGAACGCGTCCTGTCGCATCAGCTTAACCTCTTGGGCTATCACCTGCCCCTGGATGCGCATCCCGAGTTTGGCAACAACGCTCAACTGGCTCGGCAATTAGGCATTGAGGTGCTCCGTGATGCAAACGGCTTGGCACAAACCTGTGGCCCGGACGGACTGGTCTGGCTGGGTGAACTGCCTGCCCCCGTTTCACTGGAAACATTCGGCCTGACAGTTTGCAATAACTTACACCGCAAACCACTAATTGTTGGTGATTTACAACGGAAAGTCCGCCGAATCGCCTGGTGCACGGGAGGCGCACAGGGTTTTATTGATAGTGCCGTTGCCGCCCAAGCCGATCTTTATATCAGCGGTGAGGCCTCAGAACAGACCTTTCACAGCGCACAGGAAAACAATATTGCCTTCATGGCTGCCGGTCACCATGCCACCGAACGCTACGGTGCCAAAGCTCTGGGTGAGGAAATTGCGCGTCAATTTGGTATTGAGGTGGAGTTCATCGACATGGACAACCCGATCTGACTTCACCAAAAACCAGCACATATGACCTTGAACAAGCTTTAAAGCCCCGCATGGCTAGACAAGCCCAGGCCAGGAAAGGCTAAAATCAGGCATCCGGCGCGGGCAAACTTGGCCCTGCCGGTGGGTTTACATAAACAAAAGGTGCCGAAAGGCACCTTAAAGCTTTGATACGTTTGGGCTTTTATTTTTTCAGCGAATCCCTGATCTCACGCAGCAACAGCACGTCTTCAGGGGTTGGCGCGGGAACGACTTCCGCTGCTTCTTCCTTGGCCACCGTGGCGCGCATACGGTTAATCATCTTGACCATGCAAAACACCACGAAGGCCAGCAAGATGAAGTTGATCAAAATGGTCAGGAAGCTACCCCACGAAAGAACAACAGCCCCTGCCGACCTCAAAGCTTCCAGGGTTTCTGGGCCGGTAAAGCCCTCTGGTCTACGCAAGACTGTGAACTGATTGGTAAAATTCACCTCGCCGCCAAGGATGAAACTGATGACGGGCATGATGATGTCTTTTACCAGCGAGTCGATAATCTTGCCGAAAGCAGCGCCAATAATGACACCGACCGCAAGGTCCATCATGTTGCCCTTAACGGCGAACTCCCGGAATTCGTTCAGGAAACCTCGAGCCTTGTTCATATGTTCACCTTTGATCAAGTTATGCTGCGCTGGGTAACGCGTATAATGTGCGGTTGAATAATATACCCAGGCCCAAATCCGTAAATTGTGGTATTGCCCGAGTCGGGCAGGAATAAGGATACTAGAATGAGTCAGAACACGACACAGCCCGATGCCAGAGGCGCGGTTGATTTCAATCTTCCGCCCGATCCTTCGCGCCGCACCTGGGTCGCCACCGCCTGTGCATTAGGTGGTGTTGCTGGTGTGGCAACAGCTGTTCCCTTTGTCAGCTCCTTTGCTCCTTCGGAGAAAGCAAAAGCGGCCGGCGCTCCCGTAGAGGTTGATATTTCCAATATCGCCCCCGGTCAGATGCGCACCGTTGAATGGCGCGGGAAACCGGTCTGGATTCTGCACCGCACCCAAGAGCAACTGGACGCCCTGCCCAAGCTCGATAGCCAACTGGCCGACCCTGACTCGGACCGTCCCGGCTACACCCCCGCGTACGCCAAGAACGAATATCGTTCGCGTCGCCCTGAAATCTTTATCTGTATCGGTATTTGCACCCACCTGGGTTGCTCCCCTACCCCGCATCTGGCCGCTGGCGCTGGCGCCGGTCTGCCCGGTGGTTGGGAAGGCGGCTTTCTGTGCCCCTGCCACGGCTCCACGTTTGACCTGGCCGGCCGGGTCTACAGCAACAAGCCTGCTCCGGACAATCTGGAAATCCCGCCCTACGAGTTCTCGGCCGACGGCACGATGGTTACCATCGGCGTAGACGAAAACAACAAGGCCTAAGGCGGCTGTAACCCAATACGTACTATTTAAAAAGATAAAGGAGCCGTTTCATGGCTGGCGAGAAAACCGTCGAAACGACAGGACTCTTGGGATGGATTGACAGGCGCTTCCCCCTGACATCCATGTACAAAGAGCACATGTCAGAATATTACGCGCCGAAGAACTTCAACTTCTGGTACTTCTTTGGTTCCCTGGCACTGCTGGTGCTGGTCATCCAGATTGTGACTGGTATTTTTCTGGTCATGAACTACAAGCCTGATGCCAAACTGGCCTTTGAGTCGGTTGAGTACATCATGCGCGAAGTGCCCGGTGGCTGGATCATCCGCTACATGCACTCCACAGGCGCTTCCATGTTCTTCGTGGTGGTGTACCTGCACATGCTGCGCGGCTTGTTCTACGGTTCTTACCGCAAGCCTCGTGAACTGGTGTGGATCTTTGGCGTTGCCATTTTCCTCTGTCTGATGGCTGAAGCCTTCATGGGCTACCTGCTGCCATGGGGCCAGATGTCCTACTGGGGCGCCCAGGTGATTGTTAACCTGTTCTCGGCCATTCCTTTCATTGGTCCTGACCTGGCTATTTTCATCCGTGGTGACTACGTGGTGTCCGACGCCACCCTGAACCGCTTCTTTGCGCTGCACGTCATTGCTGTGCCTCTGGTCCTGCTGGGCCTGGTTGTGGCTCACCTGATCGCGCTGCACGAAGTCGGTTCCAACAACCCTGACGGTATCGAAATCAAGAACGGCCCCAAAGACGCGCAAGGTCGTCCTTTGGATGGCATTCCCTTCCACCCCTACTACTCGGTACACGACATCCTGGGTGTGGCTGGCTTCCTGATTGTATTTGCCGCGATTG
This sequence comes from Alcaligenes aquatilis, assembly GCF_003076515.1. Classification (NCBI taxonomy): domain Bacteria; kingdom Pseudomonadati; phylum Pseudomonadota; class Betaproteobacteria; order Burkholderiales; family Alcaligenaceae; genus Alcaligenes; species Alcaligenes aquatilis. The sequence goes on along the minus strand of NZ_CP022390.1, from coordinate 3,213,041 downwards.
TCTTCTTTGCTCCTGAAATGGGCGGCTACTTCCTGGAGTTCAACAACTTCAGCCCAGCCGATGCGCTAAAGACTCCTCCACACATTGCGCCTGTCTGGTACTTCACGCCTTTCTACTCCATGCTGCGTGCCACAACCGCTGACTTTACCTGGGTTCTGGCCGGTGCTTCCGTGCTGGGCGCGCTGGTGCTGTTCGTCAAAGGCAAGCTGCCCGGTATCTGGCGTCTGGCTGTTCCAGCCATCCTGATCGCTGTTGCTGTGTTGCTGCGTGTTATCGACGCCAAGTTCTGGGGCGTGGTGGCCATGGGTGGTACGGTCGTGATCCTGTTCTTCCTGCCTTGGCTGGACAAATCGCCTGTGAAGTCGATTCGTTACCGTCCTACCTGGCACAAAGTGCTGTACGCGATTTTCATCATCAACTTCCTGATCTTGGGTTACCTGGGCACGCAGGCCCCGAACGACTTGTTCAACCTGCTGAGCCAGATCGGTACGGTGATCTACCTGGCATTCTTCCTGTTGATGCCAGTATGGAGCCGCATGGGTACATTCAAACCCGAACCTGATCGCGTGACTTTCCGCCCTCACTAGGCCCCCAACACGAAACGGAATGACCATGATTAAAAAACTGCTTGGCGCTCTGGCCTTGTCCCTTACCTGCACGGTGGCTGTGGCCGCCGAAGGTGGCTATGCCCTGGAGCGCGCGCCCGACCGCATGAATGACATGGCGGCTTTGCAAAATGGCGCAAAACTGTTTGTGAACTACTGTCTGAACTGTCATAGCGCCAACTCCATGCGCTACAACAAGCTGACAGATATCGGCCTGACCGAAGAAGACATCAAGAAAAACTTGCTGTTCTCCTCGGACAAGGTGGGTGATCTGATGAAGATCGCCATGACCCCGGAAATGGGCAAGAAATGGTTTGGTGCTGCTCCTCCTGACCTGTCCGTGATTGCACGTGCCAAGTCCACCAACCTGGGCCCTAGCGGCGCAGACTACATCTACACCTACCTGCGCACTTTCTACCGTGACGCATCCCGTCCTACAGGCTGGGATAACCTGGTTTTCCCAAGCGTGGGTATGCCTCACGCCATGTGGGAGCGCCAAGGTGGTGTGACTTTGCACCGTACGACCGTGGCTGAAACCGCCAAAGACGATGGCAGCAAAGAGTGGGTCAAGACAGTCGCCAGCTACGATCCCGCCGGCTTCTCGTCCGTCAAGACAGAAGTATTGGACAATTACACTGGCCATGCCTCCGACTCGGTCAAGCTCGAGCCCGTCAATGCCAAGATGGCTGCCAAGTACGACAGCGATGTCGCCGACCTGGCCAACTTCATGGACTGGATGGCAGAACCTGTGCAACTGGAGCGCAAGAAAATTGGTGTGGGCGTAATCCTGTTCCTGCTCTTGTTCTTTGCCGTTGCATGGCGCCTGAACAGCGTTTTCTGGAAAGACATCAAGTAAAACGCTATGCTAGACGGGCAGGCCTAACTAGCCTGCCCGGCTTTTTATTGTTAAAACCCTCTGCAGGGTTTTAAGTTCTGAGCCGTGAGGCTCTTGTTTTTATTTCTACGACTGGAATCTCCTACCATGATGGTGCTCTACTCTGGAACAACTTGCCCATTCTCACAGCGCTGCCGTTTTGTGTTGTTTGAAAAAGGCATGGATTTCGAGATCCGCGACATCGACTTGTACAACAAGCCTGAAGATATCGCCGTCATGAACCCCTACGGACAGGTGCCCATCCTGGTAGAACGTGACCTGATCTTGTACGAATCGAACATCATCAATGAATACATTGATGAGCGTTTCCCGCATCCTCAGCTGATGCCTGCGGACCCTACCATGCGCGCCCGTACTCGCCTGTTCCTGTACAACTTCGAGAAGGAACTGTTTGTACACGTGGCTGCCCTGGAAGACCGCCGCAACACGGATGCCAAGGCACAAGAACTGGCCCGTCAGCAAATCCGCAACCACTTGTCGCAGTTGGCTCCGATCCTGCTCAAGAACAAATACATGCTGGGTGAAGAATTCTCCATGCTGGACGTGGCGATCGCTCCCCTGCTCTGGCGCCTGGACCACTACGGTATCGAACTGCCCAAGAGCGCTGCTCCTGTGCAAAAGTACGCCGAGCGCGTGTTCTCGCGTCCTGCTTACATTGAAGCGCTGACGCCTTCCGAAAAAGTCATGCGTCGCTAATTCATTATGCAAGAGACCTCTACCAAACCCTACCTGTTGCGCGCTCTACACGAATGGTGTTCTGATCACGGATACACACCACACATTGTGGTCACGGTAGACGCCAACACTGTTGTTCCACGCGGCCATATTCAGGATGGTCAAATCACCCTGAATATTGGGCATCTGGCCACCAATGGCCTGATCCTGGGTAACGATTACATTGAATTCCAGGCCCGCTTCGGCGGTGTCACGGAAGACATTTTCGTGCCCGTAGCGGCCGTATCGGCCATCTACGCACGCGAAACAGGCGCTGGCATGGGTTTTGAGGTCGTCGAATCCGAGCCTTACGCGGAAGGCGAAGCACCAGAGGCAGCCCCTGAAGCGACACCGGAAGCGCCCGTTGCCAAAAAAGACGCTGACAAGGTCTCGCACCTGAAAATCGTCAAATAAGGCGCGTTCGACGCAGACAAAAAAGGCTCCGTAAGGAGCCTTTTTTACCTCTTGGATAACCAGTTCTACTACAGATATCAAATAGTAGAACCGGTCACCCAAGCACTTGCATTGTCACTGAGCGCAGCCAAGAACACTCTCTTTAATTAAGCACGCTAAGTTCTACCCCTACTGCACCGCCTCAGCCTGATTGCGACGACGCCCAGCCGCCACACGCCACTCCAACAAGCTCTTGAGCATCACGGACACGATGGCGAATAGAGCCAGTAGCGCAGCCGCTGTAAAGGCCGCAGCCGCCTTGTTATCGTTGTTCAACTGATCCACCAGCAGGGACAAGGTCAAGGTCTGATTCATGATGGTGCCAGACACCACGGACACCGCGCCGAACTCGCCAATCGCACGAGCATTGGTCAGCACCACGCCATACAGCAAGGCCCATTTGATATCCGGCAGCGTGACGTGCCAGAAGATCTGCCAACCATTGGCACCCAGACTTAACGCCGCCGCCTGCGCGTCCGAGCCTTGCGCCTGCATGATAGGAATCAGGATACGGGCCACATAAGGCGTGGTCACAAAGATCGTGACCATCAGGATTCCCGGCCAGGCGAACATCAACTGGATATCACGTGCGCTTAACCACTGTCCCAGAGACGACTCCACTCCGTAAACCACCAGATAACACAGACCTGCCACCACCGGGGAGACCGCGTAAGGCAAGTCCACCAAGGTACTGAGCAAACGACGGCCACGGAACTCGTAATGCGTCAGACACCAGGCCAGCAAGATGCCAAAGACCATGTTCAAGGGCACCGTCAATGCCGCCACAAACAAGGTCAGCCCGATGGCATGCAGCATATAGTCCTCTTGCAGATTGCTCCATAAAGCTGGCAAACCATCGCCCAAGGCTTTGGAGAAGATCAGTATCAGGGGGACCACCAGCAGACCCAGCACCAAGGCAATGCCCAAGGCCAGAATCAGGCGATCAGCCGTGCTTTTAGGTGTTTTTCTCATGACGCCCTCCGCTGCCAGCCCAACAAGCGATTCTGCACTAGTTGCAAGGTGAACAGCAGCAGCAAGGAGGCGATCAAGATCACCGAGGCAATCGCCGCCGCCGCCGGATAGTTGAATTCTTGTAGGCGCACAAAAATCATCAGGGACGACACTTCGGTTTTGTAGGGAATGTTGCCAGCAATCATGATGACTGCGCCGAACTCACCCAAACTGCGGATAAAAGCCTGGGAGGCTCCCGTGACCAGCGCAGGAATCAGCGGAGGAAACACCACTTTGCTGAACGTCTGCCAGCCACTGGCACCCAGTGTGTGGGCAACCTCTTCGTACTCGGCCCCCAGCTCTTCAATCACGGGCTGCACAATACGCACCACAAAGGGCAAACTGGTAAAGGTCATGGCCAGAACAATGCCGGGGTATTGATAGGCGATCTTCCAGCCTTCCGGCAGAAACTGACCAAACCAGCCGCCGGGCACAAACAGCGTCGCCAAGGTCAAACCCGCTACCGAAGTCGGTAAGGCAAACGGCAGGTCTACCAAAGCATCGATCAGGCGACGCCCCGGAAACTCAAAGCGCGTGATGATCCAGGCAATAATGAACCCCACCACGCTAGCAGTCAGGGTGGAATAAAGGGCAGCGCTGATCGTAACCTGATAGCTGCTGACGACGCGCTTATCCGTGACCGCACGCCAATAATCGGCCAGACTCATGTCACTGACGTACATGAACAAGGCCGACAAAGGCAGCAGCACAATAATGGACAGGTACAGGACGCTAAAGCCAAAGCTCAGCCCAAAACCCGGCATGACGGGGCGACGCAGAAAAAAGAGTGGCTTTAGCGCAGTCTTCGCCCCGGAATCCTGCACCCCGCCCACAAGAGTACGGCTCATGAATTACTTGGCCAGCAACTGGTCCAACACGCCATTCGCGGCAAAGTGGCGGCTTTGAATATCAGTCCAGGAACCCAGGAGGTCGGTGGGGTTGATCAACTTGACCGGTGCGTATTTGGACTCAAACTCCTTGGCAACAGCAGGATCCGTCACACGGTAGTTGAAACCAGCCAACAGACGCTGAATCTCCGGGGTGTACTGGAACTTCAGGTATTCGGTCGCCTCCTTGCGGGTGCCCTTCTGGTCAACCACACGATCCACCACGGCTACGGGGAACTCAGCCAATACGCTGACGGGGGGCACCACCACTTCCAGTTCACTGCCCTTGAATTCGTCGCTGGCGGCAATATTAAGCACTTCGGATTCAAAAGTCAGCAACACATCACCCTGACCATTCTGGGCAAAAGCCACAGTCGCGCCACGGCCCCCGGTGGGGAAGCTCTCGACATTAGCCAGCACCTTACCGACAAACTCTTTGATCTTGGCTTCATCACCGCCAAAGGCTTCATTGGCATACAGCCAGGACGCCAAATAGGTGTAGCGAGCATTGCCCGAGGTCTTGGGGTTCGGGAACACCAGTTTCACATCGTCACGCACCAGATCATCCCAGGACTTGATGTTCTTGGGATTGCCCTTGCGCACCAGGAAAGCGATAGTGCTGTAGTAAGGCGAGCTGTTGTTCGGGAATTTAGTGGCCCAGTCCTTGGCCACCGCGCCGCGCTCGGCCAGGAACTCAATATCGGTGACCTGGTTGAAGGTCACGGTATCGACTTTCTTACCCTGAATAATGTCCTGGGCCTGACGGGAAGTTCCGGCAAAAGACTGATCAATCTTGATGTCTTCGCCCGTAGTGGCTTTCCAGTGCTCAACAAACTTGGGGTTGATTGCCGCAAAGGTCTCACGGGCCACATCAAACGAGGCATTCAGCAAAGAAACCTGGGCGCTGACATTACCACCCAGCAAAGACGTCAACAACAAGGCAGAGCCAACAACAGACTTCAATTTCATGGTGTTCCCCAACGTTCCCGGACGCGGCCTTCGGAGCCCGTCACTGATGTTCAATTGCGCGCTTTCTATATAAGCACAGCTTGGATAGATCAGATTATGGGTAGGGAGAAAGGCATTTAAAACGACATTTTCATCATGCGCTTATAACCAGAACCTACTTACTGGCTGAGCCTGTGAGTCTTGGACCACATCAATATTTTTCTGGTGATTGCTTCTTCTCGAAAATTCCGGCTATAATCGTCAATTCGCCGGCTTAGCTCAGTTGGTAGAGCAGCGCACTTGTAATGCGAAGGTCGAGGGTTCAACTCCTTTAGCCGGCACCACGAATAAAACAAAACGCCAAGCTTTCAAAAGCTTGGCGTTTTGTTTTTCTGCTGTCCGAGTCTTGCTGCTAGCCAGGCGGGAACCCCTCGTACTGAATAAGCCCATCAGCAATCTCATGCCACGCGGCTTTTGAGCCCACGAAAACGTGACAAGTGGGACGCAGACCAGGGTCATCGTCCAACACCCCTAACGCCAAGCCCAGCTCTTCTGGTTTTTGATCGAATTTAGTCAAAATATTTGACCCGCACCTGGAGCAAAAACCCCGGTGCTCTCCTGGCGATGACTCATAAAACCGCAGCAGTTCCTGACCGCGACGCCAATGAAATTCCTTGGTCTTGACCTTGCCCCGCGCCCTGAATGCAGAACCATGCGACTTGCGACACATGCTGCAATGGCAATAGAGCAGGTTCGTAATAGCGCCGGTAATCTCAAAGACCACGCCTTGGCAAAGACAGCTTCCTTTCACACGCCATACCTCCAAAGAGTAAGTTTCCCGCCGCAGATTTCAGCGGGCGTCGGACACCTTACTCGATAGAGGATACAAGACATTGGGTCAAATCTGCCGGGCATGAAGCCCCCAATAAAATCATCGTCCGTTCCAGCTCCTGAGCGACCAGGCCCAACACGTCAGAGACGCCCTGCTCGCCGCCTTGAGCCAAACCGTAGGCGACGGCACGTCCCAGGAATGCGCCCGTCGCTCCACAAGCGATGGCCTTGGCGACATCTGCACCACGCCGAAAGCCGCTATCGATAAACACCGGCATCTGCGTTTTGACGATATCCATGATTTGCGGGAGAACGCTGATTGTTGAAGGCGCACAGTCCAGTTGTCGGCCACCGTGATTGGACACAATCAGTCCATCTACACCGTAATGCAAGGCCTGACGTGCATCTTCAGGATGGAGCACACCTTTGATCAGCAACGGGCCGTCCCACTTGGAACGCAGCCAGGAGACATCATCCCAAATCAAGCGGCGATCCATGCTTCGCGCCAGCAGTGCTGCCTGTGCCTGGGCGGAGCTGGCTCCTTGCGTGGGCATCAGGTTGACAAACTGGGGTTGGCCGGCCAAAGCCTGACGCCACAGCCAGCGGGGCTGCGAAGCCATATCCAGCAATAAGCGGGGGCCTGGACGAAACGGCAATTTGAAGCCGTGGCGTATGTCCTTTTCTCTATAACCACCTACAGGCACATCGACGGTCAAAACCAAGGCTTCGAACCCGGCTTGGCGGGCGCGATCCAGAATGGAATTGGCCATGCCCCTGTCTTGCATCACATACAACTGCATCCAGCATGGGCCTTCGCAGACTTCACGCACCTGCTCCAAAGGGCTATTGGAGGCAGTGGACAAAATGTACGGCAAGCCCGCCTTGCCTGCGGCACGCGCTGCGTGCAGATCCCCACGTGGACGCACGACATCGATCAAGCCAACGGGAGCGACACCAAAAGGCGCAGCCCATCGGCGTCCAAATACCTCTATTTCTGTTGATACCGCCGACGTATCACGCAAACTGCGTGGCGACAAAGTCAGCGTCTGCAAATCTGCCTGATTACGAGCCAGACAGAGTTCGTCTTCTGCCCCACCAGCAACATAGTCATAGACAAAGCGTGGCAGGCTGCTTTGGGCCGCTACCTGAAAATCTTGAATATTGAGCCGCATGATGCAAGCTGCCTCCCACCTGATGCCGGGCGTACAAGGCCCGATTCAATTTAATTGTTTAAGCATCAAGTATATAGTTGAAAGCACCGCTCCATGCAAAGAAAACACGTCTGTTTCTGCTCAGCCAAAGGAGAACGTGCTGGCAAGAACAGGCGACCAAGCTGACGACGGGCAGACGGAGGGTCGTATAAGGGGCGACCAAGCAGATACGCCGGCACCTTGGCTAGCTAACTCCTGCTCGTCACGGACTTCCCACTAATACGACCCATCTCCAGATTCGGTATTTGGTCATTAGTCGAAAGCAGAGCGATTACTCCAACCCTGTAAATAGGGCAACTTCGTGACCTGGTGCTTAACAAGTACTCAAAACTTTGCAGACCAGGCAATACTGGCTAACACTGGCTCAGAAAGAAGCAGCAGTTCAAGCCAGAAGCTTGAAACCGCTGCGTTATTCCTGAGGCAGTCTTTACAATCTAACCGGCGTCACAAGACTGCCTTGTGTAAGGTAACTCTCAACATTCTTTAACACCAGCTCGCACATGGCGGCACGGGTTTCACGGGTTGCGCTCCCTACATGAGGCAGCACGACTACCCGCTCGTTACTTAACAACTCGGCAGGCACATCGGGTTCGTTCTCGAACACATCCAATCCGGCGCCGCCTAATTGGCCATGCTCAAGAGCCGCCACCAAGGCTTTTTCATCCACCACAGAGCCGCGAGCGACATTGACCAGGTAGCCGTTGGGCCCCAAGGCTCTCAAGACCTCGGCAGACACCAGATGGTAAGTTTGCGGGCTGCCGGGGCAAGCCACGATGAGGAAATCGCACCATTGCGCCAAAGCCAGCAATGAAGGCTCGTGCTGCCAAGGCAACTCGGGTTTGGCACTACGTGTGTGATAGCGGATCTCCATATCAAAGCCGATAGCGCGACGCGCAATAACCTGCCCGACTCGTCCCATACCCAGCATGCCCAGACGCTTGCCACTGACCCGAGTGCTGGGCATGGTCGGGCCGACACGAGGCCAGTCACCACGCCGGACATGTCGGTCGGAAGCCGAAATGCCACGCACCACATCGATCAACAAACCAATCGCCAAGTCGGCCACGCAGTCGTTAAGAACGTCTGGAGTATTGCTCAGCATCACCCCACGCGCACGGACTGCATCCAGGTCGATGGCATCGTAGCCCACGCCCAGGCTACAAATAGCCTTCAAATTAGGCAGTGCTTCAATCAGCCCCTTGTCTGCGCCCTGCGTTCCTGTGGTGACCAGCACCGTAAACTCGCCGCCACGCTCACGCAAGAACAGCGCTTGATCAGGCGCATCACTCAGAGTTTCAACCGGACACAAGGCAGGCAGTTTGCCCGCCAGAGGAGGCGGCAAGGGGCAGGCTTGAAGAATCTTCGGGTTCATGGTCATGCTTCGCTTGTAAAGACGTCGAAATCAACTTGTTTAAGCAGGGCATTGCTCTGGCGTATGACATGACCGGCAGCACAGGCCTTGCGACGATAAGCCAACCAGCGCGGGTCAGCCTCCAGTGCGTTACGACGGGCTTCCCGGTCAGCCATATCCTTGTATGCCCACAGATGCACCACCTGATTCAGTTCGCCTACTTCCGTGGTGTAGTAGCCGTGACAAGCGCCCAGATGTTCGATTTGTACGGCACGCCCTTGCGTTGCATACAGGGACAGGAAGTCGCGCAGCAGGCCGGTAGGGATGGTATAGGTTCTTTGGTCGATAATCATGTTGCGAATCCGTTTTTATCCAAGGTATTTGGGCAAGAGCAGCGAAATAACTGGAAAAGCCAAGAGCACCGCCAGGCGGAAAATATCCGCTACCACAAAAGGCAAGACTCCCCGATACAGCGTGCCCATCTTCACGTCGGGCAGCAGGCTTTTCAGCACCATGACGTTCATGCCCACAGGCGGGGTGATGAAACTGATTTCTGTGACCACCACGACGATGATGCCGAACCAGACCAGGTCAAAGCCCAGGTGCTGCACCAGCGGGTAGAAAATAGGCACGGTCAGCAAGACCATGGACATGCTCTCCAACACACTGCCCAGCACGATATAAATCGCGCAAATCAGCAAAATCACCACGATCGGGCTCATCTCGAACTGCTGCACCCAGTCCTGCAAGTCGCTGGGCATGGAGGTGAAATTGATAAAGCTGGAAAACAGCAAGGCGCCGATCAGCACCAAGAACAACATGCCCGTCGTACGCGCCGACTCAACCAGCACATTGGACAGTGTCTGCCAGGTCAAACGGCCACGCAGCAGCGCAAACAGAAAGGCACCGCAAGCACCAATCCCAGCCGCTTCAGTAGAGCTAAATACCCCGCCATAAATGCCGCCCATCACGATAATGAACAACACCAGCACCCCCCAGACATCGCGCAGCGCACTCAAACGCTCTTTCCAACTCATGCGTTCACCGGGAGGCCCGGCATTAGGGTCGCGCCAGATCGTCCATCTGACCGCCAAGAGGTAGAGACCCACAGCCAACAGGCCGGGCAGAACACCGGCGGCAAACATCTTGCCTATGCTTTGTTCGGTCAAGATGGCGTAGACCACCATCACAATTGAGGGTGGAATCAGAATGCCCAGCGTGCCACCCGCAGCGATCGAACCAGAAGCCAAGGCACGGCTGTAACCGAGCCTACGCATTTGCGGGTAGGCCACTTTGGACATGGTGGCCGCCGTCGCCAGACTGGAGCCACACACCGCGCCAAAACCACCACAGGCCACTACCGTAGACATGGCCAGCCCACCCTTTCTATGCCCCAAAAACGCATAGGCGGCAGCGTAAAGCTCTTTGGACAATTTGGCTTGAGTAATGAAGTTACCCATCAAGATGAACAGCGGCAGCACCGACAGCAAATATTGAAAACCGCTTTCACGCACCACTGCGCCGGTCATGGCGTAGGCCGAAGGCCAGTTGCGCATGATGCCAACACCGATAAAACCCACCAGGGCCATGGAAAACGCTACGGGCACCCGCAGGAAGATCAAAAGGAGCATGGCGGCAAAGCCAATCAGCGCTTCAGTCATTCTGTGCCTCTTGTTCCAGATGGGCCGTCTTTGCGTTCCTGCTCCGGCCAAGCTGCCCCAACTCCACCAGTGTGTTGACGAACAGCATGATGCTCATGAAGTAAACAACCGGAGCCAATGGCAGCCCCAGCAAGGTGGTCTGATCAGCGTACTCGGCCGCCGACTCGGCTTGTGTCCAGCTGACCATAGCCAGCAAGGCACTGATCCCCGCTGCCAGCAAGTGGCTGGAGATATGAACGACTCGCGCCCCCCTATCCCCACCGGGAACGGGCACCAGGTCGACCACAATGTGTTCACGCGCCATGGTGGCAAAGACAATGCCGCAGAAGATCACCCCCACCATGAGTATTTCCGTCAGTTCTACCGCACCCATCACCGACACGTTGAAAATGTAGCGTCCTAGTACATCGGCCAAAGTCAGCAAGGCCAGCGAGACCATGCATAACTCAGTCAGACGCCGAAGACCCGCTCTTAATAAAGAGAGAATGGAGTTCATGCTTTGTAGCTCCGGGGCTGCTGGCGCACGCGGCGTCCAGCAGGTTCAAGACAGTCTGAATACGCTGATCACTGGCCGCTTTCCCGCGCTTTCAGATCGGCACGAAACTCGGCCAGCACGGCAGGCCCGTCTATGCCCTTGGCCTTTGCAGCAGCAAGCCAGGTTTGCTCGAACGAAGCTGTGCGCTCTTTGACGGCGGCAATCAGCTCTTCACTGGCAGGGTGAAACTGCACATGACTTGCCTGCAGGGTTTTCAGAGCGGCCACATCCGCATCACCCCAGGCCTTGCCCCCCATGCGCGCGATATGCTCACCCGAAAGCCCCACCACGATCTCGCGGTCTTTTTCAGACAAGCGATCAAAGGCACCCGGATTCATGATGATGCCGTGCAAATCGGCATAAAGACCGCCGGGAAAAACCGTCGCATGCTTGACGACGCTGTCCAGACGAAACGAAACAACCGATTCAGGCGGGAAAAGAACCCCATCCACCACGCCGGTGCTAAGCAGTTCATACGATTCGGAAGCAGGCTTTACCACCGCATTCACATTCAGCGCCTTGGACAGATCGGCCTGCATGCCACCGCCAATACGCAGCTTCAGGCCATCGAAGTCGGCAATGTTTTGTACCTGTTTTTCTGTGGTGTAAACACTGCCCGGGCCGTGACCATAAATACCCAGCAACTTGATGCCGCGATGCTCTTTGGCATCTTGCAGATACTTGCTATAGATATCCCACGCTGCCAGCGAGGTGGACTCGGCGCTATTGCCCGAAAACGGCAGCATGGCAAATTTCATCAAATCGAAATTGCCGGGGTAATAGGAGTAGGAAATAAAGGCCAGATCAACCAGGCCATTGCGTACCGCATCCAGATGCCCAACCGGGTTAGTGGCCGCCTTGGTCAGGAAGTTGATCTTGACGCGCCCTTCGGTGGCCTGCTCCACCTCTTTGGCCCAGGGCTTCATGAAATTAGCGACCAAAACATGTGTCTGCGGAATCCAGGCCGAAAAAGTCAGCTCCACCGGTTTGTCCGCTTTTGCGGGACCTGCCGCCACACCCAGGCTCGTTAAGGCAATACCCAACAGGCGAGAAATCCATCGGTTCTTCATGGGGAATCCTTTTTAGTGGTAGATCGTTATAGGTATAGTTAGCCAGGCCCTTCAGGAAACAAGAGCCTGTTCAATCAAGGTTTTGACGTCGCCGTCGTGCTGCATACCCAACTGCGTGGCGATTGCCGTTGTCAACGGTGGCCACTGGGCGAACTGCCGGTCAAACTGGGGGTTGGACTGAAAACACAAACCCGCATCGGCCCCCCGGCCATAGCGGGATTTCGCAGCCTGTACCAGGTCTGCAACTTGAAGACGCTGGGCGGGCAGATTCCATACTCGCCCCTCCGGCAAGCGGACCGTTTCGATGCTTGCCGTTGTCAAAAGATGTTGTACGCAGGAAGGCAAAGAAAGCAGCCATATCCACCCCTGCGGGCTGATGGGACACTCGTAAGAGCTACCAGCGGCAAGGGCATGAATCAAGGAGCTGGCAAATGAAGACAGCGCCGTTTCGGCAGTCATGGGCCTGGCAACCACGGTAGGCAAGCGAACCGAGCGACCATCCAGAAAGCCACGGCGGCTGTAATCGGCCAACAGCAACTCCACCATCCGCTTCTGCGTCCCGTAACTTAAGGTGGGTGCCACTGGGGTGTTGTCATCTACCTGTAGGGGCAGCGGCGTACCGAAGACACCAATACTGCTGGCATACACCACAACGGGACACTGTTCTTGTTGTCGCAAGTGCTCGAACAAGCTCACCGTGCCGGCGATATTGACGCGCAGGCCCAGCGCGAAATTCTCCTCAGCAAGCCGACTGGTCACCGAGGCCAGATGGAAAACCGTATCAGGAGCAGGGGTCAAAGCGGCCTGCAGCACGGTCTCATCGGACAAGTCACCGCTAATGCAGCGCAGGCCAGGCTCGTGGTGATAGCTTTGCTCTTCAAAAGCCAGATCCACCAAGGTCAGGCTTTGAATTTCTTTGGCTGCCAGACGTTTGGCTACCGCACGGGCCAGCGCTTGACCGATGTAGCCGTTGCCGCCGGTAATCAAGACATGCTTCATGGCTTATCTCCCAGCAGCCTGCGGGCAAGCGACAGCATGGCGATGGGGCACAGCCAGCACACTGCGATCACGCAAGGGCTGACACCAGGCCAAACCTTCTGACGGCAGTGCGCGAGGCTGATACTCGCAGCCCAGCCAAGCGTCGTAGCCCAAAGTGGGCAAGGCAGCCACGCCTTCCAGCAAATCATGTTGTGCAAGATCCGGCTCGTAGCGCCCATCGGCACCCGCGATCTGCACATAGCCGATCCAGGGCGCACAGGCCGCAACGCTGGAACGGACGTCCAAACTTTCTTTGACGCAGTGGTAGTAATCAAATTGCAGGCGCAGGCGCGGGGAATTGAAATGCTGGAGCACCTCTATGACCTGTTCGGGCAAATAATAAAAATACCCGGCCATATCACTGCGATTGAGCGCTTCCAGCGTCAGGATCAAATCATCCGCTTCAGCCAAGGCTAAAGCATGTTCCAGATTACTGATCAGTGCGGCCCGACCGTCTTCCTGCGCAAAGGGGCTGACATCGCCCGCCATCACGTGGATACGACGGCACCCGGTCGCCTGTGCAACCGCACGGGCACGATCAAAGGCTTGCCGAAACTGGGTCTGTGCGCCGGGAATCGCCGCCCAGCCCAGCCTGCCCTGCCCCTCGCCTATTGGCGTATTGATGAGCGTCAGCTCCAGCTTTGTGGTTTGCAGTTGCTGGGCGTACCACGCCGGAGCGTAGTCATAGGGCAGCAAAATCTCAACACCCTTAAAACCATCGGCCGCCGCAGCCTCAAAGCGTTCGCTCCAGTCCAGGTGCCGATACAACCAACTGAGATTAGCGGATAGTTGCATGGGGCTGCCCGCCTTATGCGCTTATCTGGCGAAGGAAGGCGTCACGCTGCTCAGGCATAACGACACTGACCAAGGCAGACACTTCGGCCTGACCTAAACCCATGGCGCTAGCCACACGCAACATTTGCTGCACGCTGGCCGCCACCGGCATAGGCGCACCACTTTGTTGAGCATTGGCGATCAGGGTGTCGATATCCTTGAGCATGGTGGACAGCGCACCGATGCTTTTTGCCTGTGCTTCTATCATGCGCGGGGCAAAGATCTGCAAGGGCTTGGAGTCCGCCCAGCCGCCCGCCAGTGCGGGTGCCAGTTTGTCCACATTGATGTTATTGCGTCGGGCAAAGCCAATGGCTTCGGCCAGTGCCGCGATCGAGGTCGCCACGATAGCCTGGTTGCACAGTTTGGTCGCCTGCCCGGTCCCAGAAGGCCCCATATGCGTGATATTGCCGGCATAGGCGCGCATGGCAGCCTCGGCCTCGGGCATATGGGTTTCGCTACCACCTGTCATGATGGCCAGCGTACCGGCCTCCACGCCTGGAATACCGCCAGACACTGGGGCATCAATCCAGTCAGCCCCGCAACGTTGCGCCAAACGAGCGGCCAAGTTGCGCGTGGCTTCCGGGTCGATGCTGGAGTGATCCACCAGCCAATTAAGACCTGCTGCCTGAGCAATGCCATCCGCACCGAACACCACGGCCTCGGCAGCCTTGGCGTCAAACAGGCATAGCAAGACACCGTCGGTGCCTTCAGCCGCTTCGCGTGGCGTGCTCACAATCTGCGCACCGAGCGCCGCCAAGGGCTCGGCCTTTTCCCTGGAACGGTTCCAGACTTTGACCTCGTGGCCCGCTTTCAGCAGGCGCTGCACCATAGCAGCACCCATCAATCCTAAACCGCAAAAACCGAGTTTCATCTTATACGTCCTCAAGCTGTTCTTGCGGCCACTGGGCAGCACCCGAATGGGTCACTGCCCCTTCATTGGTCGGCCCAACCAGACGTGCGTACTTCTCCAACGCGCCCGCCAAACGATCTCGTACATAGGGTTTCCATTGCGCCCGGCGTACGGCCAGTTCCTCATCGGACACATGCAACTGCATGCTGCTTTGCGTAGCGTCGATGGTGATACGGTCACCGTCACGCACCAAGCCGATGTTCCCACCGGCTGCCGCTTCAGGGCTGGCATAGCCGATGCACATGCCGCGTGTCGCACCCGAGAAACGGCCATCAGTCAGCAATGCCACTTTCTCGCCATTGCCATGGCCGTAAATGGCGGCGGTAACGCTTAGCATCTCGCGCATGCCGGGGCCGCCTTTGGGGCCTTCATTGCGAATGATCAGTACATCGCCAGTCTCGTAGGCCTGCCTGGACACCACGGCCATACAATCTTCCTCGGTTTCAAAGACACGGGCGCGGCCTTCAAAAACCAGAGACTTCAAACCGGCAATCTTCAGCAAGGCCCCATCCGGACACAGATTGCCCTTGAGCACAACCAGACCGCCTGACGCATGAATAGGCTGATCACTGCTACGCACGATACGACCATCAACATCGGGGAAACTTTCCAAGGCCTCGGCCAAGGTTTCACCGGTAATGGTCAACACATCGCCGTGCAGGTGCCCGCTCTTCAAGAGAGCCTTGAGCACGACGGGCACCCCACCGATCACGTCCAGATCGCGTGCCAGATAACGGCCACCGGGCTGCAAGTCGGCGATAAGAGGTGTGCGGTTAAAGACCTCAGCCAGATCATCCATGGTGAAGCGGATACCCACCTCGTGCGCTATAGCAGGGATATGCAAGGCCACGTTGGTTGAGCCGCCCGTCGCAGCCACAGCCGCAGCGGCATTTTCCAGGCTCTTGCGTGTGATGAGATCACGCGGCAGTGGACCACCATTTTCCAGAATTTCCATCACCCGACGACCGGCACGGCGAGCCAGTGCGTGTCGTTGGCTGTAGACCGCTGGTGTGGTCGAAGACCCCAGGAAGGACATGCCCAAAGCCTCGGCCACCATACCCATGGTATTGGCAGTGAACTGGCCCGGACAGGAGCCGACAGTCATGGCACAGTTGCGCTCGATGCCGTGCAACTGCTCCAGGGAAATCGCCCCGGTCTGGTAGCGGCCCACCCCTTCAATGGCGGTCAGCACGGTATTTTCAGTGCCATCGGGCGAGTAGCCCGGCAACATGGAACCGCCATAAATGAACACCGAGGGAACATTAAGCCGTGCCATGGCCATCAAGGTGCCGGGCAAGGTCTTGTCGCAACCACCCAAACCGACCAAAGCATCATAGGCGTGACCACGCACGGCTATTTCCATACTGTCGGCAATCATCTCGCGCGAGACCAGACTCATGCGCATGCCAGCGTGGTTCATGGAGGTGCCGTCAGACACGGAAATCGTGTTCATCATGACGGGCACGCCACCACCTTGTGCAACCCCCAGGCGCACACTGTCTGCCTGCGGGCCCAACGATTTGGAACAGGGTGTGTTGTCTCCGGCGGTTCCGATGATGGCGACCATCGAGCGGTCCAGGTCATCATCATCCAGGCCCGTTGCACGCAGAAAGGCTCGGTGTGGGGTGCGGGTTACGCCCTCGGTCACTGCTTTTGATCTATGTTTTTTTAGCATGGTCTTTGGTGGGGAATGAGTAGTTGAAAGATCGATTCAATCGGGCAGATCCAAGCGGTCAAATATCCAGGAGACATCTTCCTGAATGTATTGACGTGCCTGGGCGAAATTGCCGTTACGCAGCGCGATTACGGCGGACTCGTGCAATTGGTCCGAGGAGTCCTCGTTGTGGAGTAATTCGCGGGTTTCGCGCAGATAAGCACCTGACTGCAGCCACAGGCTCTCGATCATGGCGAGCATGACCGGAGACTGGGCGGCGGCGTAAATCGTGAAATGAAAGATCCGATTTTTTTCCAAGCTGCTGGCCACGCCTTTGGGCGTACGACGCTCTTGTGTAATTTCTTGCGCCAACTGTTCCAACTGATCCAGCACAGAGGATGTCAGCAAGGGGCCGGCCCACTCGGTGACGGTGCCTTCGATCAGAACACGTGCACGACGAATATCGCTCAAGCAGGCTTTGGTGATCAGCGGAACGCGCGTGGTGCCGTTGGGCAACGGCTCTAGCCCCTGTTGTGCGACCAGGCGGCGTAATGCTTCACGCACGGGCATGGTGCTGGTGCCCAGCGCGTCGGCCAGGTATTGAATACCCAGCACTTGGCCGGCACGGTATTCCCCGTGCATCAGCTTGTTTCGCAGGGCTTGATAGACCGCTTCGTTAACGGATTGCCGAACGATAGGTTGAAAAGCTTCGAGCGGAGCACTGGCGCTTGCAGCATCTGAATGTTTCATTAGATTCCGTCACAAAGTTAGTTCGAGCAATGATTTGTGATTTTTGATCAATTCTAAGGACGGACTTCTTTGACAATAAATCAGAGCTAACCCTTAGCTGCCTAACTCATCATGGGTAACGCGGCAAAACGTAGGATCACGTCGCATATCAAGGTTTACAGCGTAGTGAATCAGGGTGCAGGCTTGACCATTACCGGGATTGGCAGCTCGTTAAGCCCCTTGAACTCCTGCAAGGAAAAGCTGGTTTGCGCTTGCCGGACACCCGGCAAACGGTGCAGTTTCCGTTGCAACAACTCCGAATAGCTGTCCAGGTCCTTGGCCACCACCATGAGCAAAAAGTCGGCCGGGCCTGCAATGCCATGACACATCACTACCTCCGGAATATCGCGTACCGCTTCTACAAACTGCACCGAACGCGCTTCGTTCTGAAAGTCCACACTGATGCTGACGAAGGCCACCACACCGTAGCCCAGGCCGCGACGATCCAGCCGGGCGTGGTAGCCTGAAATAAGCCCGGCTTCTTCCATGCGACGGATCCGGCGCCAGCAAGGCGACTGCGATATACCCACTTTTTGCGCCAGCTCGCTTGTGGTGAGCCTGGCGTTTCGTTGCAGCTCGGCCAGTAAACTGCAATCCACCTCATCCAAATCTATTTGCATAAAAAAACCTGTTTTTAAAGTTTTCTAGAAAAAATTATGCTTCTATAAAAAACAGCTTGGCGCAAGACCCTTAAATCCCTAAGATCAACGCATAAATTTAAGTGGGATTGAATAATGAAACCACAGACAACATTCAGCTTCACCCCTGTGCCCGCCTGCTCGGGTGACTGCACCGCGCCACTGATGGAAACCTTCGGGCACGATGCATGGCACACTCCCCTTGGCGCGCAACGCGACTTTGGTTTTCCAGCGACCCACGCGACCTGCTCTACAGGCCGTACAGGTCATGATTAATGTACCGGGAACAGAACAAATGAATGCTTCCAAGGCATCGGCTGACAAGGGAATCAGCGAGACAGAGCGCATTGTTTCGGAAGAAAAAGCGCAGTTGGATTTCAGCCAATCCATGAGCTATGGCGATTACCTGCACCTGGACGAGGTGCTGGGCGCTCAGCACCCGCTCTCGCCTGCCCACGACGAAATGCTGTTTATCATCCAGCACCAGACCAGTGAACTCTGGATGAAACTGATGCTGCACGAACTGAACGCGGCCACTGAATCGGTCGCTGCTGACCGATACGCCGACAGCTTCAAGATGCTGGCGCGTGTCTCGCGCATCATGGAACAACTGGTCAGCGCCTGGACGGTGCTCTCGACCATGACCCCGCCGGAATACACTGCCATGCGGCCTTATCTGGCCAGCTCCAGCGGCTTTCAAAGCGCACAATATCGCTGTATTGAGTTTGCTTTGGGCAACAAGAATGCCGCCATGCTCAAGCCACATGCACACCGCCCTGAGCTACTCCGCCAGGTTGAGGCCGCTTACCGTGCCCCCTCGCTGTACGATGAGTCGCTGCGCCTGTTGGCCCGCCAGGGTTTTGACATTCCCGCAGACTATCTGGAGCGTGACTGGACGCAGCCCTACGTGGCCAGCCCCGAAGTCGAAGCTGCCTGGTTGCAGGTTTACCGTGACCCACATGCACACTGGGACCTGTACCAGTTGGGTGAGAAACTGACCGACATTGAGGACGCCTTCCGTCTTTGGCGTTTCCGCCATGTCACGACGGTTGAACGCGTCATCGGTTTCAAACGCGGCACGGGTGGCACAGGTGGCGTCAGCTACCTGCGCAAGATGCTGGACGTGGTGCTGTTCCCTGAAATCTGGACGGTTCGGACCGCGCTGTAATGCCAGCTTCACACGACTTACTCTCCGCGCAGGAGCGCGAGCGCGAATACTCGCCCAGCTCCTGTATAGGCGGAAACTACGCGCCTTACATCGAGGACTACGCCACGCTTAGCGCAGCGGCCTTGCAAAGCGGATCACGTCATACCGAGCTGGCCTATGGCAGTGCCGCCGCACATAAGCTCGACCTCTTTTTGCCTGCGCCGCGCGACTCGGAATCCCTCCCACCACTGCTGCTGTTTATTCACGGCGGCTACTGGCAGGAGCTCTCCAAGGCGTCCTCTTTGTTCTCGGCCCCGGATTGCACCAACGCGGGCATCGCCTTTGCGGCCATCGATTACACCTTGGCACCGCAAGCCTCTGTCCATGACATGGTGCTGGAATGCCGCCAGGCACTACGCTGGCTGTATGAGCACGGTAAAGAACTGGGTTTTGATCCGCAACGTATTGTCGTTTCCGGCAGTTCTGCCGGTGCGCATCTGGCAGCCATGTGCTGCCTGCGCGGATGGAAAGACGACCCTGATTTGCCTGTCGGCGCACCTGCAGCAGCGGTGCTGGTATCGGGCATTTACGATCTACAGCCCCTGATTGGCACCAGCATCAATGAGGCACTGTCTCTGGACGTGGACAGTGCACGAGCGATTAGCCCTCAACTGCTTGATCTGAACGGATTTCCTCCCACCATCATTGGCTGGGGAGAAATCGAAACCTCGGCGTTCAAACGCCAGAGTCAGGCTTTTGCCGACGCGCTGAACGCACTGGGCGCCCAGTATCTGCCCCCCATCGAAATGCCCGCACGCAACCACTTCGATGTCATTGTTGACCAGGCTCGCCCCAACACCCGTTTGGGCGATGCAACGCAGGCGCTCTTTGCGTCTTTGCCGGTCATCTCTACTCGGAGCAAGTGATGAAACAAGTTGTCGACGTCGGGCTTCCTCCCCTCAAGCAAGCGTTCTCCTGGGCTGTCAAAGCCAAAGGGGAAATGCTGTTCATGGTGGCCGGGCCTGTGCGGCCGGACGGCAGCATCGATACGGGAAGCATCGAGCAACAGGCTCGCCTGACCTTTGCCAATATGCAACGGGCCACTCAAGCAGCGGGAACTAGCCTGGAAAACGTCACCCAAGTGCTGATTTACATGACTGATATCGCCGATATGGACGTCATCGACAAGGTCTACAGGGAGTCTTTCTCCGCGCCCTTTCCCAACCGAGCCAGCGTGGGCGTGGCCGCTTTAGTGGAGCCGGGCATGAAGCTGGAGGTTGTGGCTTACGCCATGATTCCTTGAGGCTGACAAAGGCGGGGCGCCGCAGCAGCCCCCATCTGTTTACAGCGAGTCAAACGGATCCTGCGTGCTGGGCAAGCCCGTATCATCTCCCAGTACAAAGCGCGGGATGAACTGCAGCACATACTGTCGCATGGCCTCGACCAGACGCTGCGCATCGGGACGTAGTTCGCGTGATCGCAGCGACACCACGCCGACCATATAAGGCACGTGGATATCAATGGGGCGCAACACCACATTCGGCAGTGGCAGGCCGTGGGCAGTGAAGGGGTCGATCAAGGACACGCCTACCCCTTGGCTGGCCAGAACCAGCCCTTCCAAAGACGATGCAACCTCGATATGACGAATATCTTCCGGTGCTTCCGGACTGGCGCGCAACAGAGCGGTTGCCAGGGTATGACGCAGGCGATGGCGGTTCTGAATGGAAATCAGGGGCGTGCCTTGAATATCACTCAAACGCACCAGTTCGTGCTCGGACAGGGGATGATCCAATGCCATACCCAACAGACACGGACTTTGTCCTGACCAGTGCAAGGTGCAACCATCAATATCGAGCGGCAAACTGGTAACAGCCAGATCTGCCCGCCCTTCGTCGATGGCTTGCACCACCTCTTCCGGCTTTACCGTATCAATAATCAGCTTTTGCTTGAAGGCGGGATCGTGATGCTCCATGATGCCCAGCGCTTGGGGCAGCAACCCAATAGCCAGCGCATGAGTGGCCACGATACGCAGGGGCCGCAGGCCACCACGGGCGATTTCCAGAGCGCGACTTTGCAGCACCTCCAGATTCATCAGCACCGGCCTGGCTTCCAGATAAAACTCGCGCCCTTGATCGGTCAGGGTGACCTGCGGACGGGTACGAGTAAAAAGCCTGAAGCCCAGTTCCTGCTCCAGCTCCTGAATCTGGCGGCTGACCACAGGCTGAGAGCGGTCCAGTAAACGGCCGGCAGCGGTCACACTGCCTGCGGACATCACAGCTGCAAAAGCTTCTAATTGGCGAATTTCCATGTCGGTCTATGTGAATGCCGCATTTATCAACATGAAATATTCTAATGCGGAATAGTTAGCCGGACTAGCGTTTCACGCCGAAACACTGCTCCAACGTGGGGAAAGAACCATCACGCACCTCCGCCGCGTACTGCGCTGCCGCTTGCGAGATCAAGGCACCCACATCCGCGTAAGGTTTGGCAAATTTGGGAATCTTGCCGTTTGTCAGGCCCAGGATATCTTCAGTTACCAACACCTGGCCATCACACGCAGGCGATGCACCGATACCGATCGTAGGAATGGCGATGGTTTCGGTAATCCGGCGGCCCACACTTTCCGCCACCCCTTCCAACACCACACCCCAGGCACCGGCCTGGGCATGTGCGACGGCATCGTCCAACACGCGCTGGGCGGCAGCATCGGTCATGCCTTGAGCCTTGTAGCCACCCATGGTGTTGACGTACTGAGGCATCAAACCCACGTGGGCCAACACAGGCACGCCGCGCTCGACCAGAAAGCGGGTCGTTTCAGCCATGGCTTGACCGCCTTCCATCTTCACTGCCTGGGCACCACTGGCCGCGAGCATACGCGATGCGTTGGCAAATGCCTGCTGGGGTGATTCCTGATAGCTGCCAAAGGGCATATCCACGACAATACAAGCGTGCTTAGTAGCACGCACCACGGCCGCAGCATGGGCAGCCAACATATCCACCGTAATGCTCAGGGTGTCAGGCATGGCATACCCTACCATCGCGGTCGAATCGCCCACCAGGATCATATCCATGTGCTCGTCCAGCATTCGTGCGATAGGCGCGATATAGGCTGTTAACGACGCAATTTTTTGTTTGCCCTTATAGGCGGTCAGAGCGGGAACGCTAATGCGAACCTGCGTGGTATGTACGCTCATACTTACTCCAGCTGGAACCCCATAGGACAACGCTTATATGGGATTATGAATGATGCAGATTGCAACATCTTAATAAAAAATCCAGTCGACGCCTCTATAATCGCCGCAGGACAAAAAACAATAAGCCAATTTCCTGCCTACGTACAAGCTTCACGTGTCCATCCCGTGTGGATTCAGGTCCCTTTAAGGACTTTTGCCTTGACACCGCCTGTACTCTAGGACCTGTTAACACGATGTAAGGAGATTGCGTTAACAGGCCCTAGGCCCCGATCGTTCCCCATGCGCGGTGGTTTCATCAGCCAGACCCTGGCTGTTTTGCCGTGCACTCTACCGAGGAGAGACTTATGTCGACTACCCCCCCAACAATCACCTTCCACGACGATAACCGCGCGCCACAACTGGGCCTGGGTGTCTGGCAGGTGCCTGCCGAGCAAACGGCCGATGTGGTGTGCAGTGGCATCGAGGTAGGCTACCGCCTGATCGACACTGCTGCCATCTACGGCAACGAGGCCGAAGTCGGTCAAGGGATTCGTCAGTCCAAGGTGCCACGCGAGGAGCTGTTTGTGACCACCAAGCTGTGGAATGACATGCATGGCCACGACAACACCCGTGCAGGCTTTGAAGAAAGCATGGACAAACTGCAGCTCGAATATGTGGATCTGTACCTGATTCACTGGCCTGTGCCCAAGAACCGCCAGTACATCCAGACCTGGGAAACACTGATCAATCTGCGCAATGAAGGCCGCGTCAAATCCATTGGTGTGTGCAACTTCCTGCCCCAGCATTTGCAAACCTTGCTGGACAAGACCGGCGTGTTGCCTGTGCTTAATCAGATTGAGCTGCACCCCGGCTTTCAGCAGGCAGAGTCTCGCCACTACCATGAAGACCACGCTATCCAGACGCAAGCCTGGAGCCCACTGGGACTGGGTACGCTGTGGGACAATCCGGTACTGAACAAGATTGCCAAGGAACATGGCCGCTCTGTGGCGCAAGTCATGCTGCGCTGGCAGATTCAACTGGGCAATATGGTGATTACCAAGTCCACCTCCCCCGAACGCCAGCGTGACAATATGGACATTTTCAGCTTCGAGCTCAGCGAGCAGGACATGGCAGACATTGCCGGTCTGGACCAGGCCGAAGGTCGTCTTGGCCCGGATCCAGAATTGTTCCGCTTGCCCAAAAGCACCGTCTAAGGCTAAGCCTTGGGGCGCACCCGTCTTGCAGGCCCGGACAGGAAGGCGGCAAGAAGAGGCGCCAGAGCAAACAGCCACAGCAGAGCCTGCGCTGACTGGCGCGCGCCCTGCACCCCACCGGGGTCTGCAAAGCCCGAGGCCGTGGTGATGATCCCGGCCAATGCAGCCCCCAGGGCCATCGTAAACAGTTGCAAGGTCGTAATGGCAGCCGAGGCAATATTCTCCTGGCCCTTGGGCGCGGAATGAAAGACCCGTGTCAGCAGGTGCGGCCAGGCCAGACCAATCCCTATTCCAACGCCCAATAAGGACAGGTACAAGGCCCAGGAATAATCCCTGCCTTCGCTCAAACCCTCCCACGGGATAAACACGCCCAAGGCAGCCAGCGACAAGCCCGAGAGCACAGGCCCGGCAATAATCAATCTGTCCCCGGTTTTCAGCCCACGGCTGGAACTGGCAATCGAACCCAAGGTCCAGCCACCGGACATCAAGGCAGTCAGGTAGCCGGCTTTCAGCGGGCTCATGTGATGGATGATCTGCAGGAAATACGGAATGAAGATTTCCGTTGCCACCGCCACACTGACCAAGCCAATACCAGCGTACAAACTACCCAAGGCGGTGTTGATGGAATAGGTGCCCTGCGGAAACAGGCGGCTGGTGGATTTGCTGTCGGCACGCGCCATCAGATACACCAGCATCGCGCCACCCACGACACCGGCCAGATTGATCATCCACGACGTGGACAGGCTACCTGCCGACATGACCAGTACCGAGGCGGTCAGCAACAAGACCTTGCCCAAGGTCGAACCGGATTGACGCGTTTCAGGGGCACGCGCATCACGCAACTGGGTCCAGACCAGAATCGCCAGCAAAGCGGCACACGGCAGGACACTCCAGAAGGCCAGACGCCATTGGCCCATCTGGGCAAACACCCCGCCAATCGCCGGTCCCGACAAGGTCGCCACGCCCCACATACTAGACACCAGGGCCATCACGCGCGGCCAAAGCCGCTCTTCAAACACCAACCGGATCGAGGAGTAGCTCAGACCCAATAGCAAGCCACCCCCCAATCCTTGAATCGTGCGGGCAACAAGCAGGAAAGGCATGGAAGGCGCCGCCGCGCACAAGGTCGTGCCAATCGCAAAGAACAGCAGCGACACCAGAAAGCTGTGTCGCAGGCCCCATTTTTCCAGGACTTGGGGTGACAGGGCCGAGCCCAGAATCGATGCCACCACAAAGAGCGTGGTATTCCACGCGTAGTACTCCAACCCGCCTATATCTTCCACCACGGAAGGCAAAATCGTGGTCGCCACGTACACATTGATCGCGTGAACAGCCACGCCTCCGGCCAAAGCCAGCGAGCGCAAGCCATTACGGCCAGACAACAACTCAGACCAAGATGCTTCTTGGGTATTCGCCATTTTTCTTTATCCACACAAAAGGCCGGCAAAAGAGCCGGCCCCTAAACACACAAATGCGCCAGAGGCATGACACCACTGGCGCACCTGCTGGCGTGTCAAATCACGCCGTGGCCTGCTGCCGAGCTTACGCTTTCAACAAGCCCCGCAACACGTACTGCATGATACCGCCATGACGGTAATAATGCGCTTCGCTAGGCGTATCAATTCGGACCAGGGCCTCGAACTCAATATCGCCAGCACGCACTTTGACCTTCTCGGGGATCTTGTCCTGATTCAAGGCGGTAATGCCTTCGATGTCGAAGACTTCATCGCCCGTCAGACCCAGGGTTTGTGCGTTTTGGCCAGCCGGGAACTGCAAAGGCATCACGCCCATGCCCAGCAAATTGCTGCGGTGAATACGCTCGTAAGATTCGGCAATGACTGCCCGTACACCGAGCAGCACCGTACCTTTGGCCGCCCAGTCACGCGAAGAACCCGAACCGTATTCCTTGCCCGCCAAAATGACCAGCGGGACATCGGCACTCAAGTAATTGCGCGAGGCATCGTAAATCGTTGCCACGGGCGCGCCGTCTTGCGTGAAGTCGCGTGTGTAGCCCCCTTCCGTACCCGGAGCCAGTTGGTTACGCAAGCGCACGTTAGCAAAGGTGCCGCGAATCATGACTTCATGGTTACCACGACGCGAGCCGTACGAGTTGAAGTCCTGCGGCTGTACGCCGTGGTCCATCAAATAGGTGGCCGCTGGCGACATGCGTGCAATCGACCCAGCCGGACTGATGTGGTCGGTCGTCACCGAGTCACCCAGCTTGGCCAGCACGCGTGCGCCACGAATATCCGAGACAGGGCTGGGGTCACGCTTCAGGTCAATGAAATATGGGGGTTTGCGCACGTAGGTAGAGGAATCCTGCCATTCGAAACGATCCCCTTCGGGCGTAGGCAAAGAGCGCCAACGCTCATCGCCGGCAAATACATCGGCATAACCATCGCGGTACATATCCGAGGCAATCGCCTTGCTGATCACGTCCTGCACTTCAGCAGCAGAGGGCCAGATGTCTTTCAGATACACATCCTTGCCATCGCTACCCTGCCCCAAAGGCTCCTTGTACAGGTCGATATCCATCGTGCCCGCCAAAGCGTAGGCCACCACCAGCGGTGGCGACATCAAGTAGTTCATTTTCACTTCGGGGTGAATACGGCCCTCGAAGTTACGGTTACCCGACAAGGTGGACACCACGGCCAGATCGTTTTGATTAATCGCCTGGCTGACTTCTGGAATCAGTGGGCCGGAGTTACCGATACACGTGGTGCAGCCGTAACCCACCAGGTCAAAACCCAGCTTGTCCAGATAGGAGGTCAGGCCGGCACGGTCGTAATAGTCGGTAACCACGCGCGAGCCTGGGGCCAGACTGGTTTTCACCCAAGGCTTGCGGCTCAAGCCTTTTTCCACCGCTTTCTTGGCCAGCAGACCCGCGGCCATCATCACACTTGGGTTGGAGGTATTGGTACACGAGGTAATGGCGGCAATCACCACCGAGCCGTGATCCAGCTCGCACTGGCTACCGTCGGCCAACGTGAACGTCACCGCCGCTTTACGAGGTGCGGGTGGCTTGTGCGAAGGCACGTCCGACGCAGGGAAACTCTCTTCCACGGCCTCGTCATAGGTCGCTACATCGTCGCCCAGCAGATCACGTACCGAGGTACGGAATGCGGATTGGGACGAGGACAGGGCAATGCGGTCTTGCGGGCGCTTGGGGCCGGCAATCGAGGGGACGACCGTGGACAAATCCAGCTCCAGGCGCTCGGAGTAGCGAGGCTCGTGCTGCGGGTCATGCCACAGACCCTGGGCCTGGGCATACTCGCGCACCAGGTCGATCTGTTCTTTGGAGCGACCCGTCAGCTCCATGTAGCGCAGGGTTTCCTCGTCAATCGGGAACATGGAAATGGTGGAGCCGTATTCGGGGCTCATATTGCCGATCGTGGCACGGTTAGCCAAAGGTACAGCGCTGACGCCAGGACCATAGAACTCCACAAACTTGCCCACGACACCGTGCTTGCGCAGCATATCGGTAATCGTCAGCACCAAGTCTGTCGCCGTAGTGCCTTCAGGCATTTGACCTGTCAGCTTGAAACCCACAACACGGGGAATCAGCATGGAAATGGGCTGTCCCAGCATAGCGGCTTCGGCCTCGATACCGCCTACGCCCCAGGCCACCACGCCCAGACCGTTCACCATAGGCGTGTGCGAGTCCGTACCCACACAGGTATCGGGATAGGCCAGTTGACGGCCTTGTTCGTCGCGCGTAAAGACCACGCGGGCCAAGTGCTCCAGGTTCACCTGGTGAACAATACCCGTGCCCGGTGGCACGACCTTGAAGTTATCGAATGCACTTTGGCCCCAGCGCAGAAACTGGTAGCGCTCCATATTGCGCTCGTACTCGATCTGTACGTTGCGCTCAAAAGAACTGGGTTTGCCAAAATCGTCCACGATCACCGAGTGGTCAATAACCAGCTCTACCGGTGCCAGGGGGTTAATTTTTTGCGGGTCGCCACCCAGCGCCTGCATGGCTTCACGCATGGCGGCCAAGTCCACAACGGCTGGCACACCGGTAAAGTCCTGCAGCACAACACGTGCGGGGGTAAAGGCGATTTCACGATCGGGCTCGGCAGCAGGATCCCAGGCGGCCAGGGCGCGAATATCATCCGCAGTCACATCGGCGCCATCCTCGGTGCGCAGCAAGTTTTCCAGCAGGATCTTCAAACCATACGGCAGGCTGGCAACATCCAGGCCATCTCCACGAACCGCATCCAACCGATAGTAGTCGTAGGACTGCCCGCCGACATCCAACTGGTGCAAAGCCTTAAAACTATCTACGCTTTTCATATCGGGATCTCCATGGAAAGGTGCCGGCCGATACCATTCAACTTACCCAGCCAGCGATACTCATGTGGTAATTGTCTATTGGTCTAGACCATTTCACATCTTACACGTTGCTGTTGCCCCCTGCCGGGCGGACTGTCCTTGCCGTGGTCTCCAGCCGCATTTAAACGACCCTAAAAAAATTCTTTACGTATAATGAATTGGGGCAGTTCTTGCCTTCTCCAGCTCCTTCCAGCCCTTTTTCATCCTAGCACTCGCCCATCCTCATGTTTTTTGTCGATCTGCGCCGGCTGATTTTGCTGCTGGCTACTGCCAGCAGCCTGCTGACCATGGGTTACACCTTATATGGAGCCTACTGGGCAGAACGTACCCTGTTAATGGACCAGGCCCTGGAAAAGAACCGGGCCTATGCGCTGAAACTGGCAAGCAGCACAGATGCCTTTATTGCCAATTTGCAGCAGCAACTTCGTTACAGCGCCAATCTGCTCTCGGGCCCCGCCCCAAAAACTGAGCAGCAGCTCAATGCGGAGGTCAACCGCCTGCACGAGCAAAACAACAGCTTCAACTCGGTGCTGATTCTGGATACCAAAGGCCAGGTACTGGCCAATGCCCCTTACAACCTCGGCCTGCTGGGCACCGTATTGCATGGTGAGGGCACCCGACATGCTCTGAACAGCAAAATCCCCCTTGTCAGCTCCCCGTACATGTCGGCCACTGGCCGGCTGCTGATCTTTCTGTCGTACCCCATTCTTGACGTTGATGGTAACTATCAGGGCCTGGTAGGCGGCTCCATCTATCTGCATGAACCCAATAGCCTGAATGCGCTGCTAGGCGAGCACTTTCATCGTGACGGCTCCTACATCTATGTCGTCGACAAAAACAAACGTCTGCTTTATCACCAGGATACAAGTCGCATCGGCGAGATTATCAGCGACAACCCTGCCATTGATGCCGTCAACCAAGGCAGGATTGACGCCTTGGCCTTGGAGAACTCTAAAGGCACAGACATGCTGACCGGCTTTGCCCCCAGCAAGGATGTGCAATGGGGCCTGGTCGTACAAAGCCCCACCGACACCGTTTTGAAAGAACTTAGCGGCCTGCTGGGTAAAGTGTTGCGCAACTCCATCCCATTTTTTGTCGCTGTCCAGATCCTTATCTGGATGCTGGCCATGCTTATTGCCAAGCCTTTGCGCCAGCTGGCCCGCCAGGCTCCCCACTTGGACACAGACTTGGCCGGCTCCCGCATCAGCCAGGTTCATGCCTGGTACTTTGAGTCCCGCCAGATCAAACTAGCCATGCTGCTGGGCCTGAAACGCGTCAATCGCAAGATGGGCGTCATGGATATCGAGCGCAATACTGACCCACTCACCAGCCTGACCAATCGTCGTGGCATGAATGCCATGCTCCAGCAGTGGAGAGACACGGACACCCCCTTTTCCGTTCTGGCGGTCGATATCGACCACTTTAAACGTGTCAACGATACCTACGGCCACGACGTGGGCGACCTAGTGCTATGCTTTTTGGCCAACACCATGCGAGCCTGCACCCGTGACACGGACCTGGTTTGCCGCGTCGGGGGAGAAGAATTCAGTATCTTCCTGCCTGAGCAAGATATCGACCAAGCCGTACAGCTAGCCGAACGTCTGCGCATATTGATTAGTAAAACCAACAGCCCCACAGGCTCGCCCATTACCATCTCCATCGGAGTGGCAAATTGGCCCATCCATGCTCGTGAACACAGCACTGTCTTGAAATTGGCCGACGAGGCGCTCTACACAGCCAAACGCAATGGCCGCAACCGTGTTGAAATCAGTTCTCAGAACGATCAGGTGAGAGAAATGCCCCCTCCCCTCTGAGCAAGAGGAGGGCTGGGCCCACTTAAAGACGACGCAGCACCTTGATCTGCACATCTACCTGCAGGTCAAGGCTTGTCAACTGACGCACTCGCTCCAGACCCGGCATACTGGCACGAAACATATGAGGGGTCATCAACAACAAATCTGCAATTTGTTCCTGCGTATGTAGCGATACCTCAAAACGGATACGCTCGCTGTGCTCCAAGCAAAAGCCGGCTGCCACGGTTTGCTCTTGGCTCTTGTCGACCTTCAGACTGCTGTAAATGATACGGCGCAGCTCCAACAAATGGTCTGCACCTGTCTCCACCTGCACCCAAATGCCGCCGGGTTTCAGCGCCCGTAAAAACTCATCGGGAACGGCAAAACCAAACAGGCACAGCACGGCATCCAAGGCACCGTCAGGCACGGGCAAATGTGCGTTGCTCCCTACCAGCCAACGTATGTCTGGTGAGCTGCGTGCTGCTGCCATGACAGCCCATTTGGAAATATCCAGACCGATCAGGGCCAGTTGCCCCTGTTGATCCTGCTGACGCAAATAACGCGGATAATAGCCTTCCCCACAGCCTGCATCCAGACAAGCGTAGGGCGCCTCCCCTTCCAATCCATCCATCAAAGCACGCCACACACCTGCGGCAATAGGTTCGTATACCCCCGACTCCAGATAACGGCGACGCGCCGCCACCATCTCCTTGCTATCTCCTGGATCACGTGAGCGCTTGTTTTGTACAGGAAGCAGATTGATATAGCCCTGGCTGGCCGTATCGAAACAATGGCCCGACGGGCAGCGCCAGCTGGGAGCCTCGAACGAGAGCGGCAAGCCGTCCAAGGGACAGCACAGTTGCTCAAATAGGGGCGGGGAAAAGTCAGACATGAATGAATCGCTCTACGGCCACCGTGGCCAAGGCGATAGTGTAGCGCCCCGGCTTGCCTGTACCGGGGGTCACGACAAATTTACGACTCGGACGCAAAGGCCAGCGCGTCGCGCAACAAGGCCTCGATCAAGGGCTGAATGTTGTGGGCAGCCGCTTCGTTGTAATCAAAGGGCCACTGCTCTTGCATATAGCAGCACTGTGCCATCTCCAACTGCACAGCATGAATGTTCTGCTGAGGACGTCCGTAATGGCGGGTAATGTAGCCACCTTTGAAACGACCATTCAGCACACTACTGTAGTCTTTGTTGGCCAAGGCCGTTTTCATCAGACGATCGCTCAAGGCAGGATCACAGCTCTGACCATTGGCCGTCCCGAAATTCAGATCCGGCAGACGGCCTTCAAAAAAGCGCGGAACCACCGAACGAATCGAGTGCGCATCCCACAGGACTACACGACCGTGCAAGGTCAGAAGGCGCATCAGCTCTTCTTCCAGCTTCTGATGATACGGCAGCCAGATGCTCTCGCGGCGCTGGGCAATCTCACGTTCGTCCGGCTCTTGTCCAGGCTGGTAGATAGGCTCATCGTCAAAGGTATCCAAAGGACAGAGACCGGTCACACTTTGCCCTGGGTACAGGCTGGCATTGTCCGGCGGGCGGTTCTGATCAACAACAAAACGCGAGTACGTCGCCACCAGCACAGACGCGCCCAATTGCTGAGCGCACTCGTATAGACGGGGAATATGCCAATCCGTATCCGGCACCTGACGCGCTGACTCCGTAAAACGCGCCAGCAAGGCCGATGGCACATAGGTGCCCGAATGGGGCATGGAAATCAACAAGGGGGCAGTGCCCGGATAAAACTCAAAGGCCGCAGGAACGGTCATGGCAGACTCCAGTCTGTTTCAGCACACAATCAAGAAGAAATAGGATACAGATCACCCCGGCGGTGCAGCCAGGCCGGGAGCGACTCTCGCATGCGCTGCACGCGCGCGGGATCCAGATCGGCACAGATATAGCCAGGGTGATCGGGCATGCAGGCCAATACCGTACCCCAAGGGTCAATAATCATGCTGCGGCCCAGACAAGGCATAGCGGGGCCAGGGCCACCGATCTGCGCGGCGGCCAGTACGTAGCACTGGTTCTCAATGGCACGGGCACGCAACAGGACCTCCCAGTGATCACGGCCAGTATGCACATTAAAGGCTGCCGGCACCACCAGCACATTCGCGCCACGGGCACGCAAGGTACGGAACAGCTCGGCAAAGCGCATGTCGTAGCAAATGCTCAGGCCCAGATTCAGCTCCCCAACCTGCACATTTTGCAAATGCTGACCATGGCAGAAATCGTCGGACTCACGATATTCCAGACCATTTACCACGGCGTCGTACAAGTGCACCTTGCGGTATTGCGCCACGATTTCACCGTCTGGCGAAAACGTCACGCTGGTATTGCCCAGGCGATGATCATCAGGACGGCGCTCGTGCATGGAACCCAGATGAATCCAGGCACCGGTGCGGTGAGCCAGGCTGGCCATGTGATCGGTCACCAGACCCGGAATGGGTGTGGCGTTTTGCTGCAACCATTGCGTATCACCACGCACATCGCTGTACTCGGGAGTCACAATCAACTGTGCCCCGTCTTTGGCGGCGGCCAGCACCCAATGTTCTAGCTGATCCAAATTGGTTTGGCGGTCGCGGCCGCTATCCAATTGCACCAGGGCAACACGTGTCGTAGACATACTTTTATCCTTTCGGACCGGCTCAGTACTGCAAGGCGCGGGCCGTTTCCAAGGCCAGACGGGACAAGACACCCGCCCCCTGGCCACCGTATAAAGAGATGCTGGTGCGGCCATCGGTAAAGCCATCGGCCATCACGGCCAGCACCACACTGCGTTCGCCCATCGTCAAGATACCGGCATCGTGACGCAAACCGGGCAAGGAGCCGGTCTTGTGAGCCAGTTGAGCGATAGAAGGCAGCATTGCCGCAAAGTGACCGCGTTCGCGCTGGTCCGCCAGCATATCCAGCCCCTGCTGACGCAGGTTTTCCGGCAAAGCAGGCGAATGCAACAGGTACAGCAAGGTCAAGCAAGCATCCTGGGCCGTAGTCCAGTTGTCCTTGCCGGCCTCGCGCGCCTTCATGTCCATCATGTGACGTTGCAAGTCCGTATGCTGCAAACCAGCCTGGGCGCTCCAGGCATTGATGTTATCCATGCCCAGCAAATCGATCAGGGCATTGGTGGCGACGTTATCGCTCAGGATAATCATCAGCAAGGCCAGCTCGCGCAGGCTCAGGCTGGGTACGCCGGGCAACTGACTCAAAATGCCGGTGCCGGGTGTGCGGTCGCCCTCGGGCAGAGGGTAAACCGACTCCAGCGACAGCTTGCCCTGGGCCACCTGCTCCAGCAAACACAAGAGCATGGGCGTCTTGATCAGGCTGGCCGACGGCATGACGCGCTGCGCATGCCAGTCAAACAGGGAAGTGCCATCGGTAGCGTAGACCGCCATCGAAATACGGGCGGACTCCTGGGTCAGCAAAGGCTCCAGTCGCTCTTGCAAGCGCTCACGAACCAGCGGCGCATCCAACAACTCGCTTCCCACGGTAAACATACACTCTCTCCTTCAGTACTCAGACCAGAATCATGAACAGGCCAGCGAACATCAACAGATTGATGATCATGACCGCCCAGCCGTTATACAGCATGTACTTAAGTTGAGTGGAGCGTGCCAGGCCCATCTGGCCGAACATATCTGAAGAAGGGAAAGGACCAAACCAATCAATCTGCGAACTGCCCAAAATGACGGCAGCGGTTGCAGCAGGACCCACCCCAGCAGCAGCCAGAACCGGGCCAAAAATCTTGGCGGTAAAGGTCATCTGCGCCACAGCAGCACCCGGGATATGGCCCACCACGTTAAAGGCCACGATCAGCATGCACAGCACCGCGCCACTGATACCGATCAGGTACGGCTGCACCGAATCGAGCAAGGCGTGATAGGCGTTCAGTTGGTCCACCAGTACCAGCACCGGGTTGAACAGCCAGAACAGGAAGAAGATCCAGATCAGCTTACCCGCACCGGCATACATGGCCTGCAGGATTTCGCGTGGGTTCATGCCACCGGCCAGACCTGTCGCTGCCCCCAGGGACACCATCACAATAATGGCGTAAGCAAAGCCAGCTTTAGAGGCGATACCCACAGCAGCCAGACCCACAATGGTGATGCAAAACGCCCAGGCAGCACGCACCGCCTTGGGTGAAGCCTTGGCATTCACGTCAAACGCAGCCGCACCTTGAGCGGCCTCTTCGTACTGAAACTGGTCTTTGGTGATCTTCTGAATGCGACCGGACATGAACCAGCCCGTCAGCAAGGTGGCAGCCGCCATAGGCAGACCGGCCACCAGCAGGTAGTCGGTGTAGCTCAAACCCGTCAGACCCGTTACCGTCACCACGTTAGGGGTGAATGGACCCAGCACCAGACCGGCGGAACCGGCGCTTTGGAACAGGGCCGCCACAGCGGGGGGAGACAGACGCACGGCAGCAGCAATCGGGATCACCACCGCCGCAATAATGGCGTTACCGCCCGCCAAGGTACCCAGAGCGCCACAGATCAGGGTGGACGCCACCATGATGCCCAGACGCACACGCACCGGATTGGACAAGCCAATACGCTTGACAATGGCGCGTACCAATTGCTCGGCAGCACCGGTACGGGCGGCCACTTCACCCACCCCGGCGCCCAGCACAATAATCAACCCCACCACCGCAATGAACGAGCCCAGGGACTCGGCCAGCAGTTTACCCATGGCAATCGGCGTAGTACTGGTCATGATGGCGCCCAATACAATCGCACCAATCGTGGCCAGAACAATATCCACACCCAACAGGGCGATAAGCGCAAACACCACCACCGGCGTCAAGCCCCACAGGGAGCTTTCACCCGGCATGTAAAAGTGGGTGTACAAGGCAATCGCCATGCCAATTAAAAACACCACCATGGCTGCATTGCGCTTGCCCGTTGGCATTTGTTGCTGAATGACACTCATGTCGTCTCCTTAACGATCCTTCCTGACCAGTGTTCAATAACCGGCCTGCATGTGATGCAATCGCACCGCTCTGGTTGACTACCCCAGATCCTGGCGACTGCTTTCTTGTCCAATGCGCCGCTTATAGCGGGATAATCGGCGCATCCAGGCTTTGCGCCTGAGCGGCAAAGGCGCGGTTAAGCACCTGTCCGGGCCGCTGCTCCGGGGCGGCAGGATGAACCTGCACGCCATTCACAAACACGGTCTGCACACCTTGAGACGGTAAGGTGGGCTGCTCCCAGGTGGCGCAATCTTGCACCGTTTCGGGATTAAACACCACCAGATCCGCCCAGGCGCCGACTTGCAACACGCCGCGGTTTTCCAGCCCGAAAACCGAGGCAGGCATGGCCGTCATTTTGGCGACCGCCTGCTCCAGGGACATCAGGCCATCTTCGCGTACGTACCGCCCTAAAATGCGCGTGAAACTGCCCCACAAACGAGGGTGGGGATGCGCATCCGCAGGCAATCCGTCCGAGCCCACCATGCAACATGGGTGGCTGAAAATGCGCTGGACTTCTTTGTCGTCCATCGCAAAGTAAATCGCGCCAGCAGGCAGTAAACGCCGTGCGGCCGTTTCCCGGTCACAGCCCCACTGCTCGGCAATCTCGGCCAGATACAGGCCATTGCACTCGGGATGAGGCTCGGACCAGGTAATACGAATCTGGTCTATGGTGTGGGCACGCTCAGGGATCAGGATCGTGGAGCTGCCCGAATAGGGATAAATGTCCAGGGTGGCCTGCACGCCATCGGCGCGGGCCCGATCAATATTGGCCAAGGTATGGCTGCTGCGGCCCCAATTGGCCGGCATCATGCACTTGTGGTGCGACACCAAGGTGGCACACTGCGTCTGACGGCCTACCGCCAGCACTTCTTCGACGGACTCCTGCACCGTGTCGCCCTCATTGCGAATATGGCTGGTGTGCAGGGAACCTTTGGAAGCGGCAACACGGGCCAAGCCTTCCAGTTCGGCCGGTTCGGCCATGCAGCCGGGCTCGTAAGCCAGGCCGGTACTAAAGCCCACGGCGCCTTCTTCCAAGGCCTGGGCCAACAAGGCTTCCATGGCCTTTTGCTCGTCGGCGTCAGGCTGGGACAAGGGGTCCTGCATCACGGCCATGCGCAAATTCGCGTGCCCGACCAACGCTGCCACGTTGATCATGGGCTTGAGATGGCGCACCGCTTGCACGTACTGCGCCATGTCGTCAAACAAGGGCGAATCGCCCAGCAAGGCCAAAGCCGCTGCCGAGTTGCCCGGCAAAGGAGCGGGGAAGGCGCTGACACCACAATTGCCGACCACAACCGTCGTAATGCCCTGGCTGGTTTTCCAGTCCAGAACGGGCCGTTCGATGAACATCAAATCATCATGGCCGTGAGTATCGATAAAACCAGGAGCCACCACATGGCCGCTGGCGTCCACCGATTGCTCGGCATGCCAGGCACTCAAGTCGCCAACCGCGACAATACGCCCCTCTCGAATACCCACATCACCACGCCAACGCGGGGTGGCCAAGCCATCAATAATCCAGCCATTGCTGATCTTGACGTCCAAGCTGCGGTCGTCTGTCTGCATTTACGTCTCCACTTACCCTCCCACAAAAAGGGGAGTTGACCGCATTATCCAAAGGTATTATTAATATGAAAAATTGTTTAAGTTAATTGATTAATCAGAAAATGAAATGGACAGACTTCCCAAGCACATCACGCTCAAGCACCTGAATGCCTTTGTTGCCGTCGCTCAGGAGGCCAGTTTCACCCATGCCGCGCGTCGTCTTTTTCAAACACAATCCTCGGTCACGGGCCTGATTCAGCAACTGGAAGTTGCCCTGAATACCACCTTGTTCAACCGCACCAGCCGCCGCGTATCCCTGACGCCTATTGGTCTGGAGTTCCTGCCGCGCATCACCCGCCTGCTGGCGGATTTTGATGGCGCCATCAGCGATGTCATGCGGTATGGGGAATTGAAAAGTGGGCGGGTCAGCGTGGCTGCCGCCCCATCGGCCATTACGGATCTGATAGCACCGGCTGCCGCGAATTTCTCGCAACAGCACCCCGCCGTGCGGCTGTACTTACGGGATGACAACTCAGGCCGCATTCAGCGTCAGATCGTGGCCGGGGAAATCGACTTTGGTCTGACCAGCCCCTGGGCAGATGTCCAAGGACTGGACAGTCAGCCCTTGCTGGAAGACCAGTTTGGCGTGCTCTATCGCAGCGACGACAAGCTAATCAAACCAGACGCCAATAACACGGTCAGTTGGTCTGCCCTGAATGAGCGCAAGCTGGTGGGCGTCGTAGACGAGACAGGCATCATGGCAGTGCTGCAATCACGGCCCGATCTGCCTATAGAAGCGTCAGCCCCGTTTTATGAGGCCTCCAGTACCACCTCTCAAGCGGCACTGGTGCAAAGTGGTCTGGCCATTGCCCTGCTGCCAGCCTTGGCCGCACAACGAGTCTTGATGCCCGGCCTGAGCTTTTCCTTGCTGCAGGCACCTACACTGGTCCGTACTCTCTGTTTGATGTTCCATCTGGAACATGATCTAACCCCCGCTGCTGCTGCCCTGGTAGAGGAAGTTCGAGCCTACGTGAAAAAAGCTCCTTTACCGCCTGGGTGCCGTGCTCTGTGAGAGACGCACCGCGAAGCCGGACATAGAATCGCCCCACGCCTGGCCTGATCAGAATGCCGTCATACGAGGACTCCGTTCGGTGCCCTTTTTGGTAAGGCCTGTCGGCGCGGCGTGCTCTTTTCGTCCTATCTGGCCGTCGACCTCTGAAATCATGGCTTCTCCCCTGCCCGCCTCCTCTCCTTTAACTCTCCACCTATATACCAGCACATTAAAAACGGGCCTGAGCAAAACGCTCAGACCCGTTTTTTCTTGCTGCCAGTATCCATCACTACTAAATAGAAACCACCAGCGATTCAGTCTTTATCTACACGGCATTAAACCGTCAAACCACCCGACACTTCCAGCGTGGTGCCATTGATGAAACTGGCTTCATCCGAGGCCAAAAATGCATACACATTGGCGATTTCCTCGGGTTTGCCCATGCGACGCAGCCAACAATGGTCACGAAAGCCTTGCAGCACTTTTTCCGGGATGGTTTTCAGAATGTCTGTCTCGATAAAACCGGGACAGACGGCATTGACGCGTATCCCTTTGGGGCCCAATTCCCTGGCCCAGGTTTTGGTAAAGCCAATCACCCCGAACTTGCTGGCTGCGTAATTGGTTTGGCCATAATTGCCGTACAAACCCACCACGCTGGAAGCGTTCAGAATGCAACCGCTTTCCTGCTCCAGCATCACTGCCGCCACCGCCTGGGTGAAGTTAAAAACTGCTTTCAGGTTGACATCAATGACATCGTCAAACTGCTGCTCGGTCATGCGTACCAACTTGGCATCTTTAGTGATCCCGGCATTGTTCACCAACACATCAATGCGGCCAAACTTTTGCTTCACATCTGCCACCATGGCATCAATCTGCGCACGGTCTGTCACATCCACGGTATAGCCCACAGCAGTAACGCCATTGCCACTTAAAGACTGCGCTGCTTGACTGACGGCATCCGCATTACGATCGCATAACACCACAACCGCTCCTTCCTGGGCAAACTTCCTGGCCGTTGCCAAACCAATACCTGCTGCCGACCCAGTCACAACCGCCACTTTATCTTTCAATCGCATTCCAGCTACCTTTTAAAAATCGCTCCACGCTGTCATGCAAACACAGGTTTTTACAGCACCCAAACAGACCATTGCCTGCAAACTCGTTCACACCAGCACACTGTTTTGTACTCCGATCACTTCCAGATCGCCAGTCAAAGTGAGCAAATTTTGTCCCAAAGGCAATGGCCCCAAAATGAACCACACTGCACGCCGACGCTTACTGGCCGGACGTAAACTTGGTGTGGCTGTTGATCAAATTGCGGTAGTCGGGGATATGGTTGGAGAACAAGGCGCCCAGACCTTCCACGTCATTACGCCAGTCGCGGTGCAGTTCGCACGCCACGCCGAACCAGGTCATCAACTGAGCACCGGCGGCAGACATGCGATCCCAGGCGGAATGGCGCGTCAGCTCGTTAAAGGTGCCCGACGCATCGGTGACCACAAACACATCAAAGCCTTCCTCCAGAGCCGATAAGGCCGGGAACGCCACGCACACCTCGGTGACCACACCGGCAATAATCAGTTGCTTCTTGCCAGTAGCCTTGATCACTTTCACGAAATCTGCGTTATCCCAAGCATTGATCTGCCCAGGCCGGGCAATATACGGCGCATCAGGAAAGGCTTCTTTCAGCTCGGGGACCAAAGGACCGTTCGGGCCTTCTTCAAAGCTGGTGGTCAAGATGGTGGGCAAGTTGAAGTACTTGGCCAGATCAGCCAGCGCCAGCACATTGTTCTTGAACTTGTCGGGATCAATATCACGCACCAGAGACAGCAGCCCGGTTTGGTGGTCTACCAGTAGGACAGCGGCTTGATCTTTATCCAGTCGTTTGTAAGGCGTCGTCATCTCAGTTTTCCTTAACGATGATTGAAAGGGATGGATGCAAAAACTGCACCCGGTACTGCCACAGCGCTTGGGGTAATCGCGCTGCAAATCAAATCGGTGAAACCGGCCAGCATGGGCGGTGAAGGCGGACCAGGCCGCCCTCACCCACTTGCCTTACGAGGCCGCCGTAGTGGGTGCCATCGCACCGAAGCGACCGCTATTGAAGTCATCCATCGCCTGCAAGATTTCCTGCTTGCTATTCATGACAAAAGGGCCATGCCCCACAATGGGCTCATCAATGGGCTGACCACTGATCATCAAGACGACGGCGTCGTTGTTGGCTTCGATGCTGAACTGGCTACCTGCCCGATCCAGCACCACCAGTTGCCCTTCACGTGCCACGCTTTGGCCATTGACCAGCACCGTTCCATGCAGAACCACCAAGGCAGCCGTCCAGCCTTCTGGACTTTCCAGCTCGGCAATTCCACCCTGATTCAGACGCAGATCCCATACATTCATGGGAGTGAAGGTCTTGGCAGGGCCTGCGGCACCGTCCTTTTCTCCAGCAATCACCCGCACTATGCCGGCGGCATCCGGCAATGCGAGCACAGGAATCTGCTGGTCGGTAATGGCCTGATAGCCAGCGGGAGCACCTTTGTCTTTGGCAGGCAAATTGACCCAAAGCTGCACCATTTCCAAGGTGCCACCCGAGCGGGCAAAGGCGTCGGAGTGGTACTCCTCGTGCAAAATGCCCGAGCCAGCCGTCATCCACTGCACATCACCGGGGCCAATGGTGCCGCCCTGGCCGGTGGAGTCGTGGTGCGACACCTCGCCCTTGTAGACGATGGTGACGGTTTCAAAACCACGGTGTGGGTGCTGGCCAACGCCGCGTTTGTGATTGCTAGGGGCAAACTCGGCAGGGCCGGCATAGTCCAGCAGCAGGAAAGGGCTCAACTGTTTTGCGTGTGTGTGGTACGAAAACAGGGAGCGAACGGGGAAGCCGTCGCCCACCCAGTGAGGACGGGGAGCGCTATAGATACCAAGAATTTTCTTCATGTCCATCTCCTTGTTTCAACATAAGAGACAGCATAAACTCGGGACAACGAAGCCAGTAGCCCCCTAAATCGGCCATCTATGTTCCATTTATGGAACGATAAAACTGCCATGCAAGATTTAAACGACTTGTACTTCTACGTTCAGATTGTGGATCACGGGGGCTTTGCCCCGGCCGGTCGCGCACTAGGTTTGCCCAAATCCACCCTTAGCCGCAGGCTGGCGGCTTTGGAAGAGCGCTTGGGGGTACGGCTGATTCAGCGCTCCACCCGCCGCTTTACCGTGACCGAGATCGGCCAGACCTATTACGAACACTGCAAGGCCATGCTGGTGGAGGCTGAGGCGGCACAGGCAGCCATCGAACTGACACGTGCCGAACCACGTGGTGTGGTGCGCATCAGTTGCCCGATCACCTTGCTGAACGCTCATGTCAGTAATATGTTGGCCGACTTCATGGTCAGCTACCCGCATGTCACCGTCCAATTGGATGCGACCAACCGGCGTGTCGACCTGATCGGGGAAGCGCTGGATATTGCCATTCGCGTCCGCCCCCCTCCATTACAAGACAGCGATCTGGTAATGTGTGCGCTGTCCGACCGTAGCCAATGTTTGGTCGCCAGTCCGGAGCTGATCGCCCGACACGGCTTGCCCGGTTCGCCGGCCGATCTAGCGGACTATCCCAGCCTGGCCTTGGGTCTGCCGCAGCAAAACCATACCTGGACCTTGTTCGGCCCCGACGGGGCACAGGCTGTGCTGCATCACAGCCCTCGCCTGATCACCACCGACATGACAGCCCTGCGCTGTGCCGCCTTGAAAGGCGTCGGTGTAGTTCAACTGCCAACCCTGGTAGTTTGTGATCAATTGGCCGACGGCTCTTTGGTGAAACTGATTTCGGAATGGGCTCCCCGACGCGAGATCATTCATGCGGTGTTCTCATCCCGTCGCGGGCAAATGCCTGCCGTGCGGGCGCTGCTGGATTACCTGGCCGAGCGCTATCAGCAGATGGATGAGGACTGACTGGACTGCACGAACCAGTTGGAAACAAGAGGGGTAAGCATTCCTGAATGCCCCCACCATGACACCGCCCAGTCCTGCCGCACACACAAAAACGCCCTGCTTATGCAGGGCGTTTTGTATGCCTGGCAATCAAACCTGAGGATCAGACGCCGCCATTGAAGTCGCGGACTTGCTTTTCAGCTTCTTCACGCGCAATGCCATAGCGTTCCTGAATTTTCCCAACCAGATATTCGGTATTGCCTTCAGCAACATCAATATCGTCATTGGTCAACTTGCCCCATTTTGCCTGAATCTTACCGGACAACTGTTTCCATTTACCTTTAATCGTATCTTCATTCATAGTCGCTCTCCTATTTCAAAAGGAATTCACAATAAGGATTGATAGCGAAATAATTATTCCGGCTTGACTTTCAATCCCGACGAATCGACTTTCACAACGCCTTTTACACTCTCCGTTGCAGCAACGGCTTTCTTGTGCTCAATTTCGCTGGGCACGGTACCGGTCAATGTTGCAACACCATTATTGGTCTCAACAGAGATATCCGTGCTTTTCAAATCCTTGGTGCTGGCCAGATCAGCCTTGATTTTGGTGGTGATCCAGGTATCGCTGACGGCTTCGCCCGCAGTTGCGGAATGGTCCTGATTAACGGCAGGCTCATTAGCCATTGCGCCGCCTTGCAGGCCAAGACTCAGGGCCGAGGCCATTAAAAAACTGGATAGGATGGCGGATTTTTTCATAGATTTTCTCCAATATCAGAAAGAGTATTTTTAGAATTAAAAATTCCCTTAACCCTGCTATTAAAAGGAGTCCAATGCAATCAAAAAAATTTCCTTGTTTGCAATGGATGGTTCTACCGTAACATTTCCAACCCACCCGTAAACTACGAAATGCTACAAGCATTTTCCTTATAAAAATTTAATCTATTTTTAACTCAACCCCATTCATCCAAGCTATAGCAACCCGTTTTTAGCCATCAGATTCAGATCATCATGCTGACTCGACTCAATCTGCCCTAACACGCTCCACGACTGCTGTTCACACGTTTTCAACCAAGCCACTATGGCCTCTTGAAACAGGGAGGGGCCGGGGCAAGAACAGAGCCCTTAAGCCAGGCTTTGTTGTCTGAAGGAGGCACTCAGACCAGATACATAAGGTAAAAGATTTAGCAGAGCGGCTAACAAAACCACCGCCTTGGCAACCTTGCTTGCGATGCAAACACGGCTACCCCGCCTAAGACACGCAAAAAAAAGAGCCAGATCATCATGTCGATAATCTGGCCGAAATCAGAACAGGGTGCAGACCTACACGCCCCGCCTCGAACAACAAGGCAAATATCAATCAACGCAGATGATGCACCTCCTGCATTCCATACACCTGCACCGGCAGGCCCGCCTGACGCGCTTTAAGCTGCAAGGCCAGATACTGGGAGTAATGACGCGACTGGTGCAAGTTGCCGCCGTGGAACCACAGATTTGGCTGCTGCGTCGGCTTCCACATATTGCGCTGCTCGCCTTCCCACGGCCCGGGGTCTTTGGTGGTTTCCGAACCCAGACCCCAGCACTTGCCCACCCGGTCCGCCATTTCCTGGCCTGCCAAATCAGCCACCCAGCCATTCATGGAACCGTAGCCCGTGGCATACACCACCAGGTCCGCTGGTAATTCCGTACCGTCGCTCAACACCACGGCGTTCTCGGTCAAATGACTGATGTCAGTCCGCGACTTCAGCTTGATGCTGCCATCGATAATCAGCTCGCAAGCACCCACGTCGATGTAGTAACCCGACGCGCGACGCAGATACTTCATGAACAGGCCGGAACCATCATCGCCCCAATCCAGCATGAAGCCTGCCGCCTCCAGCTTCTGGTAGAACTGTGCATCACGCTCGCGGATCTTGTCGTACACAGGAATCTGGAAGTCCGCCATGATGCGGTACGGCAGGGAGGCAAAGAGCAAGTCTGCCTTGCGCGTGGTGACTCCCAATGCCAGTGCCCGTTCGGAATACAGATCGCCCAAACCGATCTCCATCAGGGAGTCGGATCGCACAATGTGGGTGGACGAACGCTGCACCATGGTGACGTCCGCCCCCGCCTCCCACAATGCCGCGCAAATATCGTGCGCCGAGTTATTGGCCCCGATCACCACTACTTTCTTGCCCGCATACGCTTCCGGCCCGGGGTGCTGCGAGGAATGTTGCTGCTCACCCTTGAACACATCCTGCCCCTGTATGTTGGGCACATTCGCCTTGCCGGACATACCCGTGGCAAAGACCAACTGCTGGGGCCGCAGGGTCATGGGTTTGCCATCACGTTCGATCTCCACTTCCCAGGTCTGGTTGACTTCGTCATAGCGCACCTTCTTGCACACGGTGCTGCTCCAGTAATTCAGCTCCATCACCTTGACGTACATTTCCAACCAATCGCCAATCTTGTCCTTGGGCGCAAAGACAGGCCAGTTGTCGGGGAAAGGCATGTAAGGCAGGTGGTC
The DNA here is from genome assembly GCF_003076515.1 of Alcaligenes aquatilis. NCBI lineage: Bacteria > Pseudomonadati > Pseudomonadota > Betaproteobacteria > Burkholderiales > Alcaligenaceae > Alcaligenes > Alcaligenes aquatilis. Next base: position 3,169,342 of record NZ_CP022390.1, on the reverse strand, counting down.
GTACCAGACGGGGTCGTGCAGGCACAAGGACTTATAGCGTTTGCGCCAGCTATCGCCGGGGCGAGCATGCTGATCAATGATGAGCGCAGGCACATTCAATTGCCGCAGACGCGCACCCAGCGCAATACCACCCTGCCCGCCGCCGATCACCAACACATAGGGCTGCTCCGTGGTGCCCAGCTCCGCCTGCTCTTGCTGACGGCGCTCCTGCCAGGTCTGGCGACCCCGCCGGATGCCATGCTCGGCCCCCATGGGACGGCGCACACCCAGCGGCTCCTCGTGACCTTTCAGTTCCGACATGGTGGTCAGCAAGGTCCAGATCTTGCCATGCTTGACGCGGATATGGCCGTAGCCACGCGCCACATCGGTTTCCACACGGAACCAGCCTTCCACCAGACCCTGGCCGTCGTCACTGACCGGCTCGGCACTGTCGCGCTCAAACCGGGCTGACATGGCGCCTTGTTGCTGCTGCGTCAGCATGTCGCGGATCTGCTCGCGCCCTTCCATGGTTCGGATATTCCAGGTGAACATGACCAGATCACGCCAAAAGCATTCTTGGGCAAACAGGGCTGCCGCATCGTCTGGTGCATTGCTGGCAAGCGCATGGGTCAACTGTTCAAGAACCGTGTCCAACTGTCGCGCAGACGGCTGCAGTTGCTGCTGTGTTTGCATGATTTGTCTCCATATCGTTTTAGTGTTGCGCCGGACTTTTGCTGTCCAGCTATGGAGTTCATAGCAAACGTCGTGCCAAATCGGGAACGGCTTGTTTTAAAGGAGTGTCGCTTGTTTTAAGGCGATGAAACTGTGCCAGTTGTGGCACAGGTGGTGCATCAGGTGTCGCAGCCTGTGTCTCAGGTCGAGTCTTAGTGAGTCAGACCTGCCCGTTTGATATAACGATGCAAGGTGGACCGGCTGATTCCAAGCTGCCGAGCCGCTGCGCTGACATTGCCACCACAGGCCTGTAAGACCTGCTGCCAGGACGATTCCCCGGCCGAGTGCACCGTTGTCGGGCTGCCTGTAGAGGTGGCAAGGCGCCGCTCTCGCAAAGCCTCTGGCAAATCCTGCACCTCAATGCAGGAGCCTTCTGCCAAGGCCAAGGCCAGCACCAAGGCATTGTCCAGTTCGCGCAAATTACCCGGCCACTCGTAAGCTTGCAGCGCTTGCCAGGCCTCGGGGGACAAACCGGGCACATCGCCCTTATTACGCCGATGCAATATCTGCTGCACCAACCATTCCAGATCACTGCGCTGACGCAAGGCAGGCAAGGTCAGCACGGCCGCATTCAGGCGATACAGCAAATCCGCACGGAAGCGGCCTTGCTCTACCAGGGCACTTAAATCATGGTGGCTGGCTGAAATCACGCGCAGGTCCACGCGCTTGCTTGTGCGTGCGCCCAAAGGCATTACCTCGGACTCGGCCAGTACGCGCAGCAAACGACTTTGCAGGGCCAGCGGCATATCGCCAATCTCGTCCAGGAAGAGAGTGCCGCCATCAGCCGCCTCAATCAAACCCGTGCGACCTCGTGCAGCGCCGCCGGTATACGTGCCGGCCAGATAGCCAAACAATTCGCTTTCAATCAGGCTCTCGGGCAAGGCTGCACAATTGACGGCCACAAAATTCCCGCGACGGCCGCTAGCCGTGTGAATCGCACGCGCCAGATATTCTTTGCCCGAACCCGTCTCGCCCTGCAACAGCACCGGCATCTCCCGCGTTGCCAAACGCGCGGCTTTCAACAGCATGGATTGCATGGCCGCATCCGTGCCCGCCAAGCCGCGCAGAGCCTCTGGCAAAGCGGCATCCACGGCCGCCCCATCCATCCCCACAGACCGATTGCTCAATACACGCCGAGGCTCAATGGCATGGGCAAACAACACGCTGCCATCCCGCGCCATGATGACCCGTTCCTGCGTAGGGCGATAGCGCATCAAGGTCGGTAACTGATCCACTTCCAGATGCACAAAGCGCACTAAGCTCTGCCCCAGCAAGCCCGCAGGATTGCGCCAGTCCACCCCCGCCGCCCGCGCCAGAATCCGGGCACCCGTATGGGTCATGCCCTTGATACGGCCAGAGCCATCAATCGCAATCGCCGCTTCCGGATCAATGTCCAAAAACTCTGGCGACTGCGACAAACATAAAATCCATTCCTGCCGATGGCAGGCCATCAAATTGGCCAGTTCAATACGGCGGGTCGCCGCGTTGGCAAGGTGCAGCGCCAAACCCTGGCTGGCCTTGGCCTGTGGAGACTGCAACAAGGACAAATCCAGCACCGCCGCCAGTTTGCCGTCGTCATGATAGATAGGCGCCGCCGTGCAGGACAGGGGCGCATGCATATGATCGAAATGATCGTTTTGATGAATGGTCAGCGCCTCGCCCGTATGTAAGCAAGTGCCCACCGCGCACGTCCCTGCGCGCTCTTCGGACCATTCCGAGCCCATATACAGACCGGCATGCCGCAAGGCATCGCGCTGGCCTTCCGACCCCAGAAAATCCACTGTGACGCCCTTGTTATCGGACAGCAGCAACACGTAATTCAGCCCGGAAACCTGCTGATAAAGACGCTCCAGCCCGGAGCGCGCAATATTGATCAGGGCTTCGGACTGCTGACGGTGCTCGCGCAACTGGGAGTCCGGCACGATATAGGCCTCGCAGGCCTGGGCCGGGTCCAGCCTGTGATGCTCGATGCACCGTCGCCAGCTATGGACCACGGCCTGATCGCGCCGGGACAGGCTGCCCTGCCAAACAGCCGTGATCTCTTGGACGTGTGCCACATGTGAAGACTGCATATCTGCGCTCATCCCGAAAACAGGCCACCCCCGGGCGGGCGCGGCCTATCTTCCAGTGTGCCGCCATGCTTAGCTGCCGTACATGGAGGTTTTCCTTGAGATGCGGTGCAGCATCAAGCACCCGGACTATCTGATCAGGTCGAAATACGATAACTACGCATGCGCCGCAGTCCTTCAGACAACCGCTCCTGCATGAGCGATTCCAGACGAGGTCCAAGCAGGAGGCGCACCTGATCAAATTGCCCTTCTATCCTGGCCAGCAGCCCGTCAAGCAGCTCCGCCGCTTCTTCATCGCCTGACAAGCCAAAGGCTTTGGCATCGTGTAACGCATTGGCTCGGCTGATCTGGCGGCTTCCATGACTCAACTCCATCGCTAGATACTGAGGGATGAAATCTGGATTAGGAACGACATCAAAAGCGGGCGTCAAACGCCATCGGCCCTGATCATGAAGATAATGGATTGCATGGTTACGGGGATGATCATCGTCATTGCCAATAACCGCATTGAAAATCATGCGACAGAACAATTCAATGGCGTCCTCCTGAGGAGCGCCTATCATCGTCAACGTTCTGGCCAAGTTGGGATAACTCCAGGCCGATGAGCCTGAATGACCGGGATACTCCGTCTGCAGCAAGGATGCCGCACTCAATGTCATGACCCTAAGGCCATGTTGGCGATCAAACCTCAATGAGCGCATCACACTCAGTGCGGAGTCCTCACCAAAACCCGTGTACGCGGTTTGTGCAAAGTTCAAGCCCACTGCCCGGCCCCACTCTTGAGCTGCATGTTCAAGACGCGGAATATCCTCGGTATCAGATGACAGGATCGGTTTCACAAGCCAGAACTGATCACCATCACGAACGGTTGCTTTCGGTCTTGCTCCACCCATACTGGGTGTGGCCATCAGCCGACGACGCAAATGCGGATCCACCGGAGGGCGGCGCAGTTGCATGGCTTGCAGCTCTGCGCTCAGCTTTTCAATTTCTGCGATGGGCGGGGCGGACAATTCTGCGATCGAGGGCTTAGGCGAAGAGCCGACCGCCAGTGCTCCCCAACGCTCGGCATTACCAGCCTTCAGAAGATAAGCATGGTTTGGAGAGCTGTCACTTAATCCGTGTTGCCTTTGAATGAGTAAGCGGCCCCATGCGTCGGGACAAGCATCACGTAGCGCATCATGCAGGCCACCATAGCGACTCGCCTGAATTGGAACAGAGCCACTCAGCGGTAAGTTAACCGGATCAATTGACCATGGTAGACCTGCATCCTGATAGCTAGGCGCATACATAAACTGGCCAAGCTTGGCTGACGAGTCGTGGATATACCGGCCAACGGTCACCCATTGACCCGTGTCAGGCCGCTGCAAATAAACGTATAAGGGCTTAGAAATACTCATCGTCATCTCTGCCCAGTCTTGCACGCCCCTTCGTATCGCCGCTACTCCAATGAGCATCGGGCATTGGCACGATGGATTCGAGCAGACCGAGTGCTGCCAGAGCAGTCAAATAGCTCCCCATCGTCACAGCCGGATCGCCTCGCTCCATTCGGCGTAATGTACTTTCCGAGACCTCGACTCTTGAACTAAAGACTCGAGCTGTAATTTTCTGAGCAACACGTTGAGTACGAATGCAGCGCCCCCAAACCAGGGCCCGTGACTCGACGGCTGGCAAGTAAAAAGGGGTAGGGGCAAGTTTTTTGGGCATGGCACAGACAACAAATATCGTTCATAGATAACCGTTTATATCACATAAACTATAATCTATGAACGCTTTTTGACGGATCCTCCTGGCTTTCTGACCCTCACACAAGCTGAGAATCCTTAGCCAGCTCCGCCAAGTGTTGAGCAAAACCCCCTTCTGCACCCGCTGCATTCACATGGTCGAAATACTCGTACCAGCCGCTGGCTTTGATACCGGCCAGCAATGCTTGGCATGCCTGTTGATTTGGAAAACGCCAAATGCCCATAAAGCGGTGGTCGCTGGCGTGATCAATATCGTGTTCAGTCGCAGCCAGAGACAATACCTCAATACCCAGGCTGGAAAGTCCGCCCATTGCTTCCTGCAGACTGGCCAGAAAGTGCTGTCGCTGCTCGGCAGGCAGTGCATTCCACTTGGCATTGGGTGAATAAAGCTCGATCAGATAGTGAGACATAGGCGGGTTTCCTTTCGCTAAAGATACGCACAACGTGCTGAAAATCTCAATTTAGTTAGATATCTAATCTTATAGTTTCGCACTAAATACCGCAAGCAATCCAAACACATAGAAAAGCCCGAGCTCAGCATGACGCCGAACTCGGGCTTAGATCCACCTTGTCAATCAATCATGCAGCATGGCTGCTGGTGAAACCAGCTTAGAACTGGATACGCACCATCCGTTCTTTGGTCCCTTTTTCCTTGCTGTTACCATCGTTCTTCACCGACACGTACAAGGCTTTTTCAGCGGGGATGTATTCCAGGCTGTTAGGGTGTGGGGCCAGCTCAATGGTTTGCAGCGGCTTGTAGTTCACCGTGTCAAATACGCTGACCGAGCCCTTGCCTTCTTTCTCGCGCACACCACCTCGGTTGGCTACAAACAGACGCTGGGATGCGGCATCAAAACGCAAACCAATCGGCACTTCGCCGGTGGGCATGACCGCCAGGGTTTTGCCGTTAGAAGCGTCCAGCACAAACACTTGGTGGCCTGGGCTGCGACGCTTGTACTCACGCTCCAGGTGCAGATTACGGGCGTCATCACGGTCAATCCCCTGGTCTACCCCGAAGAGGCGGTTGTGCTCGGGGTCATAGCTCAGGTTCAACAGTTGGTCCGCCTGTGTTTCCCACACTTGGTCAATGTTCAGCGTCTGGCTGTTCACCACCATGATCTGGCCCTGCATATTGGAGACAAACAAGCGGTTATTGGCCTCATCCAGGGTGATGCCCACGACGTTATAGCCAAAGCCGGGCAGCACTTTTTCCAGTTCCATAGTCTGGGTATTCACCACGAACAGCACGCTGTCGAAACCCAGGCCCAGACCAGGCGCAAACACGCGGTGGTTTTTCTTGTCCACCACCAATTCACGCATCTTGTACTGGAAGTCCTCGGTGACGTTAAAACGCTCCAGCATCTTTAACAAACCCTCTTTGCGTGCCTGACCAAAATCCGCAGCCGCAATGGCTTCCTGGAAATTGATTTTTTCTTGTACGGCAATACGCTTGATCAGTTCCTTGCGAGCGGTATCAACCACGGCAATACCGCCATTAAAGCCCTGTGTCAGATAAAGTCGGTCGGCCGCATCGTCCAAAGCCACGCCAAAGCTTTTAACGTCCATCGGGATTTCTTGCTGGATCGCCAAGGTCGTGGGATCCAGCACCAAGGTGCGCGACAAGGTTTCATCCTCCCAGTTTGGCGAGGACACGAACAAACTGGATTGCTTGGGGCTGTAGACAATTTCCAGCACCTCAGCGGCCGTGGTTTTTTGCATGATCTGTTCTTGAGTGACGGCTTGATAGGCAACGGGAGCGGGTGTCTTGGCATGAACATAGTTCGTGGATACTCCCATTGCCAAGGCAAGGTAAACCGCAGAAACAAGAGAGCGAGAAGTAAACAAGGTCATAGAATCGGCTCGAAAGAAGATAGGAAAAAGGCTTACCACTGGTAATCAATGGACAGATGCACATTGCGCGGCGCGCCGTAACGTGCCCGGAAGATCACGAAGTTGTCGTAATACCGTTTGTCAAAGAGGTTGTTGACGGTGAGCTTGGCATTCCAGTGCTGGTTCACGCGGTAATTGGCGTGCAGACCCACCAGGGCGTAGCTGCTATGGGTGTCTTCCAGCGCCTTGCCATTGCTGGCGGTATAAGGGCGGCCGGCCGTCCACAGATCCCGCTTGCCAAACCAGTTCACGGTGGCACCGGCGCTCAGGCCCTGCAACGCACCAGAGAACTGGTACATGGTGCCCAGACGGAAGGTTTGGCTGGGAATGTAGGTGTGGATACGCTCGCCCTCGCCGTCTTTAGTGCTGGCGTAGCTATAAGAAGCAAATACGTTCCAGTTCTTGCTCAGTGCGCCGTTCAGTTCCACTTCAAAACCCTTGGTTTTGTTGCCTGCGCCCGAAGATACATAGGGGCGGCTGCCATCAGGCAAGAGGAAATCATCCGGCACCGAAGGGTCCAGCACGGCCAGATTGTTTTGACGGGTCTCGAAAGCAGCCAGGGAGAACTGCAGAGCCTCGTCCATCACGCTGCCTTTCAGACCGATTTCCCGGTTAACCCCGGTGATAGGATCAAGGAAGTTCTCGTTGATGTCTTTGTAGCTTTGCGGTTGGAACAGGCGGGTATAGCTGGCGTAGGCAGTCAGGTTCGGGTTGATGTCATACGTCACTCCAAAGTACGGCGTAATTTCATTGCGGTTGCGCAATTCATTGGACACGCCGGTGAACTGGCCGTCTTTACCGTAGTTGTCGCGGTAGGTTTTGTAGTCCGACAAGCGCATGCCCATGATCACATTCAGCGGATCAATAATGTTCAGACGCGTGCCGGCAAAGAAGCCGTATTCGCGTGTGTGGACCCGGTTCCATTCCCCTGTACGGCTGACACTGGGCTCGGGCATATAGCCGTCCCAATCGTAAATATTGGGAATGAACCAGTTGCGGGTATCGCTGACCTGCATGGTGTACGTGGTGTCACGCTTGCGAGTGCCGTTAAAACCAAACATCAACTGGTGCTCACGGCCAAACATCTTGAAAGGACCATTGGCCGACAACTCCAGGTTGTCCTGATGGCGATAGCCATTGGCGGCCAGGTTAGCGCGGATACCCATACCGGATCCGTCCGGACGCACCACGGGGTTCACGCCCTGCCCCAGACCGGTAATCAAGGCATCGCCATCGTCACGTTGATGGCTGTAGCTAAGCTTGGCATTCCACTTGTTTTCAAACTCGTGCTCGACCGAGAAGAAGGCGTTTTGATGCTTTTTATCCCAGTAGGTCCAGTCCGGCACCAGCGACATGGAACGCGAAACGTCAATACGGTCACCCTCGCTGGTAAACAAAGGCACGCCCATATTGCCTTCACCACGCAGCTTGGCGGTTTGATAGTCGTAGCCTGCGGTCAGCAAGGTTCGATCAGTCAGGTCAAACTCCAGCATGCCGGACAGCAAGTCGTTCTTGTGATCCTGGTGATCCATGAAGGAGTCCGCTTGCTTGCGCGAACCAATAACGCGCATCCGTAAACGGCCATCCTCGGTCAGCGGGCCAGTCACATCGGCTGTCACACGCTTATCGTTCCAGGAACCATAGTGGGCGCTTAATTTGCCGCCAAACTCAGCCTGAGGGCGTTTGCGAATCAGGTTGATCAAAGCGGAAGGCTCGCCGGTAGGAGACAACAAACCTGTCGCACCGCGCACGACTTCCACGCGGTCGTATAAATCCATATCCAGAGAAATAGGATTGAATGCGCCACGTCCAGCCGCCCGGTAGCTGCTTTGCACGCCATCCACCTGCACATTGCTGATGTCAAAGCCACGAGCCTGAAACTGAAAGCCGCCACCGACTGCCGCCGTATTGGCCGTCACGCCGGTGGTGAAGTTCATCACATCATCAAAGCTGCTCAGGCCAAAGTCATCCATTTGCTGACGCGTCATCACACTGACCGATTGCGGGGTGTGCTGGGTGTCCATGTTCAGACGAGTGGCGGTACTACTGGTGCCATTGAGCGTGTACAGGCCGGTGTCTTCAGTCGCGCGGGTCAGGCTGCCCTTAACACGCACGGGTTCCAACTGAGTGGTTTCCGTAACAGGCCACAAGTTCACCGTATTGGCATCACGCGAGTAGCGAATGCCCGTGCCAGCCAGCAAGGTATCCAAGGCCTGCGCGACGCTGTAATTGCCTTTCAGACCCGCACTTTGCTTGCCTTCGGCCACACTGCCCGCGCCAACCAGATACACCCCGCTCTCTTGCGAGAAACGCATCAGCACACGGCTCAAGGGGCCGGCTGGAATGTCATAACGCTGGATCTTGTCGGCCGTCGGGCTGTTTTGCGTAGCCGCCTGGACAGGCTGGATACTCACAACAAAGGCGCTGCCGGCCATCAACACAGACAGGGCCAGGGCCAGTGGACGCAAAGAGGCGCAATGCGATCCTGCATCCTTGGACAGGGAAAGGGGATCGGGGCGACGATGCATAAGGAGACATCCTTCAAAAACACGGGTCAGTCACAATAAAAACGATGAACCTGAACGATGTTCTTGCGTTGATGTTCAGTACTGAGCGGGCACTGCGGCCCGCCTCCTGCTTCATTGGCCTCACGCCAATCAGGTCCTCTTACTGTCTAAAACCACCAAGTCTCCAAAACCCGGAACCTGCTTTTGCATGTTTTTGAGGGTTTTTTACCTAAAACCGGGCAAGCCTTTGAATTTAATCGGTTTTTATTTTTGTAATTTTTATGATGATTGCTGCTGCTATGCCCTGCGCAATCAATCCAGAGCTTGCACACTGGTCCACCAGGGCATGGGCTGGTCGATACGAATCGGCAGTGCCGAAGCCAACATTTTCAGCACACGGTCCGTGTCATGAATGGGGAAACTGCCATAGACCTTCAGGTCAGCCACGGCATCATCCACACCCAGATAGCCTTTGCGGTAACGACCTAATTCCTTGATCACGCTACGCAAGGCGATGTTGTCAGCCACCAGAACGCCTTTGGTCCAGGCCTCACGTGCCTGCTCGGCGTCCATGCTGTGCCGGATGCGCTGCGCACTAAAGTGCACCTGCTTGCCCGCCTGTACCGTGGCGGTGTTTTGACCTTTTGCCGTAGACACCTGCACGGCCCCTTCATAGACCGCCAACTGCGTACAGTCCTGGTCCATACGCACATTGAATTGCGTACCCAAAGCGCGCATATTGCCCTGCGGGGTTTGAACGGTGAACGGCCTGTCCATGTCGTCCTTGGCCGTCTGGATAAAGATCTCGCCCGACATCAACACAATATGGCGAGCCTGCGCAGTGAACTTCACATCAATTGCCGAGGAGGTGTTCAACCAAAGCCGAGAGCCGTCTGCCAGCACAATCTGGTTCTGCTCGCCGGTTTGTGTAGAGTGGTCAGCCGCCAAGGCCAGAACACTGGACGGCAGCCAGGAATGACGCCAGCTCAACCAGCTAGCAACTCCCGTTCCTGCCAGCGCAACCACACCGGCCAGAACGCGACGACGTTGATGCAAACGCTCGTTGGCCGTGTGCAATTTCTCCACCACACAGCGCGAATCCGGCACGCTACGTACAGGCTCAAAACTGCGACTGACTTCCTCCACATAACGCCAGGCGGTACTGTGCATCTCGTCCTGCTTAAGCCAGCTCTGCCAGGCGGAACGTTGCTCGGCACTGGCCTTGCCATCGCGCAGACAGGCATACCATTCGGCGGCTTGCATCAAAACGGCGTGGGGAGGAGTGGACGAGGAAGAAAAACTGGAACCGTGCTTCATGAAACTTAGTACTGAGGTTCCTGACGCAATTCTGCGACGGTCTGGCAAGCCTGCAAGCTGATGCAGCCCAACATGGCTTGCGCCACATACTTGCGCACCATGCGGCCGGAAATACCCATTTCTGCGCCGACCTCATCGTCTGTCATCTCGCAAATGACGGCCAGGGTAAACGCCTTGGCCGCTTTGGGAGACAGGCTGCTGAGCATGGCGCTGATCTCTTCCAGGGCCTGCAAAATCATGGCCTGACGTTCTGCCGAGGGGTAAACATTCTCGGGCGTCGCGGCCAGAATATCCAACCAGGCCTGTTCAATTTCCTGACGTCGCCACAAGTTGATGCACAGGTTTTGCGCTGTCTTGCGCAAATAGGCACGGGCTTCGCCGGGACTGGCAAATTGCCAGCGGGAACGGCTGCTTAGCAAGCGTACAAACGTATCCTGCGCCAAGTCAGCCGCCTGGTCTGCCCCACCCAATCGATGATGCAGCCAGCGCTGCAACCAACTGTGGTGGTCGCAGTAAAGTGACTCGACCGAATCGGCCAAAGACACACCTGACAAGGGTAGAACTGAAGATGACACGAGGGTACTCCGCACTGACAGATAATGAGAATCGTTATCAATTATTATATGGTGCTGTCTGTACAGTTCGCTAGCGGTGTGTGTTTGGGGCGACAAATGGGGCTATTTTGAGGGACTCCGCTCGCTTCTTCAGATCTTCAAATACAAAGCTCCCTCTACTGGGCACAAACCTCACTATCGGGTATATCGCTATCAATAAAACTCCGATTTTCTTCTTATTTATGAATAGAATTTTGTAACGGTTAACTTTTTCTGAATACTTCATGGCCCACCAAATTACGGGCTCCAACCGCTTAAAAATCAAAACCCACCGAAATCAATGTCAATTCGGTGGGTTTTGATGAAACTCGGACAGTGTCAATTGACAACAGACCGGACAGATTTTACTTCCGGTCTTTGCCGCTTAAATCTCGCTCACTCCACCGTCACACTCTTGGCCAAATTCCGTGGTTTATCCACGTCCGTACCACGCGAGCAGGCGGTGTGATACGCCAGCAATTGCAGTGTCACGGTGTGCAAGATGGGGGACAACTTGCCGTAGTGCTCTGGCATGCGGATCACGTGCACACGCTCGCTGCTGCCGATACGGGTATCGGCATCAGCAAACACGTACAGTTCGCCACCGCGTGCGTGGACTTCTTCGATATTGGATTTCAGCTTTTCCAGCAGCTCATCGCGTGGGGCGATGGTGACTACAGGCATGGCTTCGGTGACCAGGGCCAGAGGGCCGTGTTTCAGTTCACCGGCGGGGTAGCCTTCGGCGTGGATGTAGCTGATTTCTTTCAGCTTCAGCGCGCCTTCCATGGCGATGGGGTAATGCATGCCACGGCCCAGAAACAAGGCGTTTTCCTTGCTGGCAAAACGATCAGCCCAGGCCATGATTTGCGGCTCCAGTGCCAACACGGCTGCGATAGCGGTAGGCAAATGGCGCAGGGCTTTCAGGTAGTCGCCTTCCTGCTCCTGATTCAGATGTCCTTTGACTTGAGCCAGTGCGATGGTCAGCAAGAACAAGGCGGTCAACTGGGTGGTGAAGGCTTTGGTCGAAGCCACGCCAATTTCTACGCCAGCACGGGTGATGTAGGACAGTTTGCACTCGCGCACCATGGCGCTGGTGGCCACGTTGCAGATGGTCAGAGTCTGCTCCATGCCTAGGCTGCGGGCATGCTTCAAGGCGGCCAGGGTGTCGGCGGTTTCGCCGGACTGGGAAATCGTCACCACCAAAGTGCGGGGGTTGGGCACGCTGTCGCGGTAGCGGTATTCGCTGGCGATTTCCACGTTAACGGGGATTTTGGCCAGGGACTCGATCCAGTAACGGGCGGTCAAACCGGCGTAATAGCTGGTGCCGCAAGCCAGAATCAGCACATTGTCGATATCCTGAAAAACCTTGTAGGCCTGGTCGCCAAACAGCTCGGGCGTAACGCTTTCAATGTCTTGCAAGGTATCGCCCACCGCACGGGGCTGCTCGAAGATTTCCTTTTGCATAAAGTGGCGGTATGGGCCCAATTCAGCCGCAGCGGTGTGCAAATGCACGGTGTGTACGGGACGATCAACGGTGCGGCCGTCCTTGTCCATGATCCACACTTTATTGATCTGCAGATCGATCACATCACCGTCTTCCAGGTAGATGATTTGATCGGTGGTTCCGGCCAATGCCAGGGCATCCGATGCCAGGAAATTTTCGTTCTGGCCCACGCCGACGACCAGGGGCGAACCATGGCGAGCACCCACCACACGATGCGGCTCATCCTGGCAGAACACGGCAATGGCATAGGCACCGGTCAAACGGCGAATAACCTGCTGCACGGCCTCGAACAGGTCACCGTTGTACAGGTGGTCGATCAGGTGAGCGATCACCTCAGTATCGGTTTGGCTCTCGAACACGTAGCCTATGTTTTGCAGCTCGGTGCGCAGTTCGTCATGGTTTTCGATAATGCCGTTATGCACCAGCGCAATACGCGCTTTGCCCTTGCCGGAGAAATGCGGGTGGGCGTTATGAGTCGCCGGTGCGCCATGGGTTGCCCAGCGTGTGTGAGCAATGCCGGTAAAGCCTTGCAGTTGATCCGCCTTGACCTGCTCTTGCAGCTCGGCCACACGCTGTGTACTGCGTGCCCGCAACAACTGACCCTGCGCATGAACAGCAACCCCGCAAGAATCGTAGCCCCGGTACTCCAGGCGCTGCAGCCCCTCCAGCAGCACGGGAACAATATCGCGTTGCGCCACCGCGCCAACAATTCCACACATAGCCAACTCCTGTTCATGGCCCCTTTTGGTGGGCCAGCTAATCAATTCAATCCGCCTATTCTGATCTGAAACACAAAAAATTTTATGTCTATTTTTTTTCTAAAATGAATTAAAATTTCATTTAATAATCAATATGAAAGAAAAACAAATTTCATTTTATTTAACGGAATTTTATTTCATCATAGATAGATAAACATTGTCATGATTGAACTGGACGAGCTGGACTTACGCATTCTGGAGCAGCTGCAAAATGATGCTTCCATCAGCAATCAGGCGCTGGCTTTGCGCGTGCATGCCTCTGCCCCAACTTGCTTGCGGCGAGTGCGTCGTTTAAGTGAACAAGGGGTGATTCGCAGGCAGGTCGCCTTGCTGGATCCGGAACAACTGGGCCCCAGTTTGACGGCGATTGTAGAGATTACGCTGGACCGTCAGGGTGAAGAATATCTGCAGCAATTCGAGCGCCTGATGGCACCGGAAACTGCGGTGACGCAATGCTATCGGGTCTCTACTGGCGTGGATTTCATTGTGATCCTGCAGGTCAGCGATATGACGGCATATCACAAGCTGGCTCATGCCCTGTTCACCAACCAGGCAAATATCCGCAATATTCGCAGCTTCTTCTCGATTCATCAGGCCAAGTTCGAGACACGAGTCCCTTTACCTGCGGCGAAGATCTAAACCAGGCCAAGTTTTTACGCCGAAACGCTATCGGCAAAGAACATGGCTGTGGCTGTGGCTGTGGCTGTGGCTGTGGCTGTGGCTGTGGCTGTGGCTGTGGCTGTGGCTGTGGCTGTGGCTGTGGCTGTGGCTGTGGCTGTGGCAGGAATTAAAACACACGTGAAGGTCAGCACAAGAGCAAAGAGTAGAACGCGCAGAAGCAGATTAAAACAGCCGCGTTCAGGTTCGTGCGCGTTGTTGCACCAGTTGCTGATACAGACGCAGGTAACGCTGCACCATGACAGCGGGGTCATGCTCCTGCTGCACCCAGCGATGTGCCAGTGCGGCCTGTTGCCGCGCGGCCGTCGGATTGCTCAAAGTGGCGTCCAAAGCCTGGGCGATGGCTTGCGCATCCCCTACCGCGCATAAGGTACCGCGCCCATTGTCCAGCAGCTCGCTCAAGCCCCCCGCCATCGTCGCCGTCACGGGAACGTCATACACGAACGCATCCAGGACACTGGAACCCAGGGCCTCATGCCGGGAACTCAAGACAAAGCCATCCATCAGGCGATACGCTTGTTCAGGGCGAGCTTCAAAACCCGCCAGCTTGTAGCAGGACTCCAGGCCCAATTGCACAATCAGTTCCTGTGCCGCTAAGGACTCGGAACCAGGCGCACCAAAATGCAAAAACACAAAGTCCTGACGACGCTGATACAGGGCATGAACGGCACGAATCAGGGTCAAGGGATCTTTCTCTGCCGTCAATGCTGCCATCGTCCCCAGAACGTGCAAGCCTTGCGGATTCCAACGCTGCCGCAAGTGGTTCACATAGGCGTCGTCCTGCTCCACATAGTCAATGGCGCTGGGAATCACGTCTACAGAAAAACCCAGGCGACGCGGCTCGGCTGCCGCTGCCTGACTGATGGCCACCAGGCGATCCGCCTTGCGCCATTTCCAGCGCGTGCGGCGCTCTTTGGAACTTAAGGGGATGCTTGCTTGCCGCCCACTACGCTGCTCGATACGTTTACGATCAACCGGAAAAGCCGTGCGACGTGTAAAGACGACCCGCTTGGGCAGCCAGAAATGCAGCAGGGCCAACCAGCTCATGCAGGACGCGGTTTGAGAGTGGACGATATCAAAACCACGGCCATGTACCAGCAAGTAGCGCAGTGCGGCACCCACAGAGGCACACTCCACCACGCTCAAGCCCTGCTCTTTGGCACGCTTGGCCAATTCCTCATCGCCTCTGGCCAGCAAGCTGACCTGATGGCCAGCCTGCTGCATATGCAGCAGACTCAACAAGGTCTGCCGCTCGCCACCGCGCCAGCCGCGCTCGAAATTAAGCTGCAGAATGCGCATGGCGACCACCCAGAATCCGCCCATCCGGGCTTGCTATGCCACCAAAGCAGGCAGCACGCCCCCCCTTGCAACGCAAAGGGGGCCATACCAAAGAGGGGCTAACACACATCAAGATTTACGAACCGGGCGCTTCCAGCCGGACACGCTGCGCTGTTCCGAACGCGACAGGGTCAACTGATCATCCGGTGCATTGCGCACCAGGGTCGTACCCGCACCAATCGTTGCGCCACGGCCTACGGTCACCGGGGCCACCAACTGCGTATCGGAGCCGATGAACGCATCGTCACCAATCACGGTGCGGAACTTGTTCACGCCGTCGTAATTGCAGGTGATGGTGCCCGCGCCAATGTTCACACGCTGCCCCACATCGGCATCACCGATATAGGCCAGATGATTGGCTTTGGAGCCTTCGCCCAGTTGGGTGTTCTTGATTTCCACGAAGTTGCCTACGTGGGTGTGATTGGCCAGCACAGCACCTGGACGCAGGCGGGCGTAAGGGCCGATACGGGCTTGTTCGCCAACCTGGGCTTGTTGCAGATGGCTGAAGGCTTCGATCTGTGTACCAGCACCGATGGTCACGTCACGCAGCACGCTATGCGGGCCAACACGCACGCCGTCTTGCAGCACGACCTTGCCTTCAAACACGCAGCCCACATCAATGAACACATCGCGGCCACATTCCAGTGTGCCGCGCAGATCAAAGCGGGCCGGGTCAGCCAGTGTCACGCCTTTTTCCAGCAAGCGACGGGCCTGCTCGGCTTGCCACAAACGCTCCAGCTCAGCCTGTTGAATGCGGCTATTCACACCCAGGGTTTCCCAGCCAGCAGCGGGTTGAGCAGCTTGCACCGACACGCCATCGGCAACCGCCAAGGCGATGATGTCGGTCAGGTAATACTCGCCTTGTGCATTGTCATTGGTAATGCGGGTCAACCAGTCTTTCAGGCGGGCCGTGGGCGCCACCAAAATGCCGGTATTGACCTCTTTCACGGCACGCTCGGCGTCGTTGGCATCTTTGTGCTCAACAATGCGTTGCACGGAACCGTCAGCACCGCGAATGATGCGGCCATAGCCGGTGGAGTCTGCCAGCGTTTCAGTCAATACAGCCACGCCTTGGCCACGCGCGGCCAACAAGCGTCGCAAGGTGTCAGCCTGGACCAGAGGGACGTCGCCATACAGAACCAGCGTGGCGTCATCTTGCTGGTCGCCACCGACCAGTTCAGGCACAGCCTGTTGTACAGCGTGGCCCGTGCCATGTTGAGGTTGCTGCAAGGCAAAGGCCAGCTCGGCCTGAGCGAAGGTTTGCTGAACGCGCTCGGCGCCATGCCCCACCACGACCACAACTTTTTCCGGCTCCAATTCACGTGCGCTGTCGAGCACGTGGGCCAGCATGGATTTGCCGGCGATAGGGTGCAGTACTTTGGGCAGGTCAGACTGCATACGCTTGCCCATGCCTGCTGCCAGAATCACGATATTAAGCATAAAAATTTACCTACTAGGTTGGTCGATCCGTTTTTTTGGTACTACTTTTGGTGCTGCGCGTGGCGGTTTTTTTAGCCGCCGTTTTGGTGGCCGCCTTGGCCGCCGTTTTAGTCGCTGCTTTTGCGGCCGTTTTTACCGGTTTGGCTGTTGCCGGAGCACTGGTCTTGGCAGAAGTCTGGGCATCGGCGGCGGCCGGTTTAGGGGGCTTGGCCGACCCGGCCGCTTTGGCCTTGGTCGCCTGCTGGCGATAGTTTTCCACCTGCTGCATCGATGCGGCTGTAGCGGTCGCCATGGCATCGAATTGCTGTTGCAGCATGTTCCACCACGCTTGCGCAGCGGGATTACCTGCACCTGCGTCCTGCTGAGCGCCGGGCTGTTTATCTTTGGAGCTGTCCTGATTGGCAGCCGCGTCGGGCTGTGGCGACGCTTGTTGTGGCTGTGCCGATGCTTGCTGGAAGGCCGTTTGCGCTGCGGTTTCAGGCTGACTGACCCCAGGCTGGGTGCTCGAGACACTGGCGGCACTCTCGGCCGCTGCAGCACCGGCCGCCATGGGATTGAAAGCCATAAAGGCTTCAAAAGGATTTTTCCCACCAGCAGCCTGGGTGCCTTGCTGCGCCATGGTCTTGATCGCCGCCAGGGTGGAGCGCTGAATCTCCAGCCCCTGGATGGTGGTGCTCAGCATGGACAGGTTCAACTGCAACCAGCTCTCCACTGCACGCAAGTCACGGATACGGCGATCCAGATCATCAGGGGACAAGCTGGGCATCATGCCCGAGCCGACATCGCCCGCTCCCCCGCTGGCCATGTTTTTCCAGGCCTGCGCCATCATATCCATGCTGCGCAGCAATGGATTGTTGCCGCTGCCCAGGGCATTGAAATCAGGTATACCAAAAGGATTCGGGTTCATGCGTCGCTCCCATCAGGTTGGTGCCTGCCCGGTAATGCCCAGGTTCAGGCCAGCTTGTCCAGATGCTGCTTGATGCTGTCGATCAGCACCACTTGCGCTTCCAGGGTGAACAAATCTGCTTCTATCATTTGCCAGGCTTCATCCAGCGTCAATAAGCGAAACTCACTAACCTCGCCGTCCATATTGCGGGGCCGCACATCGTCAGCCAGCACGCAATCGCTAACCAGGGCGTTCTCCACCTGATAGCCTTCCGGCAGGCGACGATGCATGCGCAAGGACACGCGCAAAGGGGTGCAATTGACCAGCACGGACTCGGCCAAACCTGCTTCTTCATAACTTTCGCGTATGAGGGAGGTCTGCAACGATTCACCGCTGACCGCCAATCCCCCGACCAGCGTGTCCCACATATTCGGGTCTGTCGATTTGGTGGGGGAACGACGCGCGGCCCAGATTCGGCCGTCTGTGGACCAACCATTCAAATGCACCGCTTGCGTCAGAAAACCCAAGGGCCGCACGGCACCACGTTCAATGCGGGACAGACATTGCCCTTCTCCGACCACGTCCAACAACTCGTCACGCCAGGCCCGGATGCAACCGCCTTCCTGCAAACGCAAGGCGACCTGATCCAGGACCTGAGCCAAGCTCAGTTCCTGGCTGGGGCAATCGCTCAGACGCAAGACATCTTCTTCAATCGAGACCCCGGGCAAGGGCTCAATACAACGAGCGGCCTTGGGGGTGATCCATCCGGCCACGCGCCCATCAACAGTGACAGGACGGCTGCCCGGCGGGGGCAATTGTTGCAGCTGACTGGTCAGGCTGGCCATGCGCTGACGCAAGGCCTGAGTAAGTGATCGGTTCTGGAACAAAGTCATAGTCGGCGATTGTAATTCAAGCCTTGCTCCGTTACGGCTTTTGTAGCGTTTAGTCCAACCTTGTCGTCTAGGGACATACCCTGCCCTTGAAGGCTAAAGCAAGTTCTATATAATTTCCGTGAACAAATAAGCAATTAAAAACTTCGAGCGGACCAGCACTTAGCTGCCACAAGCCCGCCACTGCAACACAGCAGTTTCTTCCAGCGTTGGATTTTTCGGAGCGTTGACGCAGCCGAACCCCGGTTTGGCATGGCAACACCAAAAGAGGGACAACAATGAAGATGTGGAGAAGTTTATTTGCTCTGACCGCCTGTTCGACGGCAGGGCCTAGCTTGGCTCAGGTCACCAATATGGAAGGTGGCCCCCGTGTCAATCAGCTCAATTTGCATAACGGGGTTACCCCCATCGCCCAGGACATTGCCTGGCTGCATTGGATGATGCTGATTATCTGTACCATCATCTTTATTGGCGTGTTCGGTGTGATGTTCTATTCCATCATCCGGCATCGCAAGTCCAAGGGTGCAATTGCCGCGCGCTTTCACGAGCACCTGGGGGTGGAAGTAGCCTGGACTATCATCCCCTTTCTGATCGTGATCGGCATGGCGCTGCCTGCCACCAAAACGGTGGTGGCCATGAAGGACACCAGCAGCGCCGATCTGACCGTCAAGGTCACGGGTTATCAGTGGAAATGGGGCTACGAGTATCTGGACGGCCCAGCCACGGGCGTGAAATACCTGTCCAACCTGTCCACCCCCCGCGCCCAGATTGAAGGTCGCGAACCCATTGGCCCCAACTATCTGATGGAAGTGGACAAGCCACTGGTCGTGCCGGTCAACAAGAAAGTGCGCGTCATGCTCACTGCCGAGGATGTCATCCATTCCTGGATGGTGCCCGAGTTTGGCGTCAAGCAAGATGCCATCCCTGGTTTTTTGCGCGATACCTGGTTCCGTGCGGATAAGGTCGGCACCTACCGTGGCCAATGTGCCGAGCTGTGCGGCAAGGACCATGCCTACATGCCCATCGTGGTGCAAGTGATGGAGCAAGACGACTACGACACGTGGGCCAAAGAGCAGAACGACTTGATGACTGCCCAGGCCGACGATCCCAATAAAGAGTGGACAAAAGACGAGTTGATCGAGCGCGGCCAACAGATCTTTGCGCAAAACTGCGTGGCTTGCCACCAGGCCAACGGTAAAGGCATGCCCGGCACCTTCCCCGCTCTGGATGGCGATACGAAGTTTGTCCTTGCCCCCAAAAAAGGCCAGATTGACACGGTGTTAAATGG
Organism: Alcaligenes aquatilis; assembly: GCF_003076515.1. Taxonomy (NCBI): domain Bacteria; kingdom Pseudomonadati; phylum Pseudomonadota; class Betaproteobacteria; order Burkholderiales; family Alcaligenaceae; genus Alcaligenes; species Alcaligenes aquatilis. Next base: position 3,149,731 of record NZ_CP022390.1, on the reverse strand, counting down.
TCACCCTGGCACCGCGATGGCCGCCTTCCGCAATCAACTTAACGACGTTCAGATTGCAGCGGTCATTACCTACACACGCAATGCCTGGGGCAACGCGGGCAAAGGGCCTGATCCTGTCGTGATGCCCGCCGATGTCCAGCAACAGCGCTAATTCTGCGCGCACCGCCTATCACACTATCAATCCATCCCTGACTACGGCCAGGGGGAGTGCAGCAAGGAGTCAAGCATGAGTAGCGTCACCGTCGACCATGTAGCGAACCCGAGCGGACATGATGATCACCATCATGCCCATGCCACCCCTAGCGGCTGGCGTCGCTGGCTGTTCGCCACCAATCACAAAGACATCGGGACCATGTACCTGATCTTCTCCTTTGTGATGTTGCTGGAGGGCGGCGTGCTGGCCTTGCTGCTGCGTACAGAACTGTTCCAGCCGGGCTTGCAATTTTTCCGGCCCGAGCTGTTTAACCAGTTCACCACCATGCACGGCCTGATCATGATTTTCGGCGCGATCATGCCGGCATTTGTGGGCTTTGCCAACTGGATGATTCCGTTGCAAATCGGTGCCTCGGACATGGCCTTTGCCCGCATGAACAACTTCAGCTTCTGGCTGCTGCCCGTGGGCGCGATTCTGTTTACCGCATCTTTCTTTGTGCCGGGCGGCGCACCTGCCGGTGGCTGGACCATGTATGCACCGCTGTCCTTGCAGATGGGCCCCGGCATGGACTTCACTATTTTTGCGGTTCATATTCTGGGCGCGTCCTCCATCATGGGAGCCATCAATATTGTGGTGACGGTATTGAACATGCGCGCCCCTGGCATGACGCTGATGAAAATGCCGCTGTTTTGCTGGACCTGGCTGATTACCGCGTACCTGTTGATTGCGGTCATGCCTGTGCTGGCCGCTGCCGTGACCATGCTGCTGACCGACCGCCACTTTGGCACCCACTTCTTTAACGCAGCCGGTGGTGGCGATCCGGTTCTGTACCAGCACATTTTCTGGTTCTTTGGTCACCCCGAGGTCTACATCATGATCTTGCCGGCCTTCGGGATTGTGTCGGCCATCGTGCCGGCCTTCTCGCGCAAGGCCCTGTTTGGCTATGCCTCCATGGTGTATGCAACCGCCGCCATTGCAATTCTGTCCTTCCTGGTGTGGGCGCACCACATGTTCACCACCGGCATGCCAGTAACCGGGCAGTTGTATTTCATGTACGCCACCATGCTGATTTCCATTCCGACCGGGGTGAAAATCTTTAACTGGGTGGCCACCATGTGGCGCGGTTCGCTGTCTTTTGAAACGCCCATGCTGTTTTCCATCGGCTTTATCTTCGTGTTCACGATTGGCGGCTTTACCGGCCTGATCCTTGCCGTAGCCCCCATTGATATTGCGGTTCACGACACCTATTACGTGGTGGCTCATTTCCACTATGTGCTGGTAGCCGGATCGCTCTTTGCCCTGTTTGGTGGTGCCTACTACTGGCTGCCCAAGTGGACAGGCCGCATGTACAACGAACGTCTGGGCAAGATCCACTTCTGGTCCACCATGATCTCGTTCAACGTGACCTTCTTCCCCATGCACTTTCTGGGTCTGGCAGGCATGCCACGCCGCTATGTGGACTACGCTGGTCAGTTCACGGATTTCCACCAGATTGCCACCATTGGCGCCTTCTGGTTTGGCCTGTCGCAACTGCTATTGATCTACATCGTGATCCAGGCCGCTCGCGGTAAAGGGGAAGTGGCCAGTGCCAAGCCCTGGGAAGGCGCAGAAGGTCTGGAATGGACGGTGCCCTCGCCCGCCCCGCATCACACCTTTGAAGTCCCCCCTGTCGTCAAGTAACACTGGAGGAACGCCCATGACCCCCGAACAACGCCGTCGCAACCGCCGTCTGGGATTGCTCCTGGCCGTGTTCGTCATTGCCATCATGGCCTGGACCTTTCTAAAAGGCAGTCAATTTCTAGGACAGTGATATGGATGACGATTTTCGGGACCTCACACGGCGCAAGCTCAGTTTTTTCCAGACATTGAAAGCCATTGCCTGGGGTTTTTTTGGAGTCCGTCGTGGCAGCGACCATGAACAGGACATTGCCAAGATCAATCCGGTCTATCTGATTATTGCCGCCTTGATCGCCACGGTTGTTTTCGTTGTGGGCCTGATTATGGTGGCCCGCTGGTTCATTGGTCAGGCCGGCTGAACCCTGGCCGGATACTGTGCCCCAGGGCACATGACCCGAAGGAGAACACTATGCATGTCGAGACTACGGCTCACCCATCCAAGGCGCCGTATTACTACGTCCCCGGCTTGTCGGGACACCCGGTACGCGCCAGCCTTTCCCTATGTCTGACGCTGCTGGGTGCGGCAACCTGGATCAATAACTGGCCGGGCGGTTTCTGGGTGTTCCTGGTCGGGATTCTCAGCTTCCTGCTGGTCCTGTTCTTCTGGTTCAGCGACGCCGTGCGTGAATCCGAAACGGGCCTGAACAGCACACGCGTAGACATCTCCTATCGCTGGAGTATGTCCTGGTTCATCTTTTCCGAAGTCATGTTTTTTGCCGCTTTTTTCGGGGCGCTCTGGTATACCCGCGAAATTTCCACACCGCTGTTAAGCGATCTGGATCACCGCGCCCTGCTCTGGCCGGACTTTACCGGGACATGGCCCAATCAGGGGCCAGCGGGCACGATCGCTCCGTTCCAGACAGTTGGCCCGCTATGGCTGCCAACGATCAACACGGCTTTGCTGCTGACCTCGGGCGTTACCCTGACCATCGCTCACCATGCACTGCGCGCCAGCAAGCGTAGCAGCGCAATCTTCTGGCTGTTCATGACGGTCGCACTGGGCTTTGCCTTTGTGGCCTGCCAGGCCTACGAGTACCTGCACGCCTACGCCGAACTGAACCTGAAGTTCACCTCCGGCGCCTATGGGGCCTTGTTCTATATGCTGACGGGTTTTCACGGCTTTCACGTGATTATCGGTGCCACCATGCTAACGGTGATGCTGATACGGTTGATGCGCGGTCACTTTACCGCCGAGCACCACTTTGGTTTTGAAGGTGCCGCCTGGTATTGGCACTTTGTGGATGTGGTGTGGTTGGGCTTGTATCTGTACGTCTACTGGTTCTAGTGATTCATGCCCCAGGCCCATTTCTTCGGGCCTGGGTTTTTACCTCAGGCCAAGGGCACGCCGGTGCTTTCAATCCAACCCAGATAATGGGCCAGCAACACAAACAGGAACAGGGCCACGGACAAGCCCACTCGCCAGGTCAAGGCATAGGCCATGCGATTGGAGTTACCCCGGTCCCGCATCAAATACACCAGGGCCGAACCCAGCGACACAATAATCCCCAGAAACACGATCAGAACTAGCACACGCATTACGTCTCCCCCGCTTCAGGTTGAATGGATGTCCAGCAACAATTCTCGTTCTTCTTCGACTCGACCCCTGCTTGCCCTGGTTTGTCTGGGTTTGCTGATGCTGCTGTTCATTAGCCTGGGGCGTTGGCAACTGAGCCGCGCACAGGAACGTCAAAGCCTGGCACAACAAATTGAACAAGGCCGCCAACAAGCTCCCCTTCATATTGATTCCCAGGCCAGCCTGGATAAAGGTGCCTTGTGGCAGTCTGTCGCCGTGCACGGCTCCTGGCGCAGTGAGTTAACTGTACTCCTGGATAATCGCAATTTCAAAGGTAAGCCGGGCTACTGGATTGCGACTCCTTTTGTGCTGGACGAAGGTGATCTGGCAGGCTCCAGCCTGCTCGTACTCCGAGGTTGGCTAGCTCGCGTACCGGGACAGGCGCCTAGCGTACCGGACGCACCGTCCGGCTCCGAGACCATCTCCGGTGAATTACTGGAACGCGTGCCGCGTCTGTTTGAGCTAGGCAGCAGTCCCTTGCCCGAGCACTTGCCCAGCCCTTCTGGTACGCCCCCTGTGGTGCAGAACCTGGCCCTGGAAGATCTGCGCAGCCGCATTGATCTGCCTGTACTGCCCCGTGTGCTGGCCCAGACCGCCCCCGCCTCGCAGTTGCAAACCAACTGGCCCGACCCGAATATCGACTTTGAAAAGAACCGGGGCTATGCCCTGCAATGGTTCGGTTTTGCCCTGATTGCCCTGTGTGCCTGGATCGGTGTAGCGTGGAAATGGCTACGACGCTCCAGACCCAACTTTGCCCCTACAAGGAAAACCTGACGTGGACACGACTCAAACCCCTGCCCGCCCGCGTTCCCTGACTCCGTTGTATCTGCTGCTGGCAGTCAGTCTGGCACCGGTACTGTTTGCGCTGGCGGCCTACTACATGCCTTCGTTGGGGCTGCGGCCTGAGCAAAGCAATGCCTATGGTCAGTTGATTGAGCCACAACGTAGCGTACCGACACCTGCCACCCTACCCTTGCAGACCCTGCAAGGCGAGGCCTTTGATCTGCAGTCCCTGCGGGGCCGCTGGGTACTGGTCAGTGCCGACGAGAGCGCCTGCCCCGAAAGCTGCGTACGCAAGCTGTTTATCCTGCGCAACTCCCATGCCAGCCAGGGTAAGAATGTAGACCGACTCGCCCGCGTCTGGTTTGTGACGGACCAAGGCCAGCCTTCGGAACAAATTCTGGAAGCCTATCTAGGCACTCATATGCTGCGCGCCGATCCGGGCCAGTTGGCCGAGTTTCTAGCCCCTGGAACCGACAGCCGTGCTGCCGAACAAGCTGTCAAAAATGGCATGTGGATCATCGACCCCAATGGCAATTTAATGATGGTTTTCCCCGGTGATGCCGACCCTATCAAAGTTCGCACCGACATACGCAAACTGCTGAACAACTCACGCATCGGATAAGTTTATGGCCGATATCCGCCAACGCTACCGCAAACTGGTCTACCTGACCTGGTTCCTGACCTTGGACCTGATCATGTTCGGCGCTTTTGTCCGTCTGACAGATTCGGGCCTGGGCTGCCCGGACTGGCCCGGTTGCTATGGCAAACTCTCGCCGCTAGGCGCGAGCGCACATATCGAGCAAGCCTATCAAGCCATGCCTTATGGCCCAGTCAGTTGGGGCAAGGCCTGGATTGAAATGATTCACCGCTATGTGGGCGCGGCCTTGGGCATGTTGATTATTGCCATCGTCTGGATGGCCTGGCGGCATCGTCACACCTTGGGCTATTCGGCTCGGCTGGCCCTGTTCACCTTGCTGGCCGTCTGCGTGCAAGGAGCCTTTGGTGCCTGGACCGTCACCCACAAATTGATGCCTATTATCGTCACCACCCACTTGCTGGGCGGCATGAGCGTACTGGCCTTGATGACCTGGCTGGCCGTACGCGAGAACCCTGGCCCGCCGGTCTCTCCTGTCACCCGCCGCTGGCGACCTTGGCTGATTGGCGCCTTCATTCTGCTAACGATTCAGATCGGCCTGGGTGGATGGGTCAGCACCAACTATGCGGCGCTGGCCTGCATGGACTTTCCGCAATGCCACGGCCAATGGATACCCGAGATGGATTTGCATGGCGGGTTTTCGCTGTTTCGCGCGCTGGGCGAGCTGCCTTCTGGCGAGATGATTTCCCAGGCTGCACTGACCGCCATTCACTGGGTTCATAGAAATATGGCCTTTCTGGTGTTTCTGATTTTGGGTTCAGTCGCGTGGAAACTGCGCGCCGATCCCGTACTGCGTCGCCCGGCAACATTAGTCCTTTTGTTGCTGTTGGCACAGCTCATCACGGGGTTAACCACGATCTTTTTCCAGTGGCCTCTTTTGATTGCCGTCCTGCATAATGGGGGAGCTGCCGGTCTCGTTTTATGCTGCGTCACCCTGTTGGTACGGCTTTCCCGCAAGTCGACTGTCCCCCAAGGAATACAGTATGACAAACACCGCTACCCTGGCTCCCGCCTCGCTCCTGCGCCAGTATCTGGTACTGACTAAACCACGAGTCACCCAACTGGCTGTTTTCTGTGCCGTAATCGGCATGTTTCTGGCTGCTCCCGGCCTGCCCGATCCGGGTACGGTGGTCGCAGGCACGCTAGGCATATGGATGCTGGCGGCTGCCGCCTTTGCCATCAATTGCCTGATCGAAAGCCAGATTGATGCCCGCATGCTGCGCACCGCCCGACGCGGTACGGCACGCGGCACCATTACCCCACCCCAAGTGCTGGCCATGTCCGGTTTGCTGGGCGGCATAGGCATGCTGGTGCTGTACTACTGGGTCAATCCGCTGACCATGTGGCTGACCCTGGCCACCTTCATTGGTTACGCGGTGATCTATACCGTGATCCTCAAACCCCTGACCCCACAAAACATCGTGATCGGTGGTTTGTCCGGTGCCATGCCGCCTGCTTTGGGCTGGGCCGCCATCGCCAACGCTGTACCGGCAGAAGCCTGGCTGCTGGTGCTGATTATCTTTATCTGGACGCCCCCGCACTTCTGGGCCTTGGCGCTCTACCGTCAACACGACTACCAGCGCGCCGGCCTGCCCATGCTGCCCGTCACCCATGGCAAAACATTTACGACGCTGCATGTGCTGCTCTACAGCTACATCCTGATGGCCTCCAGCCTGCTGCCCTTTATCATCCGCATGAGCGGCCCTCTGTACCTGGCTACCGCCCTTTTGCTGGGCGCCCGTTTCATTCAATACGCCCATCAACTACACCGCCACTACAGCGATGAACTGTCCCGTAAGCTGTTCCGCTTTTCCATCATTTATCTGGCGGTTCTGTTTGGGGCGCTGCTAGTGGATCACTGGGTGCGCTTGATCTGATCAACACAAGGATGTAATACGTAGACTTTTGAGACATGTTGGAAAAAACACTATTTTTCGACGTATCTCAAAAACATGTCTATCGCTTGTACACATAATTCATATGTGTTTAAAAAATAGAAAAAAATCGACATATCAGGCAGGTCTCAATAGAATTCATAGCGTGATCCACATGTTTCTTTAGGGACCTAAGTATGTTCAATCCACAAGTGCCGTACAACGATCTGCCCCGGCTCCCACCACAAACTGACATTGAAACCAAGGCCATTCTGAAAGCCTGTATCCAGGCACAGGCATCGTTAGCAGAATTAAAAGGCATGGCAAAGCGCATTCCGAACCAGGAAATGCTGATCAATATCATCCCCATGCTGGAAGCACAGGCAAGCTCAGAAATCGAGAACATCGTCACAACGGCAGACCGGCTCTTCCAATACGCGAACGACGCCTCGAACACACAGGCTGATCCGGCAACAAAAGAAGCCCTGCGTTACCGTACAGCGTTACACAAAGGGTATCGCTCCCTCAAAGAAAGACCTCTGACAACAGCCACGGCTGTGGACATATGCCAAACGATCAAGGGTGTGGCCATGGATATCCGCAAGGTGCCAGGAACCGCCTTGATGAATGATGCAACCCAGCAAATTATCTATACCCCACCTCAAGGAGAAGCGACGATACGTGATCTTCTCTCAGACTGGGAGAACTTCATTCATCAACAAAGAGATATCGACCCTCTTGTTCGCATGGCAGTCATGCACTATCAATTTGAAGCTATCCACCCGTTCAGTGACGGTAATGGACGAACGGGCCGGATACTGAACCTGCTGTTCTTGATCTCTGAAAACTTGTTGGAAGTCCCTATCCTCTATTTGAGTCGTTACATCATTCAAAATAAGCAGGAGTACTACCGTTTACTCCTGCAAGTAACAACAGAGCATCAATGGGAACCGTGGGTTTTGTACATGTTGGAAGCTATCCACCGCACATCTGAATGGACCGCTGCAAAAATCAACGCAATCTGCGACCTCATAGACAACACGCGGGAGCGACTTCGCAACGAAGCCCCGAAGATATACAGCCATGAACTGGTTGATCTAATTTTTATGCAGCCGTATTGCCGAATCCCAAACCTAGTGGAGCAAGGAATTGCACAACGGCAAACCGCATCAAAAATACTGAAAGATCTTGTCGCCTTGAAAATCCTGAACGAAGTCACTGTCGGGCGCGAAAAGGTCTTCATCAATCTAGGCTTGATGGCCTTGCTAAAGGGAGACAACGCCCGCTAAAAGCAGGCGTTGTCTCTACTCAACTTTCTTGCGTCTTAGGTGGTAACGGCGGCCCTACAAAATTCTCCGCCTCACTCAAAGCATGCGCCAAGCCAAATAGCGGTGGCAGTGCTTCGTGCTGGCGTTGGCCGGACTCGAACTCCTGCCAGACTTGGTAGGCTCGCTGGCGTTGACGCACGACTGCCTCGATCTTTTCACTGAAGATAGGATCTTTGCCACGCAAGGTGTCGAAGTCGCGCTCGGTCAGCATCAGCAGGCGGCTATAGCCCAGAGAGCGGACTTCGCCCGCATGGTCGCTATGCTCGACGACATTCACCTCGCCAATCGTCTGCCCTGTTCCCAATTCGACCAGACTGCCATCGGGCAAGGTCAGCTCCAGTGCTCCGGAAGCCACAAAGAACATGACGCGCATGCCGCCGTAGCGCAGATGAATCTTCTGGTCCGGCAGAGCCAGACGTGGGCGCAAGCGTCGCGCCAGTTCTTTTTTGGCCTGCTCGGAAATGCCATCGAACATGGGCACCTGGGCAATCAACTCCATGGCACTCATGGTCATGTCCAGAGTGGGACGCTCCTCCAGATAGCGCCAGCGTTGCGTGATCTGTTTGACCAGATCCGCGTACATCTCGCTGGTAATCAGAGAGTGCGACAGCATGGTGCGATAGTGGGCTCGCTCTTGTGCCGCCGCCACTCGTGCCAGATAGGATTCCTGCAACCATTGTGCAAACACAGGGTATTGCAGCGTCAAGGAATGCAAGGCATCTTCCAGTTGCGACAGACGCAATTTATGGGCCTGCACAATCGTACCGGTGGCCTGCTGCCCCAATAAGGGAGCCAGCTCCGTTTGGGCAAACTGTATCAAACGCTGGGCCACTGACCGCTTGGCGATCAGGTTCGAGAAACGCTTGTCCAGTTCCCGGACCAGCCAGCCTTGCCGGCCAAATAGATAATGCAAGCGCAACGCATAACGAAACCCTCGGGAGTAACGCAGGTCTGATGCAATGGCGGCCTCAAAACCAGCCAAACCCGCCTGACGCACCGTATCGTTCATGCGCTCGGCCCGGCTTAACAAGGACTCGGCTGTTTTCCAGTCCACAATCTGCGATTTCAACTGCTCGTAAAACAGCTCCACTTCACGGGCCGATAGAATCGCCATGCCCATTTTCACTTTCTGCGCCTCGGTCAGGCTTTGGATCTGACCCGACGCCACACCGGCCTGACTGACCTCAAAAACGGTACACAGGCGCTCGATAACTTGTGGCTTGATTTGCTCTTGCCGACCCAGTTCCTCGGTCTTGTCGCGCAGCTCTTCCAGGGCCAGACTCACCGCCTGATCGCGCAAATGGCGCTCCAGAGGAGTCAGTTGGTTCAGACCCAAACGACGAATCAAAGGCCGCAGGCTGATCCCGTTCACAAACAAAGTCAGCAACACAAAGCCCGTCGTGGCCACGCCGATGAACTGGCGCACATCATGCGGGATAGCGTGTTGCTCGGTGACGGCCAAGGCCAACGCCAAGGAGACAGCACCACGCAGCCCACCCCACAGAATCACCACCCGATAGGGACGACTGACTCGGGTCCCAAAGCGGGTGCGCCCCAGCAAGGGCAACACGGCAAACACCATGACAGCCCGTGCCAGCAAGGTCACCACAAACAGCAAGGCGACCAGGCCGATCTGCATCCAGGTGATTTCAGCCATCAGGCGCGGAATCAACATGGCAGCAAACAAGAAGATCAAGGAATTGGCCAGAAAGCCCATCTGGGACCAGGAGCTGCTCAAGAGTTCGAAGGTCGCGGGCGACATGCGGGTGCGGCCTGTGGAGCCCACCACCAAACCGGAAATGACCGTGGCAACCACACCCGATACACCCAGATAGTGCTCGGACACAAAAAAGGCCAGATATGCCAAGGCAATGGTCAGCGTCACTTCCGCTGCGGGCCAGCCTCGTAACAGCACAAACAGGCCACTGGCCAGACGCCCCATCAGGAAACCCGCAACACCACCGCCCAAGAAGCTGAACAGGAAACTGCCCAGCACGGTGCTGCCACTTAATTCGCCACCGCCGGTCAACACCGCCAGCAGCACCGAGTACAAGGCAATCGAGGCCGCGTCATTGAACAGGGCCTCGCCCTCGACCAGCGTGGACAGACGTTTAGGCGCACCCACTTCACGGAAGATACCCACCACAGCGACTGGGTCTGTGGTGGCCACAATGGCGCCCAGCATCAAACAGACCACCAGCCCATAGGAAGAGGCCACGTTCAGGGCATAACCCACGGCAAAGGTACAGACCACCACGGCCACAATGGCCATCATCAAGATGGCGCCTATATCATCGAGCAACCTACGCAGGTTCATGGCCAGCGAAGTCTCGAACAGCAAGATAGGCAGGAAGGCGTAGAGGAAGGTCTCGGAGGAGATGTCGAAGGCTTGCAGGGTGCTCAGAAAGTCCGACACCATCTTGGGTGCCCAGGCATGCAGATGCAACAGGATGCCCAACGCAAAGCCGATCAGAGCCAAGAGTACGGAGTACGGCAGTCGCAAGCGTCCCGCCAAAGGCGGCATAAAGGCAACCAGCCCCAACAGGCCTGCCAACCCAAACACAAACTGCCCAATCTGCATCGCGACATCCTTTGTCATCGGCATTGAGTCTACCGGCATGTACCTACGCATTCAGGCGTGGACAGGCCAGATCGACACGGAAAATCCCCCCGCTTTCCGCATAAGGCAGAATAGCGCCTTTTCCCCGCATCACAGCCACCGAACTATCTTTTTCTCGCAAAATTTACGTTTTTTGGCCTCTGGCCCCGCACCCAGAGCCACATCTACACAAAGATACGACAGCGAGCCGGAATCTGCGCCAACGCAAATTCGCCTTTGACATAACTGGTTATACTTTCGCATCATGAATTTTCCGCGTCCCTTTCCTGCTGCGACTCGCTGGCCCCATCGTCTGGGCCTGTGCTTGTTGTTGCTGGCTGTGGTGCTGCGCGGAATCGTGCCTGCGGGCTACATGCCCACGCAAAACGATCAGGGCTATGCCCTGGCCTTCTGTTTGCCTTCAGGACAAAGCCTGCCCCCTGAAATGGTGCAGCACTGGGCAGCCTTGTTGGGCGAGGACACCGCTGACCACTCGGACGAGGCTACTACCAGCGCCACCTGTCCGTTCTGCGTCATGCTGCAAGCCGCGTTGACGCCCGCGCCTGTGGCTGTCGCCACACCCTTGAGCCTGGGCCACTTCCGGCCCTTCCTGCTTCCCCTGCTTGATCCCGCCCTGGCACAGGCCTTTATTCGTGGCCCGCCGGTGGGACAACGAGCCCCACCCTTTCTTCTTCCTGCCTGATTTCCCGCGTTCGGCTCTGCCGCTGCGCCTTTTCTCCTTTGCTGCTATTGCCCAAGCGGATTTGCCGCTGGGCGACGGCTGCTCTTCGGAATTTAGTCATGAAGAAATTAGTAAACCCCGGCCTGATCAGCGCCGGTGTTCTGGCCTGTGTGCCCTCTATTGCCCTGGCCCAATCCACCGTTATCGAACAACTCAGCCCCATTGTGGTGACAGGGGTGGCTCCTGAATCTCCTTTGCAGTTCAGCACCAATCCCAAACTGCCGCGCCTGCCCCTGCCCGCCAGCGACGGCACAGACTACTTGAAAACCATCCCTGGCTTTGCCGCCATCCGTAATGGCGGTAGCAACGGCGACCCGGTGCTGCGTGGCATGTTTGGCTCGCGCCTGAACGTGCTGACCAATGGCAGCTCCATGCCTGGTGCCTGCCCGTCGCGCATGGATGCGCCCACCTCCTACATTTCGCCCCAATCCTTTGATGAGCTGACCATCATCAAAGGCCCACAAAGCGTGCGCTGGGGGCCAGGCGCGTCTGCCGGGACGGTACGTTTCGAGCGCAAAGCGCCTGGCTTTACCGAAAGCGATGCCACGCTGGACGCCAGCATCCTGGGCGGCTCGGCTGGTCGTCACGCAGGCAATGTGGACTTTGCCGCTGGCAATGCCTCTTACTATGCCCGCCTGACCGCCAATCAGGATCGCGCGCAAGACTACAAGGACGGGGATGGCGAGCGTGTGCCTTCACGCTGGAAAAAATGGAATACAGACGTCGCCATTGGCCTGACACCGGATGCCGATACCTTGCTGGAGTTAAGCGCAGGCACGGGTGACGGCTATGCCCGCTATGCCGGTCGTGGCATGGACGGCACCAAATTCAAGCGCGAAACCTTGGGTCTGCGCTTCCAGAAAGACATGCATGAAGGCGTACTGCGCAATGTGCAGGCCCAGTTGTATTACAACTACGCCGATCATGTGATGGATAACTACGAGCTGCGCCCCTTCAAGCCCAGCGGCGGTATGTCCATGCCTATGGCTTCCAATGTGGACCGTCTGACCTGGGGCGGCCGCTTCAGCATGGACTGGGCCTTGAGCGACGACCTGACGCTAACCACCGGCGCGGATGCCATGCGCAGCCGCCATCGCAAACGCAGCGCAATGGGGATGCAGGACTACCGTGATCAGGATTGGGTAAAAGATGCCGAGTTCGACAATATCGGCATCTTCACCGAGGCCCGTTGGGATCTGAATGACGCCAGCCGTTTGATTGGTGGTGCACGTCTGGATTGGGCCAGCGCCCGCGATCTGCGCCCCAGCCTGGGCAGTGGCATGATGAGCAAACCCAACCCCGGAGCCAACGAGCGCCGTCGGGAAACCCTGCCCAGTGCCTTCTTGCGTATCGAGCATGATCTGGATTCCCTGCCTTTGAGCCTGTACGCCGGTATTGGTCATGTGCAGCGCATGCCGGATTATTGGGAACTAATTTCCCCGGCCAGCGGTCCGCAAGGCAGCCCCAGTGCCTTCCTGGGGATTCAACCTGAAAAGACCACGCAGCTGGATTTTGGCGCGCAGTACAAGGATGAAACGGTATCGGCCTGGGCTTCTGCCTATATCGGCCAGATTCAAGACTACATCTTGTTCGACTACCTGCCCGGCGGCATGATGGGCAAGAAAACCCAGGCCCGCAACGTCAAGGCCCGCATCATGGGCGGCGAATTGGGTGCGGACTGGAAAGCAACGCCCAACTGGACCTTGGGCGGCAGCCTGGCCTATGCCTGGGGTCGAAATAGCACTGATGGCCGCGCTCTGCCGCAAATGCCCCCGCTGGATCTGCGTCTGACAGCGGATTATGTGCAAGGTCCTTGGTCCGCAGGCGGTGTCTGGCGCATTGTGGCCAAGCAAAATCGCTATTCGCAGGGACAAGGGAATGTGGTGGGTTACGACTTTGGGCCTACCGGCGGTTTCAGCACCTTGTCGCTGTACGGCGGCTACAAAATCAACCGCAATCTGTCTGTGACAGCCGGTGTGGATAATGTGTTCGACAAGACCTATGGCGAACACCTGAATCTGGCCGGGAACAGTGGGTTTGGTTTTGGGGCAGCAAGCCGCTTTAATGACCCTGGTCGCACCGTCTGGCTACGCGCTGCTTTGACCTTCTGATCGTTTTTGCCTGCTAGGTCAGATGGACTCAGCAGGCAAAAAGGCTGAAAAACCAGGGCAAAAAAAAGGGACACCTAGCTGGTGTCCCGTAAACATCCGCTTCAAAAGGGAGGGGAAGAGGAGAAGCCGAAGCGGATGTGCAAATGCCGAATTGCATAGGTGGCAAAAATCAGCAAATGTATTGTTTAGTCCGCGAAGATCAGCTTAAGTTCTGCCGGTTTCCCTGGAAATTTGTAACTCTTTAAAACGACTTAAACTGCTGCCGCCAAAGCGACACGCAGCTTCTTGAATGCAGCCACTTCGATCTGACGGATACGCTCTGCCGACACGCCGAATTCGGCAGCCAGATCGTGCAAGGTCGCGCCACCATCGTCCTGCAACCAGCGGGCGCGCACAATGCGCTGCGAACGCTCGTCCAGCGTGTCGATCGCTTCTTCCAGGCCGCTGCCTTCCAGCATGTCCTGAGCACGACGTTCCAGCACACGCGAGGGTTCCTCCTGCCCTTCGTCGGACAGGTAAGAAATAGGCGCGAAATGGTCATCGTCGTCATTAGTCGGGGCTTCCAGAGCCATATCGTGACCGGACAGACGCACTTCCATCTCGCTGACGTCCTGTGGACGCACATCGAGTTCACGCGCAATCGCGTCTACCTGAGCCGTATCCAGCGTTTGTCCGTCCGGACGCATGCGGCGCAGATTGAAAAACAGTTTGCGTTGGGCCTTGGTGGTAGCCACTTTCACCATGCGCCAGTTGCGCACGACGTATTCATGAATTTCGGCCTTGATCCAATGCACGGCAAACGACACCAGACGCACACCGCGTTCTGGGTCAAAGCGTTTGACGGCCTTCATCAGGCCCACGTTCCCTTCCTGAATCAGGTCGGCATGCGGCAAGCCGTAACCCAGGTACTGGCGGGCAATGGACACCACCAGACGCAGGTGCGACAAAATCAGTTCGCGCGCAGCATCCAGGTCATCCTGGTCGCGCAGGCGCTGACCCAGCTCGGTTTCGCGTTCGGCGCTGAGCATGGGCAGACGGTTAACAGCAGAAATATACGCTTCGATCGTCCCCAGTGCGCCTGGATTAGACACGGCGGCGACGAGTTCATTACCAGACGCCAGGGCCAAAGCGTTCGCTTGTTGTGTCATGGAAAATCCTTCAAAGGTCAGCCGGCGAGAGCACTCAACAAGGCCCTCAAACCGCCAAAAACGTATTTCAACAATCATTGAGTTTAGCACTCGATGGTCTGGAGTGCTAAAAATTTCGGATACAGGAATAAGAGCGTCGCAGCAAGAAAAAGTTCACTACTTGAGGGGAAACGGCGGTCAATCGGTGGGCAGAACGCCACAAACAGGCAAAAAACCGTGGCTGCCTGAGAGTAACGCCTTAATGCCCACCTGAAAATAACAAAGTACGACCTTGTTTATCCAACGATCACAGTCGCTCGGCGTGGAAATTCAGATGGTCCTGAATGAAGGTCGAGATGAAGTAGTAGCCATGGTCATAGCCGTCGTGACGGCGCAGGGTCAAAGGCTGTTTGGCCTGCTCGCACGCCTGCTCGAATACGTCCGGATACAGTTGTTCGGCCAGAAAACCGTCGCTCAAACCCTGATCCACCAAAATTCCGGCAGGATACGGCGTGCTGGTCTTGGCCATCAAGGCGCTGGCGTCGTGCTGTTCCCAGGCCTGACGATCCTGACCCAAGTAGGCACCAAAGGCTTTTTCACCCCAGGGGCAGCGGGTTGGCGCAGCAATAGGCGCAAAGGCCGACACGGAGCGGTACTTGCCGGGATGGCGCAACGCCAGCGTCAAGGCACCATGACCGCCCATGGAATGACCAAAAATACCCACACGGCTGGCATCACCGGGCAGGATGGTCGTGACCAGCTCAAACAGCTCCTGGGTCACATAGCTTTCCATGCGGTAATGCTTGTTCCAGCCCGGTTCAGTGGCATCCAGATAGAAACCAGCACCCGTGCCCAGATCCCAGCCCTCATCCTCCCCTGCCACGCCGGCGCCACGTGGGCTGGTATCGGGAGTGACCAGCATGATGCCGTGCTCGGCAGCGTAACGCTGGGCACCGGCCTTGATCATGAAGGTTTCCTCTGTGCAAGTCAGCCCTGCCAGGAAAAACAGCACAGGCACACGGCCTTGCCCGATGGCCTCTGCCAGGCTGGCGGCCTCTTTCTGAGCACCAGCCTGTAGTTGTGGCGGCATATACACAGAAAACCGCATGGGCAGACCAATCGTCTGCGAAGCGTGTTGGTAATAACGCTGCCAGCCATCAAAACAGCGGTGTTCGTTGAGCAGTTCCAGTGTCTGAGTCATAGCCCCCTCTTGTTCTCAATTGCAGATCAGGCCCCAAGCCGGTGGCACACCCCCAGGGCGGCAACGGACTCTGGCACCGGGATAAAGGGTGCAGGCAGCAGCCTGCGCCCTCTTCCTGCGACGTCTATCAGTACATCACCACCGAACGGATGGATTTACCGGCATTCATCAGGTCGAAACCTTCATTAATGCGTTCCAGCGGCAAAGTGTGGGTGATCAGATCGTCGATATTGATCTTGCCATCCATGTACCAGTCCACAATTTTCGGTACATCGGTACGACCACGAGCGCCACCAAAGGCAGAGCCCTTCCATTCACGGCCGGTCACCAACTGGAACGGACGAGTGGAGATTTCGGCACCGGCCTCGGCCACCCCAATAATGATGGACTGGCCCCAACCACGGTGGCAGCACTCCAACGCCTGACGCATCACCTTGGTGTTGCCAATACATTCAAAGGAGTAATCCGCGCCGCCGTCCGTCAGTTGAATAATGTGGTCCACCACGTTTTCAACGTCATTGGGGTTCACAAAATCAGTCATGCCGAACTGGCGAGCCATGGCTTCGCGCTCGGGGTTGATGTCCACACCAATGATCTTGCCCGCGCCCACCATCTTGGCGCCCTGGATCACGTTCAGGCCGATACCGCCCAAACCGAACACCACCACGTTGGCACCGGCCTCCACTTTGGCGGTAAACAGCACGGCGCCCAAACCGGTGGTCACGCCGCAGCCGATGTAGCACACCTTGTCGAACGGCGCGTCGTTACGAATCTTGGCCAAGGCAATTTCTGGCACCACGATGTGGTTGGCAAAAGTCGATGTGCCCATGTAGTGGTGCACAGGCTTGCCACCGATGGAGAAACGCGACGTTCCGTCCGGCATCAGGCCCTTGCCCTGAGTAGAGCGAATGGCGGTACACAGGTTGGTCTTGCGCGACAGGCAGGATTTGCACTGGCGGCACTCGGGCGTGTACAGCGGGATCACGTGATCGCCGGGACGCAGGCTGGTCACACCCGCGCCCACATCCAGCACCACGCCTGCGCCTTCATGGCCCAGGATGGCCGGGAACAAACCTTCTGGGTCAGCGCCAGACAGAGTGTAGTAATCAGTATGGCAAATGCCCGTCGCCTTGATCTCGACCAGCACTTCGCCCGCTTTGGGACCTGCCAGATCGACCTCTTCAATCGTTAGCGGTGCGCCCGCTTTCCAGGCAACTGCTGCACGTGTTTTCATGTGGTCCACCCTCCGGGTAAAAGTAATTATGGTTACGGCAAACTCGGTCCTTCGGGACCAAACTCTTAAAGTATAGAGAGTATTTTATAAGGCGCTGCCCGGCTGGCGGCACCTTGTATGGGTAAAGACCCGCACAACGTACAGGATTGCCCTCAATACAAAGACGATTTACCCGTCAGCAGCACGCCCAGGCGCAACATACCATAGGCCAGGTAATCAACCAGCCGGCTGAACACCCCCAGACGCTGATATTGCTCCGGGTAGACTCTGGCAGCATTGTGTTCGATCTCGTACTCCAGCTTGGTCTGCAAATTCTGGGTAAATGGCTGATCCTGAATCAGCACATTGGCCTCACGCGCCAGGAGCAGGCTGAACGGATCCAGATTGGACGAGCCCACCATGGAGTAGTCATCGATGACGGCTACTTTGGCATGCAGATAGCTGGCCTTGTACTCATACAGCTCAATGCCATGATCCAGCAACTGCCCATACATGAATCTACAGGCCCGATATTGCAGGAAATATTCGGCATGGCCTTGCAACAACAAGCGTACTCGCACACCACGTTCGGCGGCTTGCTCAATATGCCGTCGCAAGGTGCGGCCCGGAAAAAAATAGGCATTGGCCAAAATGACCTGCTCTTTCGCCTTGCACAACAACTGCAAATAAGCCTGCTCAATTTGCTGACGATGGCGCACATTATCCCGCAGCAACAAAGTGGCCCGTATGCCTTCAAAGACCTGGCCGGCCTGCTCCGCCTTCTTGCGCTGCTGACGGCGCTTGCGCCATTCGCGCCACAAGGTGAAACGCTGGGTGAAGCTGTCCCAATCCTTGCGTCTGCGCCAGGCCATACGCAGCCATAAAGCCTGCTGCGCCCGCACCATGTCATCGACAATCGGCCCTTCACAGCGCACGGCGAAATCAAAACGCGGCATGCCCTGCCCATTGATCAAGGGCACATCATCAAAGTCATCCAGAATATTAATGCCACCCACAAAACCAATGCGCTCATCGACCACCAGCATTTTCCGGTGCAGTCTGCGCAGGCGTCGCAAGGACAGGCGGGGTTCGCGCCACCCTTGCGGCTTGGGGCGATAAATCCGGTAGCGCGCACGCATGGCCTTTAACTGCTCGGCAATTTGCAAGGCATGCACATCGCTGCCAAAGCCATCAATTACCACGCGTACGCGCACACCGCGCTCACTGGCTCGACGCAAGGCGTCCAAAACACAGTGACCACTATCGTCCAGATTGAAGATATAGGTTTCCAGATGCAGACGCTTTCTGGCCTGATCGATGGCTTCGCAGATAGCCGGAAAAAACTCCTGGCCATTTTGCAGCAAGGTGATTTGATTACCTTCGTGCCAAAGTGGATCGCGCTTCAGACTCGGCATGCTGGCTAGGCCTGTACGTTAGAAAACCACTGAATGCCCCGTTACGGCAGCTCCAGCTCGGTCAGGATAGGGGCATGATCGGACAACTGCTTCCAGGGGTCTCCCACCAGCACGCGGGCATTACGCACTGCAAAACCACGCTGATAGACACGATCCAGCCGTAACCAGGGAAATGCTGCGGGGAAAGTACGAGGTGGGGGTGTCATGCGTGCAGCACCATTGACACCCAGTTGGATGCCTTGGTCCGGCACAACCAGCCCGCTTTTACGCATGGTACGCAGCCATTTGATGGGCTGGCGCAAGCGGAAACGGTTATCGGCCTGACCGCGAGGCGAGAAGGAAAACACTTCGTACAGATTCAATTGCTGCACAAAGATAGGCGCCAGACGGTTATTCCAGTCGTTGAAATCGCCCGCGATCAACAAGGGTTCGTCCGCAGGGACAATGCGCTTGATACGATCGAGCAAGGCCTGAACCTGGCGAACCCGGCCACTGTTGAACAGGCCCAGATGAACCACAATGCAATGCACCGGACGGCCGCCAACATCAACAACCGCATGGAGCAAACCGCGCTGTTCCATACGATGGTCGGAGATGTCCTGGTTTTCGTACTGCAAAATGGGAAAGCGCGACAGCAAGGCGTTGCCGTGATCCGTATGAGGACGAACCACGTTGCACCCATAAGCCGTATTCATGCGCAAGGCAGCGGCCAGCGATTCGTGCTGGGCGTCCAGACTGCCTTGCAGTTGGTTACGCCCCTGCACTTCCTGCAAAAACAACAAGTCGGGAGACAATCCGTAAAGTCCCAGGCGCAGATCCGCCAAAGACTCCCGTTTGCCAGAAGCCGAACGGCCTTTGTGAATGTTGTAGCTGACTACCCGAATCACTGACACGCCGTCCCCCGCTCTGACTTACTTGTTTTCAACAGCCCGCAGACGAATATGCAACTCACGCAGTTGCTGCTCATCCACAGCCGATGGGGCCTGGGTCAGCAGACACTGAGCACGCTGTGTCTTGGGGAAAGCAATCACATCACGAATCGAATCGGCACCGGCCATCAAGGTGACCAGACGATCCAGGCCCAGAGCCAGACCGCCATGTGGAGGCGCACCGTATTGCAGCGCGTCGAGCAGGAAGCCGAACTTCAGTTGTGCTTCTTCAGGACCGATCTTCAAGGCATTGAACACCTTGCTTTGAACGTCGGCACGGTGGATACGGACCGAACCGCCGCCCACTTCCCAACCGTTCAGCACCATGTCGTATGCCTTGGCAAAGGCCTTGCCGGGATCGGTTTCCAACAGGTCTTCATGGCCGTCTTTGGGGCTGGTGAAGGGGTGATGAGCCGCAAAGTAACGGTTTTCGCCCTCGTCGTATTCGAACATGGGGAAGTCCACCACCCACAGAGGCTTCCAGCCTTCCTCAAACAGACCGTTCTCTTTACCAAACTCGCTGTGACCGATCTTGATACGCAGGGCACCGATCGCGTCGTTGACGATCTTGGCCTTGTCCGCACCAAAAAAGATCAGGTCGCCGTTCTGGGCGCCCGTGCGCTCCATCAACTGCTTCAGAACATCAACATGGATGTTCTTGACGATCGGCGACTGCAAGCCTTCAGGAATCGAGGCAACATCGTTGACCTTGATGTAAGCCAGGCCCTTGGCACCGTAGATACCGACGAATTTGGTGTAGGCGTCGATTTCGCTGCGGGGCATGGCGCCACCACCAGGAATGCGCAGGGCAACCACACGGCAGGATGGGTCATTGGCTGGGGCGGAAAAGACCTTGAAGTCCACTTCACGCATCAGATCAGCCACGTCCACGAACTCCAGTTTGACGCGCAGGTCAGGCTTGTCCGAACCGTAGCGCTGCATGGCCTCGGTCCAGCTCATGGTGGGGAACGTAGGCAGTTCCACGTTTTGCACCGTACGGAAAATGTGCGTGACCATGCCTTCAAAGATCTCGCGAATCTGCTCTTCGTTCAGAAAAGAGGTTTCGCAGTCGATCTGGGTAAATTCTGGCTGGCGGTCAGCGCGCAGGTCTTCGTCGCGGAAGCACTTGGTGATCTGGTAGTAGCGGTCAAAGCCCGAGACCATCAGCATTTGCTTGAACAACTGGGGCGACTGAGGCAATGCGAAGAATTCGCCCGCGTTCACACGCGAGGGAACCAGATAGTCGCGAGCGCCCTCAGGGGTGCTCTTGGTCAACATGGGGGTTTCAATATCGATGAAACCCAAGTCGTCCAGATAGCGACGGGACTGCATGGCCACTTTGTAGCGCAGCATCAGGTTGTTCTGCATTTGCGGACGACGCAAATCCAGCACGCGATGCGTCAGACGCGTAGTTTCGGACAAATTGTCATCATCCAACTGGAACGCCGGGGTGACCGAGGCATTCAGGATTTCGATCTCATCACACACGATTTCGATCTCGCCCGAACGCAGATCCGGGTTGACGGTGCCTTCAGGACGGGCCTGAACGCGGCCGGTAATGCGCAGGCAGTACTCATTACGGATACGTTCGGCCACTTCAAAGGCCTGCACGTTGTCAGGATTGACGACAACCTGCGCCAGACCCTCACGGTCGCGCAGATCAATGAAAATCACACCCCCGTGGTCGCGGCGACGATGTACCCAGCCAAACAAATTGACCGTCTGGCCCAGGTATTCTTTGGAAACCTCGCCGGTATAACACGTACGCATCTAGGATGACTCCGAAATAGTAAAAACTGCAAATTGGAAAATTCAGGTTCCAGCCAAGGGAGGTGTCCCTTCAGACTGGTCAGAAACTGGGGGTAAGGCGATCGACTCGGCAGGGCCGACCACACCCATGGATACGATGTATTTAAGCGCCGCATCCACTGTCATGTCGAGCTTGTGTACATCGGCCCGAGGCATCATCAGGAAAAAACCGGAAGTTGGGTTGGGTGTTGTGGGCACGTAGACGCTGACAAAGTCGTCTCCCAATATCTGCGCCACTTGTCCGCCCGGTACTCCGGTCAAAAAAGCAATGGTCCAGGAGCCAGCCCTGGGATACTGCACCAGAACGGCTTCGCGAAACGCCTGACCATCGGGTGCCAACACCGTATCACTGACTTGCTTGACCGAATTATAAATGGAACGCACCAAAGGAATACGCCCAAGTAGCAATTCCCAACGATCCACCACTGCACGGCCCAGGTAATTGGCCGCCAGTAAACCCGTACCAAACAAGACCGCCAGCACCAGCACAATTCTAAAGCCGGGAATTCGCAGGCCGAACAGGGCCTGCGAAGACAGAAACTCCGGTACCACGCTCTCCAGCGTTTCGATCAGCAAAGTCATCACCCAGACGGTGATGACCAAGGGCACCCAAATGAGCAGGCCAGTGACGAAATAACGCTTGAAGGGGCGCATAAGAAGTGGTGTTAGCTGGACGATGAGGACGTGGGTGTCGCCGCAGGCGCAGGCGTGGACGTAGCGCCACTGTCTGCGGACTTGCTGCCACCCTGGTTACGAAAATCCGTTACATACCAGCCCGTACCCTTGAGCTGGAATCCTGCCGCCGTTACCTGTTTGGTAAAGGTAGGCTGATTACATTCTGGACAAACCTCTAAAACGGGGTCCGACATTTTTTGCAGCACATCTTTTTCGTATTGGCACGAGCTGCATTTATACGCATAGATAGGCACGACTCATCCTAACAAAAAGCCGAAACAAACTTCGAGAGATAAATAAGTAGGGTCGATACCAGCAAATTTCAAGCTGGGGACCCGCTCAAAAAGAACCCGAAAAGAGTTCACAGGGGCACTTCTGACGTGATTTTAGCCCTTTTTGGGGTGCAATCGCACTGAACTTCACCCCACCAGACAGGCCGCCTGCGGCGGCCATCCGATTTAGATCAAAAATAGGCAGGCAGCAATCAAGGTCGGTGCTGCGGCGCTAAGCAGCAGGCGCAGGGGTGAGATGGCCCCGTCCGGGAAGCTGCCTTTCAAAATGGAAAAGCCAGCGGGGTTCGGTGCATTGGCAATCACGGTCAAGCCACCGCCGGTTACAGCACCTGCCACCAGCATGTATCGCCAAATGTCCGACGTACCTTCAACCAAAGAGCCCAGATAGGTCAAGGCAGCATTATCGGTCACAGCGGTCAAGGCCGTTGCACCCCAGAACAGCACCGTCGGCGACAGGCCGCCCAGCAAATCCTGCAACCACCATTTTTGCAAACCACCCAGCACCACCAGACCGGCCAGAAAGAAACCAACCATCAGACCTTCGCGCACCAGCAAGGGGTTCTGGTAATGCTTGTACGAATGGGCATAACCAATGAACAGCATCAGCAACGCCATGAACACAATGGGGTGATGCGCACCGAGCACAACCGCTATCAGGAAAGCCACGTGAACCGCCATGACACCAATCGGTACCGGGCGTTGGGTTTGGCTGGGCTCGGGCATGCCCTGCCCCATTTCCAGCAAAGCTTTACGGCAAATCAGTGTGACCAAAGTGGCATTGATCAAGACGGCCAAAATAGCGCGCCAACCAAAATGCGTTGCCATAAAGGCGCTGTCCCAGCCAAACGTGCTGGCAACCATCAGGACAGGCGGTGCCGCATACGCGGTCAAGACGCCGCCAATGGACACGTTCACAAACAGCACACCCACGGTCAAATACTTGAAACCGGCATGGCCTTGATGGCGGAAATACGCCTTATGCAGCAGCAAAGCCGCCAAGGTCATGGCAGCGGGCTCGGTAATCAGGGAACCCACCAACGGCACCACGGAAATGGTGATGAAGTAGGTGGAAATCTGGTTCGACACGGGTACCGCTCGTGCCAGCACCGACACGATCTTGTTCACCAGCTCCAGAATCGGGCGGCTGGCGGCAACCACCATAATCGCAAACACGAACATGGGCTCGGTAAAGTTGCGGCTCTCCAAATACTCGATGGCCGACTGCAAGTCCACAAAAACGGCCATATAAGCCACCAGCACACAGGCCCAGACGCCAAACACGGCTTCGACCTCGGACAACATGTGCCATAGCCCTGCATGGCTGCCGCCTTTATTGGCCAAGCGTGCAAACACCGGAACCGAGAAGGTGTGGACGATGGCAATGGCAAACAGCGCCGTTGCAACATACTCAAGAGGAGAAGCCATTCTTCGAACCTTTAAAGCTTTATGTAAATTGCTGCGTATCAAACCAAACTGATTGTGCCCGCCAACGCGGCCACCACCAGCAAAACACCAACCCAGATGTTGGCACGGAAAAGGCGCAGGCCTCGTTCGGGATAGCGCACGTCAAAATGTTTCATCTGCCACAGCAGATGGGCACCAATAACCGCCATCACGGCGTAATACAAAATCCGCTCGTCCAACAGCAAACCACCTACCAGCCAGCACAACATGGCGGCTACATAAAAACCGCTGATCCAGGTCTTGCCGGCCTCACGAAAACGCAAGGCGGTCGAGTGCAGACCCAGCTTGGTATCGTCAGCCACGTCGATATAGGCATAGATGGAGTCATAGCCTACCTGCCACAAAATCGCGCCCACCCACATCAGGATGGCACCCAAAGGCACTATGTTCTGCGTGTCGGACCAGGCCATCAGCATGCCCCAGTTAAAACAGATCCCCAGAACCACTTGCGGCCAATAGGTAAAGCGCTTGCACAGTGGGTAGATCATCACAATGGGAAACAGGGCCAGCGCCAGCCAGCGGCTGTACTCATTGATGGCAAAAAGCAGCAAGGCACACACAGCCATCTGCGCCAGCACGAAGATCACGGCCTTGCGCATGGTGAGCTGCCCGCTGGTCAAAGGCCGGAAACGGGTGCGTTCAACCTGGTGGTCAAAGTTGCGGTCCGCCATATCGTTAAAGCAGCAGCCAATGCCACGCATCAACAAGGCACCCAGGGAAAAGATCACCACACGCCACAAGGTAGGAAGACCGTCCGCCGCCTGCACCAGAGCGGCCAGGGCGGGCAAGAGGGTCAACCAAGTGCCCACAGGCCGGTCCAGCCGGCACAAACGCGCATAAGGCCCCCAGGAGGCGGGTAAATAGCGGGCCACCCAGTCATTGGTGGGGCGCATATCGGACAGATCTGGGCGCGGAGAAGACTCCGAAGCGGATGGAGATGTCATAGAGGTAAAACCTAAATCCAGGCCTTGAGCCATAGACTAGAAACAGGCATACCCTCTGGCTGAGGGTATGCGGTGGATTCCAGGAACCTGCTCATGCTCCAGGAGCAAAGAGAGCAAAATGGACGACCCTTGAAAACCACAACGCTGGCCCAGCCAGCGCGTGAAAAGACGCAGACCATCAGTCTGCGTCCATTGCCTGCCAAACACCCATCAGGCTTCTTTAATGAGTTTACCCAAGATGGCGATGCCTTCGCGAATTTTTTCCTCGGGCACAGTCGCAAAGCTCAGGCGCAAGGTGTTGCGTTTGACGTCCTTGCCCGCGTAGAAGGGCTCGCCAGGCACAAAAGCCACCAGATTTTCAATCGCTTTTTGCAACAGGGCCGTGGCATCCACGTGCTCGGGCAAGGTCACCCAAATGAACATGCCACCTTCAGGACGAGTCCATTGGGCCGTGTCCGGGAAGTTCTTGTCCATCGCATCGAGCATGATGGCGCACTGTTTCTGGTAAATATCGCGCACTTTGGGCAGGTGCTGTTCCAGGAACCCGTTATGTACGGCTTCGTAAACCGCCATCTGCGTCAACGTGGAGGTATGCAAGTCCGTGGCCTGTTTGATCTGCACCAGCTTGTCGATGATTTTGGCAGGAGCCACGATGTAACCCAGGCGTAGGCCGGGAGCCAGAACTTTAGAGAAGGTGCCCAGACGAATCACAGTGGCACCTGCCTTGCGGCCCAAAGACAGCAAGCTGGGCAGGCGTTCGCCAGCGTAACGCAGTTCGCCGTAGGGATCGTCCTCGACGATTGGGATATGTGCGGCAGCACATCGTTCCACCAGATCCTGACGACGCTCCAAGGGCAAACGCAGGCCGGTCGGGTTCTGGAAGTTAGGCAGTGCGTACAGCAGACGGGCACCCATAGCTTCAGGAGCCGACACGTACTCGGGAATCATGCCCTGACCATCGGTAGGAATCGCCACAAAAGAAGGGTCGTACACCGACAGAGCCTGCAAGGCACCCAGGTAAGTAGGCGATTCCACCAACACCTTGCTGCCCTCGTCGATGAACAACTTGCCCAGCATATCCAGTGCTTGCTGCGAACCGTTCACCAGCAGGATTTCGTCGGCGTGTACAGGGGAGCCTTCGGCGCTCATTTGTTCTGCCAACCACTGGCGCAGGGGCAGATAGCCTTCCGTGGTGGCGTATTGCAAGGCCACACGACCCTGCTCGCTCAGTACCTTGTTGCACGCGCTTTGCATTTCCTCGACAGGAAAGCCAACTGGAGTGGGCAGACCGCCCGCAAAGGAAATAATCTCGGGACGCGCAGTGACCTTGAGAATTTCACGAATTGCGGAGCCACTCAGTTTCTGGGCACGTTGGGAAAAGGTAAAAGACTGCGAGAGGGTATCCATGATTCGGAAAAGTCCTGAAGAAGAACGATTAAATACTTCATATGCAAACTTTCTAGCTTGCAACAATGAACGCAGGATGCCGGACAAACCAGGCATCCTGCACCTTTGAATGAGTTATGACGCGGGTTTATTAGCGTATACCTTGCCACCAAGCGGCTTGCAGCGCAAGTAGCCAAACCGTATCAGCTCGGGATTTACCCTGAAAAATCGATCTCCCCTTCAAGGCAATCGTCGCACTTTGTCTATACTCAGCTATTGTATATACAATTAAAAATCTGCTCGGAGCCATGCCACCATGAGCGACCCTCACCCTGCCACTTTGCTTGACCTGCTAAACATCAGCAGCCTGCCCGCGCAGCCCTGGAAAAACGGTGGTGGCACCACGCACGAAATACGGTGCTCCCCAAAGCATTCCGATTATGAGCACTTTGACTGGCGCATCAGCCTGGCCCAAGTCCACACTTCCGGCGATTTTTCACGCTTTCCCGGCATAGATCGACACATCATGTTGATCAAAGGCGACAACATGCAGCTAACCCACCATGACCACATTCATGTGCTGCACCCTTTCCAGCCCTACGCCTTCGCGGGCGAGGACCGGGTGGCCTGCGTGTTACCGCTCGGACCCACGCAGGACTTGAATCTGATGCTGCGCCGGGGCCGAGCCCAGGGCAGCCTGCAAGCCTGGCAAGGACGGAATGCTCCCATGACCTTGGCCGCAGGCACGCACTTTCTGTATGCACCGCAAGGCGGCTACCAGCTCCAGTCCGACATACATCGCTGGACCTTGAACACCGGGCAGGCCCTGACAGGCAGCACATCCGCCCCCTTGTCGCTGCAACTGCAGGCCGAGCACGCTGATGCTCCACTGGTCTACGCCTATATCGCTCCCACGGAATGAAACCATGCGCTACACACTTTGGACTGATTTACGCTTGGCCCCCAACGCCGACCCCGAGCAAGTCATTGAAGATGCCTGCCTGGTCGAACAGGCAGGCCGTATCGCCTGGATGGGCCCGCGCCATGCTCTGCCCGCACAGTGGCAGCAAGCCACAGAAGAACACAGGCTGGGAAACCGCTGGGTCACTCCAGGCCTGATCGATTGCCACACTCATCTGGTTTACGGCGATAACCGCGCCCAGGAATTTGCCTTGCGGCTGGCAGGGGCCTCCTATGAAGACATCGCCCGTCAGGGCGGGGGCATTGTGTCCTCCGTTAACGCCACCCGCTCCTTGAGCGAGGACGAACTGCTGGCCCAGGCCCTGCGTCGTCTGGATGCTTTGCTGGACGAAGGCGTCACCGCGATCGAAATCAAATCCGGCTACGGCCTGAATCTGGAGAGCGAGCGCAAGATGCTGCGTGTGGCCCGTCGTCTGGGTGAGTTGCGTCCGGTAACCGTACGTACCACCTTTTTAGGGGCCCATGCCCTGCCCCCTGAATTTGCCGGGCAAACCGATGCCTATCTGGATCTGGTGTGCGATCACATGCTGCCCACGCTGGCACAAGAAGGACTGATCGATGCGGTTGACGTCTTTTGCGAGCGCATTGCCTTTGATTTGAAGCAGTCCGAGCGCGTCCTGAAAGCAGCCCAAGACCTGGGCCTGCCCGTCAAAATGCACGCCGAACAGCTCTCCAACCTGGGCGGTACAGAAATGGCAGCACGCTACCACGCCCTGTCTACCGATCATCTGGAATATCTGGATGAGGCCGGTGTCATCGCCATGAAACAAGCAGGAACCGTGGCCGTACTCCTGCCCGGTGCCTACTACTTCCTGCGTGAAACTCAGTTGCCCCCTATCGGATTGCTACGTAAACACGGCGTGCCCATGGCCCTGTCCACCGACAGCAACCCCGGTACCTCCCCCTGTGCTTCCCTATTATTGATGCTGAACATGGGCAGCACGCTTTTCAAGCTGACAGTCCCTGAGGCCCTGGCAGGTGTCACCCGCCATGCTGCCAAAGCCCTGGGTGCCCCGAATATCAGCGGTGAATTGAGTATCGGGGCCCGCGCCGACTTTGTTGCCTGGGATATAGACTCCCTGCCCGAGCTGGTCTACTGGATGGGCCTGCCACGCTGTGCCCTGGTCGTGTACCAAGGAATCATCAGCCGTGACCTGCGTAAGGAATCACCATGACTATTCTGCGGCACTATGATGCGCTCTGGGCCCCCTGGGCCTATCTGGACAGCCAATGGCAAGCCAATGTACTGCTGCGCTGGGACCGGGACGGTACGCTGACGCATGTTCTCCCCGAAGCCAACCAACAAGACATAGACACCGCAGGCTCCGTATATAAGGCACTGGGCGCCGCACTGCCGGGCATGCCCAATCTGCATTCACACGCTTTTCAAAGCGCCATGAGCGGGCTGACTGAATTCCGGGGACAAGGCCAGGACAGTTTCTGGAGCTGGCGTGACCTGATGTACCGCTTCGCCGCCCGTCTGGAACCCGAGCACATGCAGGCCATTGCCCATTGGCTCTATATACAGATGCTAAAAGCAGGCTACACCAGCGTGTGCGAATTCCACTACCTGCACCACCAGCGCGACGGCCAGAATTACGCGCCCATAAGTCTGCTGGCCCAAGGCGTCATGGAAGCGGCCAGCGCCAGCGGACTGGCCATTACCCTGCTGCCCGTGCTGTATCAGTACAGCAATTTCGGCAGTCAGGCTCCCCGCCAGGATCAACAACGCTTTTTGAATAGCCCCACACAGTTGCTGTACCTGCTGGAGTCCTTGCACACCAGCCACCCGTTGAATGCCGACCGGCGTTACGGTATTGCGCCCCACTCCCTGCGCGCCACCAATATTGCTTCCATCAATACCCTGATCGACGGCCTGCACAGCCTGCCATCACGCCACCCGATTCACATCCACATTGCCGAGCAAATGGCCGAAGTGCTGGCCTGCCAGGACGTCAAAGGCTGCAGCCCGGTGGCCTATCTGTATGACAACTTCAACGTGGACGAACGCTGGTGTCTGGTCCACGCCACTCATATCGACGAGCAAGAGCGCAAGCAAATTGCCCGCAGCGGTGCCGTAGCCGGCTTGTGCCTGACCACCGAAGCCAATCTGGGCGATGGCCTGTTCCCCGCCGCCGCCTTTCTGGCCGAGCATGGTCATATGGGTATAGGCTCGGACAGCCATATCTGCGTGGACTGGCGCGCCGAGCTACGCTTGCTGGAATATGGTCAACGATTAATCAGCCAGCAACGCAATGTGCTGACTTCACCCCAACAGCCTTTTGTGGCGGACTACGTGTTTGAGACCTGCACGCGCGGCGGCGCACAAGCATCCGGACGAGCCAGCGGGCAACTCAGCCCCGGCCATCAGGCGGATTTAATGGTGATTGATCTGGAACACTCCAGTCTGGCGGGGCTGGACAGTCAACATTGGCTGTCAGCTCTGGTCTTTTCCGAACGCGCCCACGCCAACCCGATTCGTGATGTATTCGTCAGTGGTAAGGCCTATGTGACAGAGGGCCATCATCCGCAGGAAGAAGCGGCCTTTGCCGCCTATCAAGAAACGCTGAGTAGTCTACTGAACAAGGCTTAGATACAAAAAATCAGATAATGGCCTGTAAGCCCTTGTCGGCAATGATGTTCAGCAACTTGAGCGCCGGGCCGGTAGGATGGGTTTCTCCTTGCTCCCACTTGCGTATGGTCGATGCCGTGGTATGCAAATAAAGCGCAAATACCGGTTGGCTGAACTTCAAGCCTTCTCGCAGCCGCTTGATGTCGGCTGCATCGAACTCCCGAACTGGCGGCGGACAAATCGCGTCAAACTCGCGCATCGTCACCTTGCCAATCGCTCCTGCCTCCTGGAGCGCCGTCAGGTCGCCGCGTAGCGATTCGATGATCTTGCTCACAATGCACCTCCAATAACACGTCAGCCTGCAATGCATTAAACAAGGCTTCAGGGGACAAACCCAAGAACACCTTACCGACAAATTGCAGCGCTTTCTTCTCATCCTGCGTGATGTTCCCCTTGTCGCTCTTGGAGAACCCATGCAAGAACACATAACGGCTACCTATTCTGGCCGAAAGCAAGCTGCGATAGCCGCCGCTTTTGCCACCACCAGGGCGAGCTACCCGCTTCTTGTATAAGGCGCCCCCCAAGTCCACATCGATCAAACCGCTTTCCATCTCCTGAACTGCCTTGCACAAGGCAATATCGGGCAGCTTCTCGGCCGCCTGCCATCGTGCAAAGTCTTTGCGCTTGAGAACGCACGTCATATCGACCCCCAAACTATACCCGTATCGGATACACTTATCAATCTCTCGCCGTGGAACAACCGATTCACCACCCGCTCAGCCACATTCCACGCCTCGTTATGAACATAGCGCATACCCATCGCCACAGCCATGTGACTTGTGAGCTTTATATCCATCTTGATTGGCACACCTCAGTTGGCAATACAGGTCATCGCTCAATAGCGGATACCGTGCCTGCCTACGTATGGGACGCAGCAGCAGCCGTAGCATTCAGCGTGGACTTGTGCCGGCAGGGTGTAGTCCAGCGAAATGCAATGCTGGAGTCGTCGTGAAGCCCCCCCCCACGCTACGCCTTCGGCTTGCTGCCCCCGAGGGGGAGCTTTTTGTCTTGGGGCGGCCCGGCGACAAAAAAATCCCCGGCTTGGTGATCCAGGCCAGGGACAAGTTCGTGGAGACAAAAACAATCAGCAGTACTTCATGAAAACTAAAACAGATCCGCCGCCGTCGCTGCCAAGCTTTCGTCCAGCACCAAGGCTTTCAGGGCCTCGATATCGGGAGCCAGATAACGGTCCTGATCGTAGAAAGGAACGGCCTGACGAATCGCATCCTGCACCTTCTTCAAACGCGCCGAAGTCAGCAAAGGCGCATGAAAATCAATGCCCTGTGCCGCACACAACAATTCAATTGCCACAATCGCAGCCGTGTTCTGTGCCATGTCTTCCAGCCTGCGCGCCGCAAAGGTTGCCATGCTGACGTGATCTTCCTGATTCGCCGAAGTCGGCAAGCTATCCACACTGGCGGGATGGGCCAGCGACTTGTTTTCCGAGGCCAAAGCCGCCGCCGTCACATGGGCAATCATGAAGCCCGAATTCAGGCCTGCGGACGGCACCAGGAACGGAGGCAGTCCGGAGATGCTGGCATCAATCAGCAAGGCGACTCGACGCTCTGCCAAGGCCCCCATTTCAGCAATGGCCAGAGCCAAACCATCGGCGGCAAACGCGACCGGCTCGGCATGGAAGTTGCCGCCTGAAAGCACCTGATCCGGCTCGCCATCCTTACCGGGGAACACCAGTGGGTTATCCGTGACGGCATTGGCTTCGGTCAGCAAGGTACGTTCGTTTTGCGTGATCAGATCCTGAATCGCGCCCATGACCTGGGGCTGGCAACGCAAGCTGTAGGGGTCCTGCACCTTGTTGTCATTGTCCCGGTGCGACTGACGAATCTGGCTGCCGGCCAGTAACTCCCGATACAGGCGGGCCGCGTAAATCTGTCCTGGCTGCCCACGCACCCCATGGATACGCGCATCAAAAGGCGCATCACTGCCTTTGGCGGCGTCCACGCTTAAGGCACCGGCCAGAATCGCATTGCGGAACAAGGTCTGGGCGCGGAACAGGCCGTTCAGCGCCAGGGCCGTAGACACTTGCGTGCCATTGATCAGCGCCAGCCCTTCCTTGGCGGCCAACACAATCGGTGTGATACCCGCCTTGGCCAAAGCCTGCTGGGCCGGCATCCATTCACCCTGCCACTTGGCTTGCCCTTCCCCGATCAGCGTCAAGGTCATGTGCGACAAGGGTGCCAAATCACCCGATGCGCCTACAGAACCTTTGGACGGAATGAACGGCACCACGCCCGCATTCAGAATATCCAGCAAGGTCGTGACCACATGCGAGCGAATACCCGAAAATCCCCGTGCCAGACTGGCGATTTTCATAGCCATGATCAAGCGCGCAACCGCATCGGACACCGGCTCACCCACTCCCACGGAGTGCGACAAAATCAGGTTTTTTTGCAACTGCTCCAGATCGTGGTCGGGAATGCGTTGCTGGGCCAATTTGCCAAAACCGGTATTGATGCCATAGGCGGGATTACCTTCACGGATAATCTTGGCCACAATGGCCGAGGACGCATCCATGGCCCCGATCGCCTCTGGCGGCAGAGTCAGAACAGTCGGTTCCTGCCAGATTTGGCGCAGTTGTGCCAAGGTCAGTGCGCCGGGCGAAAGTTCGATACGCTTGCTCATTTATCTGTCCTGTTGTTCTTACTTGATCATGGGCAATGTCAGCCCGAAACTCTTGGCCGTTTGAATCGCCAGCTCGTAGCCTGCATCCGCATGACGCATCACACCACTGGCGCAATCGTTAATCAAGACCCGCTCCAGACGGGCCGCCGCCTGCTCGCTACCGTCGGCCACAATTACCATACCCGCGTGCTGGCTGTAGCCCATACCCACCCCGCCCCCGTGGTGCAGCGAAACCCAACTCGCCCCGCCTGCGGTATTCAACAAGGCATTGAGCAAAGGCCAGTCCGACACGGCATCCGTGCCATCACGCATGCTTTCAGTTTCGCGATTGGGGCTAGCCACCGAGCCGGTATCGAGGTGGTCACGACCAATCACAATTGGCGCTTTCAACTCACCGTTACGCACCATTTCATTAAAGGCCAGACCGGCGCGATGACGCTCGCCCAGCCCCAGCCAGCAAATTCGTGCAGGCAGGCCCTGGAAAGCAATGCGTTCCTGCGCCATGTCCAGCCAGCGATGCACGTGCTGATTGTCCGGAAACAGCTCTTTGATTTTTTGATCGGTTTTGTAGATGTCTTCCGGGTCGCCCGACAAGGCCACCCAGCGGAATGGGCCTTTGCCCTCACAAAACAAGGGGCGAATATAGGCGGGCACAAAACCGGGAAAGTCAAAGGCATTGGCCACGCCTTCATCAAACGCGACTTGGCGAATGTTATTGCCGTAGTCCACAACCGGAATACCCATTTGCTGGAAATCCAGCATGGCCTGCACATGGACCACGCAAGACTTGGCAGCCGCTTGCTGAATACGAGCATGTTGAGCGGGATCTTGCTGCGCCGCCTGCCACTGCTCCACCGTCCAACCCGAAGGCAAATAGCCATTGAGCAAATCGTGGGCGGAGGTCTGGTCTGTGACCAGATCAGGTTTCAAACCACCGGCTTGGGCGCGTCGCACCAGCTCAGGCAGCACGTCAGCCGCATTGCCCAGTAAGCCAATCGACACGGCCTCCTTGGCGGCCGTGTGCTGAGCAATCAGCTCCAGCGCATGGTCCAGATCCCGCGCCTGCTTATCCAAATAACGAGTCTGCAAACGGAAGTCGATACGGCTTTGCTTGCATTCAATCGTCAGCGATACCGCTCCAGCAAAGGTCGCGGCCAAGGGCTGCGCACCGCCCATGCCTCCCAGGCCAGCGGTCAGAATCCAGCGCCCGGCCAGCGAACCACCAAAATGCTGACGGCCTGCCTCGGCAAACGTCTCGTAGGTGCCTTGCACAATGCCCTGGCTGCCAATGTAGATCCAGCTACCTGCCGTCATCTGTCCGTACATGAACAAACCGGCCTGATCCAGCGCGTGAAACTTTTCCCACGTGGCCCATTTGGGCACCAGATTCGAGTTGGCCAGCAACACACGCGGTGCATCGCTATGCGTACGAAATACGCCCACCGGCTTGCCGGACTGAATCAGCAAGGTCTGGTCATCCTCCAGTTCGCGCAAGCTGGCCAGAATCTGGTCGTAGCACTCCCAGTTCCGGGCTGCACGCCCAATGCCGCCGTATACCACCAGATGTTGCGGATTCTCGGCCACGGCTGGATCCAGATTGTTCTGAATCATGCGGTATGCGGCTTCCGCCACCCAGTTTTTGCAACTAAGCTGTGTCCCCGTGGGGGCATGAATCTGCCGCGCAGGATCGAAACGAGGATCTTGGCGGGCCGCCGAAGTGTGATGATCTGGCATGGTAATGTCCTCCGTCTGAGGTGTCTCTGGATACGCGCTGGTTCTATCTGGCAGGCTGCTCCACACACTGATGGCAGGCCCAGGCGCCGACAAAACAACGGTTTTCTTGTAAGCTCACGTCAATGTATAGTCATTTTTTCAAGTTGTCTATACATATACCAAGCAGAGTCTTGCATAAGCTCATGACCGTGAGCATGGCTTCACTCACTGCCCAGTTCACGACCTTAAGTCTGGTCTGCGCGAGGCCCTTTTGAGTGTGGACACGTCCTACAGGAAAGCATAAGAATGGATGCCCCCCAGACGAGCAATACGCCCTCCGAATCGGCGTTACCCGCCTACCTGCAAATCAAAAATTTTGTGCTGGAAAAAATCCAATCCGGCCAATGGCGCGAAGGCGATCTGATTCCCACCGAACTGGCTTTATGCGAGCAGTTTGGTGTGTCACGCATGACGGTCAACCGCGCTCTACGTGAACTGACCACCGACAAGTTGCTGGTCCGCATCAAAGGCTCGGGCACCTATGTGGCGCAGCCCAAATTCCAGTCCACCTTGATCGAGATACGCAGCATCGCGCAGGACATACGGGAGCGCGGCCACCAACATAGCTGTCAGGTGCTGAGCGTAGAGCGGCTGCAGGCCAGCCCGGCTCAAGCGCGCTTGTATGGCATTGCACCGGGCTCAGCCCTGTTTCATTCCATTATTGTTCATGCAGAAAATGGCTTGCCCATCCAATATGAAGATCGTCTGGTGGATGCGCACATGGCCCCAGATTACATGGAGCAGGATTGGAGCCAGATCACGCCTAACGAGTATCTGCTGCGGGTTGCCCCCTTGCCGACCGGCTTTTACAGCATTGAAGTGCTGGTGCCTCCCGCCAGAATCGCACAAGCCCTACACATGAAAGAGCAGCAGCCCTGTTTGGTGATGGACCGCCGCACCTTCTCCAGCGAGCAGTTCACGACTCACGCAAGACTGTGGCACCCTGGCGACCGCTATAAATTCACCGGCAAAATGTAGGCTGTAAACCTGCTCCGCCTGGAGTTTGACTCCCAAACGCATCGATCAGGCGGACAGGCGTCTCGCCTTCCTGAGCCATACAACATCGCCATTTTCTTATCGTATTGACCAGGCACGACCCGCCCTTGAGCTGATCACTTGCAACCCCCACCGTCCCTCTATCAGCCTATTGCCACCACACCGGAACGGGCCTGCTCATGCTGGCGATAGCGGGTCAACGACAAGCCTGTGTGACGCTTGAAGTAACGGCATAGATACGAGGGATCCTCAAAACTCAACTGATCGGCAATCTGCCCGATTGCCAACTGACTGTAGGAAAGCAGCGCCTTGATCTCCAGAACCACCTGTCTGTCGATCAAGACCTTGGGGCTGTCGTTGAAGAACTCTTTGCTCAGTTGGGAGAGGTAAAACGGCGTGATATTGAGCGCATCCGCATAAAACTTCACCTCTCTGTGCTTTCGACATTGCTGGCCTACCAGCTCCCAGAAACGCCAACTGATCATTTCCTTGCGGCTGAACGACTGGCTACCCTGGTATTCGGACGGAATCTGCTCGGCAATACGCAGAAAGAAGTTCTGCAGCTGATTACGCAGCATGATGTGTTGATACCGCCCTCGGGCCTGCACAATCTGGCGCAGTTGCACCAGCCATGCGGCCAGCAAAGCCCGATCCTTTTGCAGGGGCACACACAAGGGATTGTCGTGCAGGAACACAAACAGGGAATTGGGCAGCGGATAAGCCACTTCTGACGCCAGGTTCTTGGGCATCAACAGGAAAAACACCTTGAAGCCTTGCGAGCGTCGTTTCAGCAAGGTCATCGTATCTTCGGCCAGCACCAGCACATCATGGGTACGTACGACCTGATCCTTGAAGTTCAGGCTGACCAGGGCGCGACCCGACAGGCAGATCATCAAGGTCATATAGGCATGACCAAAAGACAAAGGCATGCCCACGCCTTCGGACAGCGTTGTCTCGCCCGTCAGGCAGCCGTCTTGGGCGCTGAATAATTGTGGAATGTGATGCATGGGGCTGAACTGTCCTTGACTGGCTAACAACAGGCAAGACTTTCTAAAAGTACCGAAACTGCCAAGGTCCCGCTCTGTTCGTCAAACCCGCCAGCTTCTATTCTGTTTGCTGCTTGACCGTGAGTAAACAAAATGAAACTTCAAACAGAAAGACTTATTTTACGCCCCTGGCAGGACAGCGACGCCGAGGATTTGTACGAATACGCCAAAGATGAACGAGTCGGCCCGATTGCAGGTTGGCCGGTTCATACCAGCGTTGAGGAAAGTGCCGAAATTATCCGCACCGTTTTCAATATGCCCGAAGTGTATGCCGTCGTACACAAGGACATTGGCCGCGCCGTCGGTTGTATTGGCATCCTGATCGGCAAGAACAGCAACGTCGAGATCAGTGCAGAAGAAGGCGAAATTGCCTATTGGATTGGCGTCCCTTACTGGGGGCAAGGCTTGATCCCCGAGGCCGTGCGCGAAGTGATGCGACACGCTTTTGAAACACTGAAGCTGAAAGCACTGTGGTGCGGCTACTTTGCCAACAATACCCAATCGCAAATTGCGCAAGCCAAGTGTGGCTTTCGCCATCATCACACCGAGGAAAACAAGTACAACCCGTTTTTGCAGGACTATCGGACTGAACACATCAGCCGTATTACGGTCCAGCAATGGCGGGCCTTGCCCAAACAACCGGCCTAATCCCAGCCATCATCCTCCGGTCAGTTGGAAGCGGCATCCTGGGACTGACTCACACACAAGAACAGCTCCTGGGCTTCTTCGATGCTTAATGTCAGGCCCAAGCGTGACTGCAAGCATTCAGCCCAGGATGCCACCCATCAGAAACTCGGCACTGCCCATGGCAAACAGGCTCAGGGCAAGCAGATAGACGCCAGACGGGATGGTTCCAGTGGTTTTCAGGCTACTCATGACAGATGTCCCAACAAATTACATTGCCTTAGGCCACGTGCTTGGTCAGCAAGGCCGCAAAGTACATGCCCAGACCAAAAATTGCGTGTGTCAGCACGCTGCGCAAACGATTGATCCAAGGCGTAGGGGTACGCGATGCAGCCACTCCGGCACCCATGGCAGGCTGCATCACAAAAAAGGGCATCACGACCGTCACCGTGCCCACCATGACGGCGGGCAGCCAGCGGGGATCTTGCAGCCATGCGGTGCCATAGACCGCGACCAGCAAAAAGGCGAAAACAATGCCCACGGCATAGTGAATGAACCAGCCCAGGGCAGACTCCCCCGCAATCGGTTCAGCCTTGCCGATATGGCTGTGCGTAATCTGGCCACGCAGCAAATGTCCGGCCCAGCGGCCCACCATGGCGTAGTTCAGCGTAGCAACGCCCATCGCCTTTTGAATCAAGCCCCAAATGTCCATGAAAATAGTGGCTCCGACCCCAATCAGCATCACCTGCACCCACTCATTGATCGATAACATTGGCAATCCTTTCCGTTGATAAGCACCTTGTTTTGAGTGATCATAGAAGTTGAAGTCAACTTCAAGTCAATAGGTACACGATGGATATTTCAGAAGTCGCCAAACATACCGGCTTGCCCTCCTCCACCGTGCGTTATTACGAGAAGGAGGGCCTGATCAGCGCAGTCAGCGCCCCCGGTGAACGACGCCGTTTTACACCACAAGTGCTGGATCAACTGGCCTTGATTGCCCTGGGGCAAGCGGGTGGTTTATCGCTGGAAGAAATACGGGCCATGCTGCCTCCCGATGGGGCTCCGCAGGTAGACAGGCAATTGCTGCTGTCCAAGGCCGATCAACTGGATGCCACCATCAAGCGCCTGAAAGCCATGAGCGAAGGCTTGCGCCACGCTGCCCACTGCCCCGCCGCCAACCATACGCAATGCCCGACATTCCAGCGCTTGCTGAAAGCTGCCGCCATCCGGGTGAAGAAGAACAAGACCGGCAACTCCAGCGAGGCAGTGCGTCTTGCCAAAACCGGATAGGACACAAACGCAACAGCCATACTGGGTTGAAGCTTCAAAGCCATAAAAACCTCCCCCTATAATGGGCAACTGCCGCAACAAGGCCATATACCCTCTTGGGGATTGCGCTGACCGGTACACGTACCGCATTTCGCCAACACCCCCCAGCAAATTATTTAAGTGAGGAGCCGTCTACATGACGAGCACTAAGTCAGCAACTGAATAAGCCGCAACAAGCTCTTGTCTTGTTGCGGCGTTCTGTACTTCCAATCCCGCTGATTGATAACAAACAGACGCCGCCCGATTTCTTTTTCGAGTGGTAATTTTGTTATGTCTTCCTCACGCTCTTCCTGGGCTTTTACGCTGCCAGCCGCCTTGCTGCTGATGGCGCCCTTCGACATCCTCGCCTCCCTGGGGATGGATATTTACCTGCCTGTCGTCCCGGCCATGCCAGCGCTTCTAGGCACGACCCCAGCCGTTATCCAGCTGACCCTTAGCCTGTACATGCTGCTATTGGGTACCGGGCAACTGATCTTTGGCCCCCTGTCGGATCGCATAGGCCGACGGCCTGTTTTGCTGACAGGGGCCGCCCTGTTCGTGCTGGCTTCAACAGCCGCCGCCCTGTCCAGCTCCGCCTGGGCTTTTGTGGGTTTTCGGGTGCTGCAAGCACTGGGGGCTTCGGCCACCCTTGTGGCCTTGTTTGCCACAGTGCGCGATGTCTATGCCGATCGCCCTGAAGGAGTAGTGATCTATAGCCTGTTCAGCTCCATCCTGGCTTTTGTCCCCGCCTTGGGGCCGATTGCCGGTGCTTTGATTGCCCGTGCGGGTGGGTGGCAGGCCATCTTCCTGAGTTTGGCTGGCATAGGACTGCTGGCCTGGATCCATGCACTGCTCAAATGGCCAGAAACGCGACCTGCCAAACCAATACATTCACAACAGTCCGCACTGGCCGTACTCAAAAGCCCGGCCTTTTGGGTCTACACCCTGGGCTTCTCTACCGGGATGGGAACATTTTTTGTCTACTTCTCGACCGCGCCACGAGTCTTGATCGGACAAGCGGGCTATTCGGAAATGGGCTTTAGCCTGGCCTTTGCCAGTGTTGCCCTGGTGATGATTGCCACCACCCGCCTGTCCAAAACCTTTGTTGCTCGCTGGGGCACAGCCGGGAGCCTGAAACGCGGCATGGGCTTGATCGCCCTTGCCGTCCTGCTACTGGCAGCCGGACAACGCTGGCTGGATCCCTCCTTTGCCAGCTTTATCCTGCCCATGTGGCTGGCCGCCATTGGCATTGTGATGACCGTATCCGTCACCGCCAATGGCGCCTTGGCTCAATTCAACGACGTGGCCGGTTCCGCCGTGGCGATCTACTTTTGCGTGGAAAGCCTGATCGTTAGCGTGATCGGTACGTTGGCAGTGACCCTGCTAAATGGGGATACGGTTTGGCCGCTGGTGGTCTTTGGACTAGGAATGAGCAGTGTGGTTTTACTGGCTTTGATGCTGCTGGAGGCAAGAGTCAAACGCGAAGTTTGAAGATAAAAAAGGGAAGGCTTTCGATAAGTCTTCCCTTCATTTGGATCACCCGTCTTCACTTTTCATAAATAATTCCAGGAGCGAGCTATGGCGGACAATAAGGCAATCAAGCGTACCCATGTCCGTAATCCCAGTCCTTATGT
The DNA here is from genome assembly GCF_003076515.1 of Alcaligenes aquatilis. Classification (NCBI taxonomy): domain Bacteria; kingdom Pseudomonadati; phylum Pseudomonadota; class Betaproteobacteria; order Burkholderiales; family Alcaligenaceae; genus Alcaligenes; species Alcaligenes aquatilis. The sequence goes on along the minus strand of NZ_CP022390.1, from coordinate 3,110,142 downwards.
GTTCTTAGGGCTGGGATTACGGACATTAAGTCTGCAAGTCGTCGGGTTTCTTCTAGCGAAATAGCCCGCAAAAGACTTGCGCGACAAACCATCACGCTCACCATCGAGCAGAACAGACACTCTCAGTTCTGTGTATCGCCAGCCTTCTCCAGATTCAAGTCATACGTCACCCACGCTGTTGCCTGAGCCAGACCATCGTACAGCCTCCGCGCCTGGGCATTGTCAGCCGCCGTGATCCAGCGCAGAAACGGCCAGCCTTGCTCCTTACCGGCTTGGGCGACGGCCTCAATCAAACGACGGCCCAGTCCGCTGCCTCGCTGTTCAGGAGATACAAACAAGTCATCCAGAAAGCCTGCTTCTTTGCCCAACAAAGGCTCCGGGAAAGGACGGTAATGCGCCAGGCCCAGCAACGCACCATCCGCCGTCGTTGCCACCTTGCCCTGCAAAGGATGCCGCGCATCCAGCAGCCAGGACCAGGTCCGAGCCAAGATATTTTCGTTCATGGGTTCTTTGTAAAACTCGGCATACTGCCGATACAGCCGCTCCCAGGCAGCCCGGTCTTGCGGCTGCAAATCCCGGATCTGAATACCATCGGCTCCGGGCTGTTCTGCACTGCTAGTCATGCTTGTATTCCCCTGTCGCTACCAAGCTGTTGCAAGGGCTGGCTGCTCCTGGTGAGAGGCAAAATGCGGCAGCACATATTCAGCCAGCTCCTGGACAATTTCCGCCGCCGGTCGCTGCGAAAACTGAATACCCAAAGCGGCATGATTCACACCCGCTGCCTGCCATTCCTCCAACAAGGTAATCAGCCCCTTGCGCCCGGTACGCAGTGTAAAGCCACCGCGCAAAGGGGTGCGTGGATAATCAGGGTCGTCCACCAAATCCAGCCACTCGTTGGTCATATGCGGACGAAAGCCGCCATCTGGAATCCGAGCGCGCCAGGCCCGAATTTTCGCAGCCAGCTTTTGCGGGCCCAGCGGCGTATGAGTCGCTTCCGGGTAGGTCAACCAACCATCGGCGTGTTCTGCAATCCATTCGGGCGACTGTCCCGAGGAACTGGTGACAATCAAAGGAATGGAACCATGCACGGGCTTGGGTAGCAGCTCTGCCGTATCAAAGCGGCCTAGCGGAGAGTCGATATTCAATTGCCCCGCTTGAGTTAACTGACGGAAGTAGCTGACAGCCTGCGCGAAACGCTCTGCCCGTTCGGCTCGCTCCACGCCATAGGCGGGAAACTCCACGGGCCTGTCCCCGGAAGCAATACCCAACACCAGGCGTCCGCCCGATAACTGGTCAATGGTGAAGGCGGATTTGGCCAGGTCGATCGGGTGACGCAAGGAGAAAATCGTACTGCCCGTGGCCAAGGCCACCCGCTTGGTGCGAGCAGCCAAAAAAGCCAGATAGGTAAAGGGGTCGAACACTTGCCCCGCATCCCCGAAGCTGGGGTCATACAAAGGCACGTCACGTACCCACACCGCCGCAAAATCCTGGCGGTCTATCTCCTCTACCAGCGCCGCCTGCCCAGCCAGCACACTCATATCGCCTTGATAAAAACGCAGGGGCAGAAAGATACCCATGGTCAGACAACCCGGCGCAAACATGCGGCTATAACCAGGATGAGTGGCAAAGGCAGGGAAAGATGAGCCTTGAGTCTGGCTTGTTTCAATCGTCATGATGTTTTCTCCTCAAGCGCCGGTAGCAGGTTCAGGCAAGGTGATGCCTTTACGAACGGCTGGGCGCTGGGCCACGCGTTCATGCCAGGCGCTCATGTGCGGGTACTGACTGAAATCAAAGTCGATAATTCGCGCAATATGCGTCCAGCCAAAATGCGCAATGTCGGCAATGGAGTAGTCCTGTCCTGCCAGATAAGGATGGTCTGCCAGACGTGTATCCAGCACGGTGAACAGATCATTCACCAGACGGCGGTAGCGCTCGATAGCGGCCGGAATCTTCTCTTGGGCGAACAGCTCGAAGTGCACGCGCTGGCCCAGAATCGGCCCCACGCTGGAGGAATGAAATTGCAGCCATTTGATCGTTTCCCAGCGTTGCTGGGGATCGTTTGAAAGCAATTGGCCGGTTTTCTCTGCCAAATACAACAAGATCGCGGCAGACTCGAACAGGACAATGCCCGTTTCATGGTCCTTCATCACCGGGATACGTCCATGCGGATTCAAGGCCAGAAACTGCGGCTGCTTATGCTCATTCGCATCAATACGCACATGATGCAGGCGATACGGTAGCGCCAGTTCTTCCAGGGCGATGGTTGCCTTAAAGCCGTTAGGCGAACTATCGGTGTACAGATCAATCATGGTGTGCTCCCAAACGGCAAGTTCGCTCTTCTTTTGCATATAGATAAGCTAAACTTTAAAAACGATTCAGAATCCCATTCTCCCAAGCTATACAGACAAAGAAAAACGATTAAATCTGCTTTAGAGATTTAGATAAACTAAACTATGAATCCTGTCTTTCCTTTGCAGGCTCTGCGCGCCTTTACCGAAGTCGGACGCCACGGCAGCATCAAGCTGGCCGCCCAGGCACTGGGCGTGACCTCGGGCGCAGTCAGCCAGCAAATCCGGCTGCTAGAAGATCGCTTGGGCGTCACACTGTTCGTGCGCAGCCACCACAAAATGAGCCTGAGCGAAGCAGGTGAACAGGTCTACCCTGTCCTGCTGACGGCGTTTGACCAGATCGAACAGGCCATGCACACGCTAGACGCCACCAAGCAGCGCAAGACACTGACAATCAGTACCGTGCCTTCCTTTGCCGCTTCCTGGCTGATTCCCCGGCTGGCCGACTTCAAGCAACAGCATCCTGATATCGAAATCCGTGTGGAGGCCTCCCCCACGCTGGTGGACCTGCGCCGCGACAACGTCGATATCGCCATTCGCCACGGCTTGGGCGTGTATCCCGGCTTGCAGGCCGAGCCCTTGATGGCCCCTGTCTTGCTGCCTGTAGCCAGCCCCGCCTTGCTGAAAGACAAGCCAGCCATTCAGGAACCGGCGGATTGCCTGGCATGGCCATTGCTGCAGGATACCGATCGGGCCGACTGGGCACTTTGGCTGTCTGCCCACGGGGTAAAGGACGATGCGCGCGCCGATCGCGGCACGGCTTTCGAGGATGATTACTTGCTGATTCGCGGTGCGATTGCGGGCCTGGGACTAGCCTTGATACCGCAGGAGTATGCGCAAGATGAAATCGCCGCAGGCCGCTTGGTGCAAGTGCTGGACAAGCCCTGGCCAGCCCGCTTTGCCTACTACCTGGTAACCTTGCCCGGTACGACGCAAAGAGCAGAGGTCCGTGCCTTTAGTGATTGGATCATTGAACAGGCACAGCTATAGCAAGGTTGCCAGGCTTCTTCCCGCTGCGGCTGCGGCTGCTGCGGCTGTAGTAGTTGTTGTGATGGTGGTGGTAACAATGACTGCTATCTCAGAGCAGAAGAGAAAATAAAACAGCGCATGATCGCTTCCCCATCCAGCCTATGTAACACCACCACTTCAACAGCCCCGATATCACGCACCCTGCTCCAGACATCGAAAATCAGCCTGACTTCCAACAAGGAAGCATATGATTTTTTTTGAAAAAAAACCCCGTCCCAACAGGACGGGGCAAACCTCAACAAGCAATTGAAAAACGCTTAGGGCAATTCCACGGCCACCGGGCCACGGGGACGGGAACAGCACAACAAGACTTTGCCCTCTGGCACCGGATCCAGAGGCTCTTCAAAATAATCGACCTCGCCCGATACCAGGGCACACATGCAGGTATTACACAGACCCGCACGGCAATTGAAGTCCGGGCTCAAGCCCGTTTCTTCAGCCAGATCCAGCAAGGAAGGGCAGTCTTCATGCCATTGAGCCTGACGGCCATCGGGCAGAAACGTCACGGTCTGCGTGGCATCCGTGGCAGTTTCATCCACGACGGCGGGCGACTCCGGCTCTGACGCACTTGCAGTCGCACTGCCAAGCACGTCAGACCCTACCTCTGGCTGAACAACGCTGGCCGCAACATCACCGGCCAAGGTGTTTTCCAGCACCGTCGCCGGACCAAAAAACTCATAGTGAATGCGCTCTCGCGCCACACCCAGGCTACGCAGCACACCGTAATTGCTCTGCATGAAGGCACTGGGCCCACACAGGTAAAACTCGTAATCATCCAGTGGCAGCCAATGCTGCAACTGCTCACGTGTAATCAGTCCCGCCACATGGTGCAAACCGGCTTGTTCATCATCTTCAGTCGGGTTGCGATAGCAGAAGTAAAGTTGCACACCCTCGCGTTGTGCGGCCAGTTCGCGAATTTCATCCGCAAAGGCATGCACCGTGCTGTTATCACAGGCATGGATCACAGACACCTTACGCTGACTGTGTTTAAGCAAACGATGCAACATAGCCAGCAAAGGGGTTTGGCCCACGCCACCGCTAAGCAGCACCACAGGCCGCTGGCTGCTTTCATCCAGCACAAACTCGCCCATCGGTCCGGCCGCGCTCAGCACATCGCCCGGCTGCACCTGTTGGTGCAGATAGGAGGAGGCCAAACCATCAGCCACGCTTAACCCTGCTGGGGCCTTCTCGTGCTTGACGGAAATGCGCAGTCGATCCGTGCAGTCGGGGTCCCCCGACACGCTGTAGTTGCGCAACACGGTTTGCCCGTCAATCTCCAGGCGAAACACCAGATACTGGCCCGGCTGATAAGACGGCACAACACCGTCCACCGGCTCCAGGACAAATGAAGTAATCACGTCACTTTCGCGCTGCTTTTCCAGTACGCGATAGGCCCGGAAACGGCGGCTGGCCGTGTTCTCGGTGGGCGCAGGCGATGCAGTCGTATTCATCACGCTCAAGCCGTCGTGGTCTCGCTGGTAACGGCTTGCTCGGCCTGAATCATCTGGCTGATCTTGCGACGGAAACGCAAGGGGCCGGAATCCAAGGGCAAATCCAAAGCGGCAGGACGCTCTTTCAGGGCCTTATGCACTTCTTCCAGAACCACTTTGTCTTCCAGGAAGGCGTGGCGCACGTCTTCGTTGAAAATCTTGGAAACGGCCTCGTCATCCGGGCTGAAATTACGCAGTTGGAACCAGAAGTAGCGGGTGTGTTCTTCGTCGATAGGTGTCAGAAAGTTATAGGAGTCCATCAGGAAAACGTCCTGGTGGTACTCGCTGGGCTCTTCGGTGGCGGCACCGGCGGGCAGGAAGATAGCCTTGATCACGGCCAGCGATGGGAAACGCACTTCGTATTGCTGCTTACGGTCGCAATTGCCTTCAAATTTCACAAACTGCTTGTAAAACGGTGCAACTTCCACATTTTTGGACCAGCGCGAGACCGTCACGCCATGGTCCTCAACCTTGACGGTCAAGGGCAGGCCGATGATGTCAGGGCTACCAAAGGAGCTTTGGTGGACCCAGGACACGTGCGACGGGTCCAGCAAATTGTCGGTGACGTACAGGTAATTACAGTCCAGCTCCATGGCATCGCCACGGTTCACACCCCACTCGGGATTGTCCCACTCGGGGATGTCGATCAGTTTGGACGGATCAGCCAATTCAGGGTCACCCATCCAAACCCAGACCAGACCAAAACGCTCCGTACAGGGGTAGCTGCGCACCACCGCACTTTTAGGGATTTGCGCCACACCGGGCGCTTTGGTACAGGAGCCGCTGCAATCAAACGTCAGGCCGTGATAGCCGCATTCCACCTGGTCGCCAATCAAACGGCCTTTGGACAAAGGCAGACGGCGGTGTGGACAGGAATCTTCCAGAGCGACTGGCTGGCCGTCTTCACGGCGATACAGCACCAGGTTTTCGCTAAGCATACGCACGGGCAGCAAGCTGCGACCGAGCTGCGTAGCCAATGCGCCTACATACCAGGCATTGCGTACAAACATGATTTACCCCCAACTCTGAATGCGGTGCATGAAGGCTGAACGAGCCCATTCATGCTCTCTTGTCTTTGAAGCGCTCCGACCTGCTGGCCAGGGCTTCTGCGCCACTGTGCGGGAACACCTAGAGCACCGTATCAATCTGGCCCCGCTTGAGCTCGCCAGCCGTGGCGAGACTTGCGCTTACGTTCTTGCTCATCATAATCGCAATTAAATTCAGCCTACTATCCATATCGTTTAGAATTTCTAAAGTTAAATGACTTTTCTGGACGGGGTCTAAGCACCATGGATACCTTGCCTCCCTTACGCGCGTTGCAAGTCTTTGAAACTCTGGGCCACAGTCAAAGCCTGCAAGAGGCTGCCCGTCGCCTGAAAATTACTCCCGGTGCCATCAGCCAGCAATTGCGCCTGCTGGAGGACAGGCTGGGCTGTAGCCTGACCTACAAAGAAGGCAAACGCTTGCGGCTGACGGCGGCGGGGGTGCGTTTTCATGAAATCTGTACTCAGGCGTTTGAGCTGTTGCGCGACGGCCAGCAAGAAATGGAGCGTTCGCGCAACACCAGCCTGCTGTCCATCAGCGCTTTGCCCTCCATGCTTAAAACCTGGATGGCCCCGCTGGCGTTTCAATGGCAGGAGCAGTACGACCCGGAGCTGACCCTGCACCTGAAAGGCAGCCATGCCGAGCCGGACCTGGAAGCCGAACAAATCGACTTTCGGATCACCTACGGTCAGGCCGCCGCCCGCCCCCGCAGCTTTACCGAGCTTTATACAGACCGTGTCGTTCCCGCCTGCAGCCCGACCCTGCTGCAAGGGCAAGCCGCCTTGCGACATCCCCGTGACCTATTGAACTATCCCTTGCTGTCCTCGGACTGGCAGCCACGCTTTACCTCGCCCCCATCCTGGCGCGACTGGTTTGAGTCTTTGGCTATAGACATAGGCAATACGCCCCTGGATCGCTTCCGTGTTTTTTCCCTGTCGCATATGGCGCTGGAGTCCGCCGTGGCAGGCCAGGGGTTTGTATTAGCGCAATGCTCGATGATAGAAAAAGAAGTGCGCAGCGGGCAGTTAATTCTGCCCTTCTCCCATTCCTTGCCCCTGCCCTGGCCTTATGTACTGACCCGACGGGCGGGTGCGTTTGAGTCACCTCATAGCCAGGATTTTCATCGCTATTTATTGAACCAGGCACGACAACAGGAGCAGATCAATCAGGAGCTGTTGCTGCAAGCATTAGCCTGAGCAATGTCGCAGTACGACGAAATACAGCCAGATTGCCGATAGACCTGCTGGCCTGGCCGTGACCAAGCACTAAACCATTGAGTGCTTCAGCTATATAAGCGCAGGGCTGTTCGATGGCTTAGCTCTACACCGTTCCACTTTTAGTTCAGTTTCCAGCACTCAGCCAGGTGAGCAAAACAAGTCGAGCGCCTGGATCAGACAAGTACATATAAGCGGCTTCTACCGCCCGATAAACGCAACTGCGGATGCATTTCTAGCATCAACAAAAAAGCGTGTTTACCGCCCCCGAAGGGGCCATCAACACGCTCTTTAATCCTGCTGAAGAAACTTCAGCGTCTTAGGCCACGACGGCAGCCAGCGACTCCGCGAAGTAATCCACGTTGGACTGGTTCAGACCTGGCACGCTGATGCGGCCCGACTCCAGCACATACACGCCAAAATCATCACGCAGTTTCTGAATCTGCTCTTTGGTCAGGCCGGTGTAGCAGAACATACCTTGCTGTTTGACAAAATAGCTGCTGTCGTACTGGGGAGCCAGCTCTTTCAGGCGATCGTGTACATGCTTGCGCATGGCAGCAATACGCTGACGCATGGTTTCCACGTCTGCCGCCCATTCGGCCAGCAAAGACTCATCCGACAAGACCGAGGCAATAGCCTGTCCACCGTGCGAGGGCGGGTTGGAGTAGATGCGACGCACCACGGCTTTAAGCTGGCCCAAAACGCGGTCAGCTTCGTCCGCGCTCTTGCACACCACCGACAAGCCGCCGCAGCGCTCGGAGTAGTAGGAGAAATTCTTGGAGAAAGAGTTGGCCAGCAGGAAAGTCAGTCCTGCATCGACCATGGCGCGCACGGCAAAGGCATCTTCATCCAGGCTACGACCAAAACCCTGGTAAGCCATGTCCAGGAAAGGTATCAGCTTGCGCTGCTGCAGCACAGGAATCAGTTGCAGCCACTGCTCGTCGCTCAGATCAGCCCCGGTGGGGTTATGGCAGCAGGGGTGCAGCAGGACAATGCTGTACTCGGGCAGGACGGAAATATCTTCCATCAGGCCGGTGAAATCCAGACCGCGAGTGGCGGGATCGTAGTAGCGGTAAGTGTGGGTAGGAATGCCCGATCCACGGAAAATGGAGTGATGGTTATCCCAGGCTGGATCGCTGATCCACATTTCGCTATTGGGGTAGGCTTCGTGCAGGAAGTCGCCACCCACTTTCAAGGCACCCGAACCACCCAGTGTCTGGATGGTCGCCACACGACCTTCTTGCAGCACTTTACTGTCGGCACCAAAAACCAGTTTTTGCACGGCGCTGCGGTACGAAGCCAAGCCTTCGATAGGCAGGTAGCCTCGGGGTTGGCCCTTGGCTGCCCATTGCTCTTCAGCGCGGCGAGCCACATCCAGCAAAGGCAGACGGCCTTGCTCGTCGTAATACAAACCAATGGTCAGGTTGACCTTGCGGTCGCGCGGATCGGCGTGAAATGCCTCGTTCAAACGGAAAATCGGATCGCCACCATAGGCCTGCAAATGCTCAAACATGCTTGTTCCTTGAAAAATTACGGTTGTGGGCCGCCCGGTCTGGTCGACGGTCTATTCAAATAAGCATTGACCTTATACCTTGGGCCTACTTTAGCCAATATCTTGGGGATTTTTTTTGCAGCACATGGGCACGCGAGCGATGCGTGAATGCGTCATCAGACTTGTCCCCCCTTGGTTCGGCACCGCACCTGTTCTTGTCTAGTCGGTGCAGGCAGTCAAACACCAGCGTCACCATGCAGTCTGTTCATACCTCCAGCAAACCGAAGGTGCAAGAACGTGAACACGGTGTACCAGCTTGTCTGCCTGGGCCTTGCCAGCAACGAATATACATGGCTTTCTGACGATACAGAACCATGCACTTTCATTCATTCTGCTTTTGCTCCGCCCGCGTTGCCCACATGACACCGCATGGTCATATGCAGATCCCGCCCAAGACCGTTAACATGGGACTTTCACCGTTTCAACAGGAGTCCGCCGTGTCCGTATCGCCGCTGCCCAGCCCCGTATCCTGCCCTTTAGAGGGGGCCAGCAACTTCCGTGATATTGGCGGCTATGCCGCAGGCTCCGGTTCCTTTCGTAAAGGCCGTGTCTACCGCTCGGACCATTTGGCGAATTTAAGCAGCCAGGATCTGGACACACTGCAGGAACTGGGCATTGCCTGTTCACTGGATTTCCGTGGCGCACACGAGCGCAAACGCTCTCCCTACCAATACAGCTTTCTGACCAGTCATGCGCTGACCGTCGAACCCACCGTATTGCCCGATTTTCTGGACATGCTTGCCAAGGGTGAAGTGGATGTCAAAGCAGCCCATGGCACGATGAACAAAACCTACTCTGAATTCGTGACCGCACATGCAGCCACGTTTGGACGGGTCTTTGACCAGTTGCTGGACACCCATACTCCCCTTGTCCTGCACTGCACAGCGGGCAAAGATCGCACCGGCTTTGCGGTTGCCTTGCTGCACCGCGCCGCTGGCGTACATCCTGATGATGTAATGCACGACTATCTGCTTACCAATCAATTTTTCCGCCGCCCCGATCTGCCCGATAACCGTGGCATCAGCGACGAAGTGCTGGATATTCTCTGGGGTGTGCAGCCCGAGTTTCTGGAAACCGCCTTCAAGACCATTGATAAGACACACGGCAATCTGGAGAACTTCTTCCAGAGCGCCTTGAAGCTCAGCCCCGCCCGACGTGCGGCCTTACTGGAACGCTACACCGCCTAAACCACGCCTACCGAGGCCTCTGGCAACTCCCAGTGGCCGTCCAGGCTCAAGGCTGGCCCTATCACATTGCGCCAAGTGGGCAGATCATGCATTTGCGTGAACAAAGGCATGCAATAACGTGGCTGCACCATATCCACCAGCCAACGCAAATCCGTCAAACGCGGGTGAGCATTCCAGCACAAGGTATGCGTGCCGCGCGGAGCATGCGGGGCCACATAGCCGGTGTGAATCAACAAGCGATCGCCAGGCTCGGCATTGCCGTCCGAAGTCCGCGCTTGCTGCTCACGAATCAACTCTCCTGCCTTACCCTGACAACCGTCCGGTTCACCAGCCAAAAGCAGGTGTGCTTGGGGATCAAACGTGGCGGCACGCGGCATCAGTTCGCGCAAGGATTGCTGCACGCCTGGCAACAACAGATCGCTGCTTTGGCTGATCATGCGGGTCAGGTTTTCGTAGCAGGACGCATCCATGCTCCAATCCTCAAAGCCTTGCTGCTGACGCCACAAGGCAATCTCGATCGCCCGGCCCGAAGGCGGCACCGGCAACAAAGCAGGATGGGACTGCAGCAAGGACTCCAGAATGCTCCAGGCAACGTGATGAGACTGATCATACAAACCATAAGACGCATCCAGTAACGCCAGATACGCAGGAGGTGGCAAATCAAAGGGAAACAGCAAGGACTCGCAGGAAAAGTCCCCGCTATAAAACAGACCACCACCCACATCCAGATGCAGCCAGACACCCCCCAAGGCATGGCCGGACAAACCAGTGCGAACGGCAATATCGCCAATATAAGTCGTGCCGCGTGTCGGCAATTCACGCCAGATCCGACCGGCAGGCAAGCTGCGCGCGGTCGAGGCCGTGGCGTAAACAGGAATGTGTTCGGGCAGTTTGGATAAGGAGCCCATGTGGTCCTGGTGATCATGCGTCACCAAAATGGCATCCACCTCCAGCCCCTCATGCCAATCGCACACCTGACCGGGGTACAAGGGCCCACCGGCATCCAGCAGCAGTCGCAAGCCACATGCCTGCACGAGAATGGCGGCAGGCACTTTACCTCCAGAGCCGCTTAACACCGTCACCCGTGTCTGGTTCATGCTCCGTCCCCTACAAGGCATTGTGGCCAACCTATCACCCAACCACACCCGGCATTCTGCTTTGCAGCACGGCGTAACGCGGGGCGCAAAAGCAAAGCATCAATAAGCGCAATGGGCCGCAGCTCACGCTGCCGGACAGAGAAAGGCATCAACTTAAAGAACCAGAGCCACCGAAGTGCCCTGCCTTAAAAAAAACGACGACAGGATCAGATTAAACAAGTGTTCTTTCAGCCCTGTTACAGATTTATGGCAGTTCGATGGCAGTGCCCAAGCCAAAAAAAAGAGCGCCAGATCAGCGCTCCTGAAAAGGGGGACTACAAACAGGAACTTAAATAATGAGGGGCGTTAAAAATACCGCCAGAATCACGGCCATTACCAAGCGCATGACGATACCCAAGGTCGCAGCCAGCATGACTTCTTTTTCATTCAGATCTGAACACTCGGCCCAGACCACCGGAATCTGTCCAAATACCGCCGATAAGGGCAGGCCGGACGAGGCCAGAACGAACGCCCCCACGACCAGGGAGGGATCCAGTGTCGAGGCAATAGCCTGCAATTTACCCATTGCCAGTGTCGGGCTGACCAGGATGGCCAACACGCCCGTTTCGGGATGAATGTTCAAGGCCAGCAAACCACGTTCAAGCACATCGCTGATCGGAGCCCAAATGCCGATATGTTCCAGCAAGCCAATGACACAGAACACCAAGGCCACGGCCGGAATCAGGATCAGCAGCAACAATTCCACCCCTTCACGGGCCGCCTTGAACAGCATGGGCGCAAAATCAATATTCGGCGTGAAACGAGGCGCAGCCAGCAAATCCACCGAACGGACGTTGCGATAAACCAGCCGTGACAACAGCAGGGGGGACAGCAACAAGGGGCCAAAGACCGCAATCAGCACCACGGCAAAGACATTCACTCCAGCAAAGGTCAATGCCATCATGCCCAGCATGAAGGTCGAGAAAGACTGCTGGGACTGCACCATCGTGGCAACCGCAATTTTCTGCTCGTCTTTGGTCGCCCCTGCCTGACGCAGCAAGGGCCCCGAGATACGACCAGCCGCATTGATATCGCCAAAAATGTTGTACACGCTGGGAATGATGACGGCCGGATTGATCCCGATAGCCCGCATCGCCGGCATAAAAACCCGCATCATGGCATCGGTAAAGCCCAGACGCTCCAGCAGCCGCCCAATAATGACGCTGATAATGACCGCCACCCCAACCTGCCCGGTCAAAAACACATCCACCACAACGGGTTTGACCTTGTTCAACACGGTATCAAAGGCACCGGACAAGGTAGCAGGAAAGAAAAACAGCGTCAGCATGGCCGCAGCCAGCAAGCTCAGGCCCACCACCTCGATACGCTCCAAAGGACGGCGGCCCGCAGGCGGTGAATGCACAACCTTATCGATTTCTATTGTTTTGTTATCCATGTCTGTCTCCGTTCAGGAAGCTGGATTTACTGGAAGCTCAGCACGTTCTTGCCCATGAGATGGGCAGTCGAGAAATGCCGGGCGTATTCACGCAAACGGGTCCCCCCCACTTGATGCACCGGCGTAGACGTCACCCGATCGCGGAACATCACCACCTCGACACCATCGAGCAAGGCGCTCAAGGCATAAGCCAGTGGCAGTCCGTTTTCCAGAATTTCCAGTACATGGCTGTTACCTACCAGAAAATTCAGCCCCAGTTCACGGGCGCATTCAATCAAGGCATGGCCGTCATAGACTCGGCTAATCGACGCCAGCACCGTATCCACTCCTGGGTTCTGAGCAACTGCCTGGCGCAGATGTTCAGGACTGAATCCCGTATGCGGGAAGATATGCAAAATACGGCTGACTGGACTGCTACGTTCGCCCAGTCGAATCGCACCGCGCGTCAAGGTGCTGGTCTCCAGAATATTCTCGTTGTCCTTGATGCGACGCTCGGCCTGCAAGATCTGATCTTCCAGATCCAGCCCCATGAAACCGTCCAGCCTATCGAGCATATCGCCCAAGGTTTTCACCCCTTCCAAGGGCTCGCCCACGAACATTACATTGCCATGAATACCTCCATAGGCGATATCACTTTTAGCCACTTTGTGGCCATGCAGATACGCAATGCCCGGATGCAAGCCATGAAATGCCTCATGACACTCCAGCGCTGCCACGCCATACAGGTCCAGATAATCCTTCAGGGTCACGCCCCCACAACTGGCGGCATCTGCGATGGGATGGTGCGCCACAATGGCATCCACCCCGGTCGCGCCGGCCAACTCAATACTCAGTTCGGACATGGTCATGCACACGGCCACCTTGCGCACTTCCTTGTTGGGGTCTCCATGAATCAGCCCCGGAATTTCCAGCACTTCCTTGCCGTAAATTCCCGAGGACTTCCAGATCACGAAAGGATGATGGCCGCACTTGACCTCATCCATACAGGACACCATGCGTCCCCCCGTAATGACATTCAACGCATCCAGCAAATCGGCTACATAGGCCATGATTTTGTCTCCAAATAAAAAGCCGGCCTCAGGCCCTGGGAAATCCCAGGGTCCGAGGCCGGCGGTATGCGAGCACTTCCTGTCGGCAACTTCCCCAAGCGGGCCGGTCAGGGCCTGGGCTCGGTTCCAAAGCCAATTGCACACCGGGCAATCCACTCTGGACGGAAGGACAACAAGACTGTCTACCAGTCAGCTTCTTTTTATCGATTCGGAACTCAGGGCAGCGGTTTGCACCGGCGCCACTGCGTTCACACTCCTTTTTGCAACAACACCATGGTGGAAGACAACTGCGCTGTCGCGTCGTAATCCTTGAAAATGGCGACGACATCCAAGCCATACTCTTCCACCAAAACCTGCTTCATCTCCTTTTTGAAAGCCTTGATCAGGTACAGATCGGCCAGATCGGCAATATGTGCGTTTTCACGGCTCAGCGTCTGCAAGGCAGGCTGGCGTTTATGAACGGCCAACATGCTGATCCTGTCATCGAGCACATCAATCTTCAGTGTCACCACACCTGATGCAAAAATACTGCTGTTGATGCGGTTGTAGTCCCGGGTCAGCGCCTGCTTGAATTCGCCCATAGAAGAAAAGCCTGCCATCACCATTGCCTACCCCCAACCTATTTGAATTATTGTCGTTTACTCGTGTTCAGCGACCGCCTCCTGCGCCATCTTGCCATGCTGATAACGGCGATACGCCAAACCAGCAACAGCAATATCTTCAATCGCCACACCCACTGATTTATACACGCAAATACCCTGTGCGTCGTAACCTTGTCCACGCTCCAATTGCAACCAATCGCTTAACTCGGATACCTTGCCCTGAATGCCGCAATCGGCTGCCGCCAGAATCAGATCCCCGGCCTCGGCAAGCGTCTGCTCCCCCCACTCCACAATGATCTTGCCTGCCCGCTGCAAGCAGACATCATCCAGCTCCCGCGCCGTGGGCAGACTAGAACCAACAGCCGCGACAAAGCAACCTGGTTTGAGCGTACGCCCATCAAACAAGGGCTCACGGCTGCGACTGGCGGTAACCAGAATATCTGCCTGGACCGCGATCTCATCAGGGCGTGCTGCACGTACCGGTACGCCACAGTCCAGCTCCAGCTCCAGCTTGCGGCAACGCTCCTGATCCACATTCGGGCTCCAGACCAGCACACGGCGCAAATCAAAAGCCTGGCAAAACTGCTGGACATGCGCGGTGCCCTGAGCCCCGAGCCCCAGCACTCCCAAGGTTCGAGATTGGGGGTTTGCCCCCCGCTGTGCGGCCAGCACCGAGCACGCGGCAGTACGCCACTGCGTAATCGCACCGGCATCCAGCGTTGCCAAGGTTTGTCCACTGCGCGCATCAAACAGCACAATCACAAAGTTGAACCTGCCGTGTACGGTCGTATAAATTTTGGCCCCAGCGACTTGCTGGCCTGAGATAACCGCCCCCAAGGTAGATAAGCGCGTATCGCCCACCTGCGTGCGCACACGACGTTGCTGCGCCGCCTGCCCCTGTCCAAACTCAAGAAAAGCCTGCTCCAGCACCTGCTGTACCGCAGGCGCATCCAGCAGTGTGTGTAATTGCTTATCGGTCAAATGCAGCATGGGCGGCTCCTTTTACCAGCTCACCGTCACGTCACCGCGCACAAAAGTCTGGCACGCCATACGAAAACCCTCTGCCAGATCCTGCTCGGACAAGTGTTTATGTTCCTTGGCCTTGACCTCATCCGTATTGCTCAGCCCTTCCGTAATTCGGCACTTGCAGGTACCGCAGATACCGCCCCCGCACTTGAACGGGATGCCGCCTCGCTCGCGAATCGAAACCCGCAGCAAATTGCTGTTCTCGGCGGCAGACACCACCAAATCATTATTCGACGCAAATGTAATCTGAACCATATTCTGCTACCTCAGGATTGCTGCTTTACCAGGGGCTGCGTCCCTGTTTTGTGACCCGTAAGCTCACATTGGCGCAACTCGGCCTGTAGGCTGCCAAAGTGCGTCAATCCGGCCAGTTCTTCATAAGCCTGCTCGGCTGTGGCAAATTTTTCCATTTGCCGAGTAGGAATGTCATTGATCGTGCCATTTGGCGCCTCTTCCACAATGCGAACCCGCGACCCGTCCTGGATACGCGCAATGGCAAACACCGCTTTGAAACGACCCTGAAAATGGTATTCATACGCCGCCACCATTTCCACGCCCACACCCGGCTCCGTACGGTATTCGCCTGGCTTGCTCGTTAGCACCACATACATCACTGCACCTCCTGTATCTCTGCCTGCTCCAGAACGATGTCCTGGTTAATCCACAACTGGCACGCCAGCCGCCAGCCCTGATCCAGGCGCTCGCCTAACTGCTTTTTCTCTTTCCAGTTGGCCGCTGGCAGATGCTCAGCCCCCTCCAGCACCCGACACGCACATTTGGCGCACTTGCCCATTCCACAGCCATAGGTCAGATAAGGAAACGGAAACTGCTTGATCCCTGCCCGGACCACCAAATTGGTGTTCTCCTGCACCTCGCCCACATGTGTCTGGCCGTTTTTATGAAAAGTAATGGTTGGCATAAGACCTCCTGCTTGCTGCCAATGATGCGACCGGATTGCGAGCCCTGACCGCCTGAAAAAAAACAAGAACGGTATACCAAGTTAAAAATTGCACTTTTCCCACAACAGATTTCTTTAGTTTTAGATACAGTTTCCTGTCTGTTTGAGTAGAAACCCCTATTGCGGTATACTTAATTCAATTCAACCCCTAAACGAGATTGCCATGAAAACCCCCGTCGAACTTCGCTACTTGCAGCGTCCCGTCGGCGAGCAGTTGCTGCCACATCTGGCTCAGCGCAAGCATCTGCGCCGTCGTATTCCGCTCATCAATCTGCCCTCACTCACTGAACTGTTTGGCAGCCGAAAAAAGCGCGAACCCGAAGTCGCCCAAGATCAGCTCCCACACAGCGCCTAAGCAAGAGAAGGCTCTGCCGAGCGGCTATCGGACTGAAAGTTGAACGCATCGGCATACATGAACTGCTCATTGGCACCATGCTCCTTGAACAAGCCACGGGCCTGCTCAATCATCACGGGTGAGCCACACAAGTAAATGGCATGCTCAGACAGGTCAGGTTCATCCTGGCATACCTGTTGTTGCACATAGCCCCGAGCGCCTTGCCAGCTCTCGTCGGCATGCGAGAGCACAGGCACGAAACGGAATTCGCACAAACGGTCTGCCCAGGATTCGATCTCCTTGGCCAGATACAAATCCTCGGGTCGGTTCATGCCCCAGTACAGGCTCACAGGTGGGCAGTCGTCCTTGTCCAGCAAGGACTCCAGAATCGCCTTGATCGGTGCAATACCCGTACCGGTTGCCACCATGACCATGGGTCGCCAGTCGCGCTCGCGCCAATAGAACACCCCCAAAGGCATCTCCAGCAGCAGCTCATCTCCGGCCTTCAGGCCGGGCAAACACACTTGGGTAAAACGGCCGCCTTCCACTTCCCGTACATGCAGTTCAATACGCCCATGGGCCGCATCGGCATTGGCCATGGAAAAACTGCGCGCACGCCCGTCCTCGAACAGGATGTTCAGATACTGACCAGGACGGAACTGCACGTGTACATCCTGGGGTAACTGCAAGGTCAGGCGCCAGATTCCTTGGCACGCCCGCTCCACGCTATGCACCTGCGCCCTGACCTGCTGCGTGTCAGGCAGCTCGTCACGATGGGCGGCCAGACTGATTTCAATATCCGCATCCAGTCGAGCCTGACAGGCGGCGGCATGGCCCTGCTCGTGCTCCTCATCGGCAATACTCATGGGCAGGCAGTCGTCCTCGTAACAAACCTTCCCTCGGGTAACCTGAATGCGGCAGGTACCGCAACCGCCAAACTCACAGTCGCTATAAATGCGCACGCCTTGCCGCTGAGCGGCCTGCAAGAGGGTCTCTTGCGGCTCTACCCAGAACTGCTCGCCGGTTTCCTTGATGTCGACACGATGGGCCATGACCCGTCCTCCTGATGCCACTATTTCTTGATGTCCGCCTGAACCAGCACGTCCAGACCCTCTGCCTTCAAGGCCTCGGCCAAGGCCTGCAAGCCGGCCACACCGGCTGCCGTGTCCTGCTCGCCGTTACCGCCGCTCAGGCCAATACCACCGATTACTTCCCCATTGACCACAATGGGGTAGCCGCCCACAAAGGCCGCAAAGCGTCCCTCAAAGCTGAGCTGAATCCCGAAGGCCTCGTTACCAGGCAGTGCCGGACCATTGGGCGCTTGCGTGAACAAATGGGTGGAGCGCTTGTGGCCGGCAGCGGTAAACGCCTTGTTCCAGGCAATTTGTGCGCCAGTGATACGTGCCCCATCCATGCGCTCCATCACGATGGGATAGCCCCCTTCGTCAACCACGCAAACAGTCTCCAGCACGCCAATCTCTTTGGATTTGGCAATCGCCGCGTCCACCATCAAGCGCGCTTCGCGCTGTTCGAGACGTAGGATTTTTTTCATAAGTCTTCCCAGTATTTCCGGTTAATAAAATTCAGATGCCGCGATACACGGTCTTGATCTGGGTGTAGAACTCCAGACCAGCCCGACCCGACTCGCGGAAAGTGGATGTGCTGGACTGTTTCAGTCCACCAAAAGGGGCATTGATCAAGTTGCCGGTTGTTGTGCGATTGATCTTGACCGTCCCGGCCTCAATGTCATTGGCAAAGCGATGCGCATAGTCGGCACTGCGCGTCACAATGGCGGCCGACAAGCCATATTCAGTGTCATTGGCCATGGCCAGCGCCTGCTCGTAGGAATCAATTTCCAGCAAGGCAATCACCGGACCAAAGATTTCTTCGCGGGCAATACGCATCTGCTGGGTCACGTCTGTAAACAAAGCCGGGCGCATGAACAAGCCACGTGCATAGTCGCCTTCGGTCAAACGCTCGCCGCCCAGTAAATGGGTGGCCTCCTGCTTGCCGATGGCCACATAGTCCAGAATGCTTGCCAGTTGGCTTTCGGTGGCAATGGGGCCCAGGTCGGGGTTGCCATTCAAACCATTACCCACGGTCAAGGCGCTGACTTTCTCTACCAAGCGCCGGGTGAACTCCTCTTTGACGTGACGATGCACCAGCACACGGCTGGTGCCCGTGCAGGCCTGGCCACTTAAGGAAAACCCACCTTGAACCACCAGCTTGACGGCCAGATCCAGGTCGGCGTCTTCCATGACAATCAGGGGGTTCTTGCCACCCAACTCCATCTGGGTGCGAGTGCTCATGCGGGCTTGACGACAAATATCTTCACCCGCCTGGGTCGAGCCGGTAAACGAAATGGCACGTACCTGAGGGGATTGCACCAGCGTGGGCCCCACTTCACTGGCCCTGCCATGTACCAGGTTCAGTACACCGGCCGGAACCCCTGCTTGTGCAAAGGCTTCGCACAGGTAATAACCCGTCAACGGCGTCTCCGACGAAGGTTTGAAAACGACGGTATTGCCCGTAATCAAGGCAGGCGCAATTTTGCGTGCCGGGATGGAGATGGGGAAATTCCAGGGCGCAATTACGGACACCACACCCAAGGGTTCGCGCTGGGTATACACCAGTTGCTGCGCATCATCCTGCGGAAAGG
Organism: Alcaligenes aquatilis; assembly: GCF_003076515.1. Classification (NCBI taxonomy): domain Bacteria; kingdom Pseudomonadati; phylum Pseudomonadota; class Betaproteobacteria; order Burkholderiales; family Alcaligenaceae; genus Alcaligenes; species Alcaligenes aquatilis. The sequence continues at coordinate 3,091,118 of NZ_CP022390.1, read as the reverse complement.
TCTCGCCGGTATAGGTCTGGCCTTCAACCGCATAAAAACGCAGGGTCTGGGCCGAGCGCCCTACTTCCATCTTGCTTTGCGCCAGCGTTTTGCCCTCTTCTCGCGTCAGACCCTGAGCGATACGATCAACATTGGCATCCAGCCAGGCCGCCGCCGCATTCAGCACACGGGCCCGGGTGGAAATCGGTGTTGCTCGCCATCCTGCAAAAGCAGCCTGAGCAGCAGCAACGGCTGCCTGTGCGTCCTCAGCCGTGGACAGAGGGAAAGCCCCCACGACATCGTCCCGATCGGCCGGATTCAAATTGGGCTTCGTGCGCCCACTCTGGCTGGGCTGCCACTGCCCATTAATGTAATTGTCGAAAACGACGTCCTTGAGATTGTCCACCGCTGTACTTCCTTGTTTCTAAATCGGCGGGCAGCCTATCTGCCCGCCCGGCTGGCCGACTTACGCTGCTTCCAATTGCAGATCCTGCAAGCTGATCTCGTCTTTGACGTAATCGTTGTACAGGGAAGTGGTATACAGTAGACGCATCTCGGCACCAATTTCGCAGATACGCAGGCAACGCTGCTGCAGTTCCACGGTATTGGCGTGCTCGAGCACGATCTGGTAACCACGCTCGCCATGGATCTCATCGGACACAATGTGCAGGTCGAAAAACTCCACCTCTTCATCCGTGAAGCCGTATTTTTCGCGCAAGGTTGGGGTCTGCTTGCGGTAAATGGATGGCACTTGCGACTCCAGGCCCACCACCAGTCCCGCCACGGCGACGACGGGGTCTTCACGCATGGCAATGGCGTAACACCAAGCCTGCAAGGCGCGGGTGGTGGCATTCATGTTGTCGGGGTCTTCAATACGTGCCCGTGTCGTGCCGCAAGCTTCGCCAAAGCGGATCAGCAGATCTGTGTGGCGGTCACCACCAATTTCCTCTTCGTACATATTGGCCAGCAAGAAGTCTTTGGCTTCCACGTATTCAGCGGGAGTGCGGGCATACAGATAACCCAGGTAATCGGCAAAAGGGCCGACATAGTGATAGTGGTTTTCAGCCCAGCGAGCTAGATGCTCACGGCTTAGCTTGCCGCTGGCCCAGGCAATACTGAAAGGGGAAGTATTGGCACTTTTCCCTTTAATGGCGGTTTCCAGTGCGGTGCGAAATTCATCGCGATTCAGCAGTTTTTCCATGACTGTTTCCTTGTTGAAAGACGTCGCCCTGACAGCAGCCGACGAAATATGAGGTTTGGACTATTTAAGTATATTGTATACCGTCTACTATTTTAGAAAGTAGGGAATAACCCTGCCTGTTTATCAAACCAACGCCACGCAGCCATCTTTGCGCGGGTCCGATACGGCTTTCAGGCGGCCATCCGCCAAGCGCTCCACCGCTTGTGCACCGCCAAAATCGCTACGGCCTGCCAGTTCGCCGACTCCCTTGTCGGGCGCCCCATACCCGTGTTCACGCAGGAAGGCCGTGCGGCTCGCATCAAAGCCGTCTTCCAGAGCCAGACGCCCAGCCCCCTCCAGACGCCAGCGCGGTGCGAACAAGGCTCGCTCCAAAGGCCAGCCATCGCGCAAGACACGGGTCCATATCTGTATCTGGCCCTGGGGTTGCATCAAACCGCCCACCACACCCAGCCCCATATGGAACTGGCCCGTCTTCAAGGCCAGAGACGGGACAACCGTGTGATACGGACGTTTTCCCGGACCGGGGCCATTCACATGCCCAGGCTCGGAGAAGCCAAAGCCTCGGTTTTGCAGCACAAACCCACAGCCAGGCACGGCGAAACCGGAGCCAAACCGTTTGAAAATACTGGACATGAACGTGACGGCCAATCCGTCCTCGTCAACCACAACCGTGCAAACCGTATTGCCTGCCGGATCACACACGACCTGAGCGGCATGAGTCATTGCCCCTTCGGTCGCCTGGATCAATGCCAACTCCGCCTCATCATCATCCAAGGGTCGGTGCCAGGCGCTTTGGACCGCGTCCAGCACGGCCACCCCATGTGTGTTGGGCGGACACTCATACAGACTGAACTCACCCAGCGATGCGCTGACCGGTTCACAGAAAAATCCTTTATGCTGACGAAAGTCCTCCGCCCGCAACAGCCCCTGTACCCGTTCCATTGCCTGTTCAGCCTGCCATGCGGGGCGCCCCAGATAGAAGGCATCGGGTCCTTGCGTGGCGATGTCCTGCAAGACAGCCGCCAGCTCCGGGTTCAGGTACTGCTCTCCTGCCTTGGGCGGCTTGCCCGCCCTATAAAGAGCGGCACACTCGGGATCGCGATGCAGCACAAAATCAAAGATTTGCCATTCACGCGCCGCCACCGACGCCACCGCAAAACCTTCCTGTGCTGCCTGGATGGCGGGCTGAAGCAAGCGGGCCCAATCCAGACGGCCATAGCGCTGATGCATATCCCACCACCCTCGCACTAGGCCGGGCGTGGTAATGGACAGCACATGGCGCTCGGGAATCCGTCCCCCAGGCAAGGCCTGAACCTGCTCTGCCTTCAACAGCAAAGGCGCCGCTCCGCTACCGTTATAAGCCACTGGCTTACTGTTCGGCGGTGCAACCATCGCCAGCAAGTCGCCGCCTATCCCCGTTGCCATCGGTTCAACGACGCCCATGACGGCATCAGCCGCAATGGCCGCATCCACCGCACTACCCTTGAGTTCCAGCATGGCCTGCGCGGCCCGAACCGCCAAGGGGTGTCCGGCAGCCACGGCCCACAGTTTCCCCAAACCCTGTTTTTCACCTGCGCTATAGGCTGTCGTTCCCATACCGATCATCCAAACACCAGTACGGCACAGATTGTCGAAATCGCCATCCCGGTCAGTACCGGTACCGTCAAGGCCCGCACCAGATCAAGCACATGCACCCGAGCAAAACCTGCCACCGCAATCAAGGACGACCAGGCGATCAAGGTGCCACCACCGGTCCAGATCGCACCGATCTGTCCTACCGCTGCCAAGGTTTCGATGTCCAGACCCGACACAGGGCTCAACGCCGAGGCCAGGGTGCCCGTCAGAGGCAGACCCGAGAAGCCCGACCCATCAATACCCGAGATCATCCCCACCAACAGGACACCAAACGCCACCAGAAAATGATTGTCCGGAATCAGATGCTGACCGGCTGAAATCAACTCGAACAAGAGGCTAGGTGTTTGTGCCAGTGGAATGCCTAAAATGGCAGAGGTCGCTTCACTGGCGCCCAGGAAGAAGAAACCAGCGATTGGCAACACCGAGCCCATGGCACGAAACGCGAATACAAAACCATCGGTCATATGATCCGGACAGGTGTCCAGCATGCGCCGTGGACCTTCTGCCATACAGGTGGCAATCATCATCAACACAAAGGCGACGCCCCCCACCAAACCGGCAGCATCTCCACCACGCAGAACGGGTAAGGACGGGATAAAGCGGGGCAGCAGCATGATGCCAATCACCGCCAGGAACGCCAGTGGAGTGATCCAGGCCAGAATGCGCGAATAACGTTCTTCCTTGGCACTTAAGCCGGAGTGCACCGTGTGTTCATTACCCGCCGTCCCACGGGCCATCTCTGCCTTGTCATACGTCCCTTGGGATTCCACGTCATCCAGCGTGCTGTCCGGTGCCTGACGCATCCAGGCGTCCAGCAAACGGCTGTCTGCCGGCTTGAAATGGCGACGCATCAACAAGAACGCCAAGGTCAGCGCGACACCCCCCGTAATCCAGGACAACACCAGCGCGCGGTCAGCCAGCACGGCAACATCAGCACCGACACCGGCTGCCTTGGCGCTGATGCCCGGAGCAACCCCAATGATGTAGTCCGACGATAGCGCCATGCCCTGCCCACAGATGGCGATCGCCATCGCACCGACCAATGGTGGCAAACCAGCCGCAATAGCCGCTGGCAGCAAAATGGCCGACACCAGAGGCACTGCAGGCGTGGGCCAGAAGAACAGGGAAATAAAATAGGTCGCTGCAGCAATCATCAAAAAGGACGAGGCACTATTGACCATGACCTTGCGAAAGGGGGCCACCATCTTCACATCGGCTTCCAGCCGCTTTAAGGAATTGAGCAACGCTGTCATGAAGGTGATTACCAGGAAGATGTTGAACAGTTCCTGAGCCGCCACGAAGCTGGCCGAAAAAATACTGATTAAGCCCTGAATAGGGCTGCCCGTTATGGCCGTGACTACCGCCAAGGTCCCAATGACGGATGGCACCACTACGTTGGCCCGGAAAATCATCGTAATGATGATCACCAGGACGCTGATCAAATAAGCCCAGTGCGCCGCACCGAGCACCACGTCGCTTTGCATGTATCCCCCTTTCCTTCTCTTTTTTCTGAATATTTAGTATTCCTGAAACGGTATACTATCTTCAATTAATGATCGAAATCAGAAAAAACTAGCAAAAACTGGGGAAAACTCTAAGAATTTCATGCTTGAAACACTTAGATTGAATACCTTATACAAATAAAAGGATGTTTATGGCGGCTTTAATTGACCTCGTGGACCCGCTGTCCTGGCTGCTGATGGCCTGCCTGGTGGTTTTGGCCGCGTTTTTACAAGGAGTGGGAGGGATTGGATTTGCCATGCTGGTGGCGCCCATTGCCGCCCTGATCTTCCCACAGCTAGTACCAGGGCCGCTGTTGGCCTTGGGCGGTAGCGTCTCTTTACTGGCGGCCCTGCGAGAACGTCAACATATCGTGCCTAATGTCGTGGTCTGTGCGCTGGGCGGGCGGGCCACGGGCTCGCTTATCGCTGTCTTGGGTATGACGCAACTACCGATAGCCGCCGTCAACCTGGGTTTTGCATTTGCCATCTTGGGCGCAGTCGCTCTCAGCGCCTGGGGCCTGCGCATACTACCCTCCACACGCAACATGATTCTGGCGGGTATTGCATCGGGGATCATGGGCACGCTAACCTCGGTCGGCGCCCCTGCCCTGGCAATTGCCATGCAGAATCTGGCGCCGGCACAGCTACGCGCGTCACTCGGCCTTATTCTCTTTCTAGGCGCGAGCCTGTCTTTGGTATTGCTGATGCTGGTTGGCCTGTTCTCCTTGCAACAAGCCATGCTCAGCATTGTGCTCTACCCATTCATGCTGCTGGGTTTTGCTCTATCAGGACAATTACGCCATCAAGTCAGCCTGCCATTAATGCGCAGGCTGCTATTGGGTATTTGTTCCATCAGCGCCCTGGTCTTGATTGCACGCACGCTGTGGCACTGAATACTTAGCCCCCAAACTGTATACCATATTCAGAAAAGTGCGCCTACACCGTATAATCGTGTCTGGCCCTTTTGCCCGATTGCACAGGTCGTACCATGAATATCCCCAGTTTCAACCTTCCCAACTCCCTTGTCGATGCGGATAACCGCCGCTTGGGTGATCAGCATGCCTCATTGTTTGCGGTAATACGCGACCAATTGCGTGAACGTATTCTGAGCGGTGAATTCCATCCTGGCGACCGCCTGGTGGAGGGCAAACTGGCGAGCGAGCTGGGGGTCTCGCGTATTCCTGTACGGGAAGCCCTGCGCGAGCTGGCCTCCGAAGGCCTGGTCACTATCGAACCACGACGGGGGGCCTCCGTAGCCATATTGTCGGCCGAGATTGCCTATAACATGGCTGAAGTGCGCGCCACGCTTGAGGGGCTTAATGCCAAGTTGGCCGCTCAACGCCAGGACCCGGTCAATATTGAAAAACTGCAAACCATTCTGAGTCAGGGCCATGAAGCCATGGATGCCGGCAATCTGGAATTGCTCAAATCCCTGAACCGGCAATTTCATGAAACCCTGGCCACCATGTCGGGCAATATCGTACTGACCGAGCTGATGCGCTCCTTACGTGATCGCACCGCGCTGCTCTTTGCCCCCAGCAATCTGCAGCGCATCCGCCAGAACTGGGAAGATCACGCCCAAATCCTGAACGCGGTTGTGGCCGGTAACAGCGATCTGGCCAACCTGCTGGCGACCCAGCACGTACACAATGCGGCCAAGGCCTATCAGGATGCCCAAAACGGCGAGAAAACCTGATCAAGCAGAGCGGCCCGCTCTTAACGCGGTCTCAAAGACCATCCAAACCGATGCCAGGCGCCGTTGGTACTTGTGTGCGCCACCAAACAACAACTCGCTTTGCAGGCTGTCGATCAAGGCCATGTAAGTCATGGCCAAGGTATCCACACGTAAACCCGTCTCGGACTTGGCCAGGGCAGACAGCTCCAGGGCCTGATGGATGATGCTTTCCAGGTCCTCCATGAACACGTGCATGGGTTCCATCACCACATCGTACAAATGCACAGGCGGGGCAAATAAGGTACGAATCCAAAAACGTACTTGATGCGATTGCTCAAAGCGCTCCTGTATCCCTTCCAGATAGGCCCGCAACTGCTGCTTGATCTCATCGCCCCCTTGCAGAACCTGACGTGCATGGTTCAGCTCATCATCCACAATCTTTGGAATCAGGCTCAGAAACAGCTCATCCTTGTTGCGAAAATGGGCATAGACAGAGGGCTTTTTAATGCCCACATCCGCGGCAATCTCGTTCATGGTGGTGGCATCAAAGCCCTGAACAGCAAAGCGCGCCAACGCGGCATCCTGCAGTTTTTCAGTCGTGGTTTTGCTCACAGTCCAACACGCTCTCAGTCAAAGACTCATCATCAAGGCCACCGTCACGGCCCGCCGCAAACGCTTATTTTACAGTGCCCAGCTCCCCGACCGATCTCGTTACCGTGCGGCAACGGCCGGCCAGAACATACAACAGAATCGACAGCAGACCGCAGCCACCAATCGCCAAAGGCACAACGTGCGGCCCAGGCACCGCCAGACTGACGATGTAGCCCACCACCGCCGAAATCAGATAATGGAACATACCCATCAAGGCCGCAGCGGTACCGGCCTGAGGGCCAGCCACGCTCATGGTCAAGGCCGTCACGTTACCAAAAACCATTCCTAAAGAGCCGACCGACATGGCGATCAAGGCGGCATACAGGATCAGGCCCGCCACGTCTGCCTGCACCGTCACATACAAGAGCCAGGCCGAAGCCGTATGGACAATCAGCCCTAAGGCCAGCACCCGAGAAGTAGGCATCCCAGCCTTCAACACGTAATTGCTGACGACCCCACCCAGGACCAACGCCACCGAATTACCGGCAAACACATAACTGAACACAGCGGGCGACAAAGCAAAATGCTGCGTGAACACAAAAGCCGAGCCACTGATATAAACAAATAAGGCAGCCAGTGCAAAACCACCGGAACCGGTATACGCCATGAATGGCTTATTGCCCAGCTCGCGTCCATAGGCGCGAACAATATGACCGGGATTCAAAGGAACACGCTGCGTCACGGGCAAGGAGTCCGGGATGGTCTTGAGCCCCCACAACAAACCCATCGTCCCTAAAAAAGCCAACATCCAAAAAATGGCCCGCCAATCTGCATGGCGCAATAAATACGCGCCCCAAATAGGAGCCACAATCGGTGCGATCATCATCACCTGCATCAATAACGAAAAGATGCGTGCCGACTCTTTCATATCGCACAAATCCGCCACAATCGCGCGCGGTGTGACGAGCCCTGCTGCCGCACCCAAGGCCTGAATAAAACGCGCAAGGAGCAAAGCCTCAACCGATGTGGCCAAAGCACCAAGAATCGAACCAATCACAAAGATGACAACGCCCAGCAGCAAGGGAACTCGGCGCCCGAAACGGTCCAGCAAAGGGCCATAAATACCTTGCCCCAAAGCCAGGCCCGCCAGAAAGATAGACAGCGTTTGCTGAATCCGGCCCGGGGAAACTCCCAGCTCCTGCGCAATGGCAGGCATACCCGGCAAATACATATCGATTGCCATCGCATCCAATGCCGTCAACATGGCCAGCAACAAGATCAAGGACCAAGCCAGGCTCCTGGTACGTGACAAATCACTCATGTTGCACTCTCTGTCGCACGGAAAAACAAAAACCCAAACACACTGACACCCCTGTCCATAGCAATTTCAATCCAAACTACCTACCGATAGGTAGGAAAGTCGTTACTGTACTCTTTTTCAGGATGTGGGCGAAAAAAAACCCCGGTAAATACCGGGGTTCCTGAGCGCCTGAGCAGCTAAAACTTAAATGTCCAGCAAATCACCCATGTCATCAGCGTGCTCTTCTTCCACGGCCATGATCTCGACCAGCATCTGGCGAGTGGTCGGGTCGGTGTCACCAATGCGTTCAATCATTTGGCGATAGGACTCGATGGCAATACGCTCGGCAATCAGGTTGGCGCGGATCATGGATTTGATGTCGCCGCTATCGTCATATTCCGCATGGCTGCGTTGGGCCAGGTTTTTGGGATTGAAATCCGGCTCGCCGTTCAACTGCACAATACGTTCGGCAATGCGGTCGGCATGCTCGGCCTCTTGCTGGGCATGCTCCAGAAACTCGGCTTTGATAGGCTCGTTGTTCAAACCGGTGGCAGTAAAGTAGTGGCGCTTGTAGCGCATCACACAGACCAGCTCAGTGGCCAGAGCCTCATTGAGCATTTGGATGATCTCTTCACGATTGCCCTTGTAGCCGGATGCCACCGCACCATCGTCCACAAACTTCTTGGCAGCTGCGCGGATAGCGGCAACATCGATAGGACCTTGGCTGGGTTTATCAGCTTTGTGCTTACTCATTGCATTCCTCCGTATTGATTCCCACCGCAAAAGCGCGGCACTGTATCGTGCAACAACCGGAAACGAACACACGGACTCCATAACCAACAAGTGCTTGCCCTAAGGACAAGCGCTTTACCTAAACCTGGGCTTGAAGTCTGCACGCTGCTGGTGATCCAAACCGGTCGCGCAAGAAACTGAACAAAGTGAATAGGTGCCTTTCATGGTAGCGATTGCCCCTTGGCTTGGAAAGCGCAAAACAGCCGCCTCCAGTTGCAGGAAGCCAGGTCTTTGAGCAATAAAAAACTGAAAATCAGGCCGTATGAAAGCCGCTCAAAATCACCATCCATGCGGGCTAAGCACGAAATTTGCTACTGGTTTTCCCCAATAAAAACGGCTATCGCCCTTCTCAAGCAGAGATACAAGCTCAAACACTTGGATACAGGTTCGACGCTATCAACGGCCTGTCTCAAGCCAGTATTGATATGTTTTTTATTTATCGCCTCCTTTCATAAAAAACGACAACATCGATTAATATGAAACGGTCGTTACTACTTTTTGATTGTTATGACATCAATGAGATGGCTACTTCTGACCTATAAAGTCCCCTCTGAGCCTAGTGCCAAACGCCTGGCACTGTGGCGACGTTTGAAAAGCCTGGGCGCGGTGTATCTGCAAAACGGGGTGTGCGTGCTGCCCAAAACCGACGAGCATGTACGCCGCCTAAAGGTGCTGGAAAACGACATCGCCACCATGCAAGGCGAATGCGTCTTGCTGGAAACCATTGCACTGGACAAGGCCCAGGAAAACAAGGTCATCGCCCGTTTCACGGACGAGCGCAACGATCAGTATCAGGAGCTGCTGGGAGGGTGCAAAGACTTCGAGGCCGAGATCGACAAGGAAATTTCGATTCAGAAATTCACCTATGCCGAACTGGACGAAGAAGAAACTGACCTTAAGAAACTGGAAAACTGGTACGAGAAAATCCGGAAGCTGGATTTTTATGGCGCCCCCCTGGCACCGCTTGCCCAAGAGCGTCTGCAAGCGTGTCAGGCACGGCTGGATGCGTATGCCCAGATGGTCTATGACGCTCATGAAGAAAACTGCTGATCCTGCACCGACACCGGCCGCCGCCCCTTCCAGGGCCAGCATTCACCGCAGCGTCTGGGCATTGGGCTTTGTATCCATGTTCATGGACATTTCCTCAGAACTGATCCACGCTCTGCTGCCCATTTACATGGTTACCGTCCTGGGTACCTCGGTACTGGCAGTAGGCGTTATCGAAGGCATTGCCGAGGCCACCGCCTCCATCATGAAAGTGTTTTCCGGCGCGGTCAGCGACCGTTTTGGAAAGCGTAAACTGCTGGCCGTCATTGGCTATGGGCTGGCAGCCCTGACCAAACCCATTTTTCCCCTGGCAAACTCACTGGACTGGCTGGTCGGCGCCCGCTTTGTAGACCGCATCGGCAAAGGCATACGCGGTGCCCCCCGTGACGCCCTGATCGCCGATGTCACTGGCCCCGAATCGCGTGGGGCGGCCTACGGTTTGCGGCAAACGCTCGATACCGTTGGCGCCTTTGTCGGCCCCCTGCTGGCCATCGGGCTGATGTGGTGGACAGCCAATAATTACCAGTTGATCTTCTGGGTTGCCGTGCTGCCTGCCTTTGCTTCGATCGCCGTTCTGGTGCTCTTTGTGCGCGAGCCCACCTTACCCGCCAACACCCGCCCCCGCAAACTACCCCTGAACCGGGAAGACCTGAGCCGTTTGGGTTCCCGCTATTGGTCGATTGTCGCCATTGGTCTGGCCTTTACATTGGCCCGTTTCAGCGAAGCCTTCCTTCTCTTGCGCGCAGAGGCCAGCGGCTTACCACCCATGTGGGCTCCAGCCGTCCTGGTTGTCATGGGAGTGGCCTTTTCCCTGTCTGCCTACCCTGCAGGTGTGCTGTCGGATCGCATGCGTAAAACCGACCTGCTCCTGATCGGAGTGACCCTGCTGATTGCAGCCGACCTGCTCCTGGCCTTTGTCCCCGGCTTGCTGGGTTTGGGTCTGGGCGTTGCTTTGTGGGGCCTGCATATGGGCTTTACCCAAGGCCTGTTCAGCGTCCTGATTGCCGACAGCGCCCCCGCCGAACTGCGTGGCACCGCCTTTGGCCTGTTCCATCTGCTAACCGGCATCGCCTTGCTGCTGGCCAGTGTTATTGCCGGTGTGCTCTGGGACACCATTGGCTTCCAAGGCACCTTTGCCGCTGGCGCACTTTTTGCGATTTTGACTGGGGTAGGTTTGCTCACCCTACGACACTCAACCCAAGGAGCGTTCTAAGCCACGGCCTGAGCCCCTCAAGCGACAGGCCATTATTGGCAGCCAATGTGCTTGTGTCGAAACCCCACAAAAAAGCCCCTGCCAGCACGGTACTGGCAAGGGCCTTTGAACTTTGGCTTAGTAGGTTTTAGAACGGAATATCGTCATCCATATCGGCCAGATTGTCCGACATAGGAGCGGTATTACGTGGAGCCTGTTGTTGTTGCTGCTGCTGTTGTTGTTGAGGCGCTGGACGCTGAGCACGTTGCGGTGCCGGCGCACCACCACCGCCACCACCGTATTCACCACCGCCCATACTGCCACCACCCATCTCACCACCACCGTCGCGGCCACCGAGCATTTGCATTTGCTCGGCGATAATTTCCGTGGTGAAACGCTCCTGACCGTCCTGGCCCGTCCATTTACGGGTGCGCAAACGACCTTCTACGTAGACGGGGCGGCCTTTGCGCAGGTATTCGCCCGCGATTTCAGCCAGACGGTTATAGAACACCACACGGTGCCATTCGGTTTCCTCGCGGCGCTCGCCGGAGGTACGGTCTTTCCACTGCGAAGTCGTGGCAATGGAAATATTGCAGATGGCCGAGCCTTCTGCGCTGTAGCGTACTTCTGGGTCGCGGCCAAGATTGCCCACCAGAATGACTTTATTTACCGATGCCATGAAAAAAATCCTGTAGTCAAAAATTCTATATCAAGCCGTATTATCGTGGATTCGTGCCTTAATTAACACTCCCTCCCCACTCCAGGAAGGGCCGTTTTGTCCACGCAAACGATCCCGTTACGGCACCTTGAACGGCGTATATGGCTAAGCACCCGGCAAAGTCACCTGTTACGCCCAGCTCTTGATTCTTGAGGCCAATCCGGCCACTTTACTTGCTGCTGCCTGCCACGTCTTTGCACAAGCGTAACAGGCAATACCTTCTAATATTTATCTTTGAAACCACGCGCGGTCAGCAACCACAGCACAGCCAACGCAGCGCCGGTCCATAACACCCATTGGGTGAGCCCTCGCCCAGCCAGCACGCCCCCGATCAGGCCTCCGGCAAACACGCCCAGGGACTGGGAGGTGTTGTAAAAACCCAGCGCCAAACCTTTATATTCTGGCGGCGCGACGCGCGACACCAACGAAGGCTGCAAAGCTTCCAGCACGTTAAAGCCAATAAAGAAAAAAGTCAGCGCTGCCACCATGGGAACCAGCGAGTCACGCGCCCAAGGCATGACGGCCAGCACCACAATCAACAGCAAAACGGCCAGTTCCAACGCGTGTTTGTGACGTTTGCGGGTCTCTGTCCAGAACACCGCAGGCACCATCAGCACAAAAGACACCAAGATAACGGGCAAGTACACCTTCCACAAATCCTGAGTGCTATAGCCGCCCAAGGTAGCCAGAATGCCCGGCACCACAATGAACAGGGACATCAGGATAAAGTGCAGACAGAACACGCCAAAGTTCAGTCGCAATAAGTCCAGGTGACGCAGAACCTGTCCGGCCGTGACCTGCACAATCGAGGCTGGCGCTTTAGGCGCACTGGGCACCACAAAAGCAGCAATCAACAAACAGACAAAGCCCAGCAAGCTGATGGCCCAGAACAGTCCCGACAGGCCAAATTGCCCTACCAACACCGGCGAGAGCACCAGCGAGACGGCAAAGGACAGGCCAATAGACCCGCCTACCATGGCCATGGCGCGTGTACGTACTTCGGGGCGAGTGGAGTCGGCTACCCAGGCGGAAATGGCTGCCGACACCGCCCCCAGACCTTGAATACAGCGACCTACCGTCACCCAGTCAATATTCTGTGCCAGCGCCGAGATCACCCCGCCGACCACGAACAAGGCCATGCCGATGACAATAATCGGCCTACGCCCAAAACGGTCTGATGCCATCCCCAAGGGAATCTGCAAAACAGCCTGGGTCAGACCATAGGCACCCAATGCAAGACCGACTCGCGCGGCATCGTTACCGCCGGGCAGGGAATGGGCAGCAACCGCAAAAACCGGAGTCAGTAAAAACAGACCCAGCATTCGACAGGCAAACAGCAAAGCCAGCAAGATGCTGGCCTTGCGCTCTTGCTGAGTCAGACTCAAGCGCTCTGGGCGCGATCCGGCCGTATTCATGGTTTGGTGTGTACTCATTTAATACTCTGTCACAACTGGGCTAGCAGAGAGCCCGGATACCCGTTCACATAAATTCTGACGCAACGCGCTATAGTAGCAAGTTGCCTTTTGACAAGCCTAAATAAAGCGATGGAAGCCATCCGCATTCGTGGTGCCCGTACCCACAACCTGAAAAACGTCTCCGTAGACCTGCCACGCCACCAATTGGTCGTGCTGACAGGGCTGTCCGGTTCTGGGAAGTCGTCTCTTGCCTTCGACACCTTATATGCCGAAGGCCAGCGGCGCTATGTGGAAAGCCTGTCCGCTTATGCACGTCAGTTTTTGCAACTGATGGACAAGCCAGATGTGGACTTGATCGAAGGTTTGTCGCCTGCCATTGCCATCGAGCAAAAGGCAGCAGGTCATAACCCGCGCTCCACCGTGGGAACCACTACCGAAATCCACGATTATTTGCGCCTATTGTACGCGCGCGTCGGAACTCCTTACTGCCCGGAACACCACTTGGCCTTGCAGGCCCATAGCGTGAGCCAGATGGTAGACCAGATTCTGCAATGGGAGCCTGAATCCCGCATTGCCGTCCTGGCTCCCATGTACCGCGCCCTGGTGGGCGATCTGCAGCGGGAGCTGCGCGGTCTGCAAGCCCAGGGCTTTGTACGGGTGCGCGTCGATGGCGAGATCTCCAGCATTGAAGACCTGCCCGCGCTCAATGCCGAGCAGGCCCATGATCTGGATCTGGTCATAGACCGGCTACGTATCAAACCGGATAGCCAGCAGCGTCTGGCCGAGAGCCTGGAGACGGCTTTGTCCACCAGCAATGGCCGCTGTCTGGTGGTCAATCTGGATACCGGTTTGGAGCAACCCTATTCCAGCCACTACGCCTGCCCGGTCTGTGACTACTCCCTGCCCGAGCTGGAGCCGCGCCTGTTCAGCTTCAATAACCCGGCAGGTGCCTGCCCAGACTGTAGCGGCCTGGGACAAGTGGATGTATTTGACCCTGAACGGGTAGTGGCCTTTCCAGAACTGAGTCTGGCAGGCGGTGCCATTGCAGGCTGGGATCGACGCAATGCCTTTACCTATACCTTGCTGACCAGTCTGGCGGCCCATTATCACTTTGATATCGAGGCCCCCTTCGAGTCCCTGCCCGAAGAACTGCGCCGCACCGTGCTGTATGGCTCTGGCGCGGAAGAAATCCCCTTTCTCTATTTGAATGAGAAAGGACGCACCACAGTAAAAACGCACCCATTTGAAGGGGTCATTCCAAATCTGCAACGTCGCTGGGCGGAAACCGATTCCAGCGCCGTACGCGAGGAGCTAAACAAGCTGCGTCGCACCCAGACATGCCCGGCCTGCCATGGCGCACGTCTGCGTCTGGAAGCGCGTCACGTCCGTATTGGGGATGATCCCATTCCCAGCCATGCGGGGTGCCAGCATCATGCAGGCACCGTGTCTGCCAACCCAGCAGCCATCATTGTCGACACGCTGTCTGACAATGCCGTACAGTGCGTACAAACCAACTCTACAACTCAAGGACAAGCCAAGGGTCTGGCCATTTATGAAGTCGAAGCCCTGGCCTTGTCTGACTGCCTGGCCTGGTTCGAGCGTCTGTCGTTAACAGGCGCGAAAAAAGAGATTGCCGACCGCATCGTGCGTGAAATCCGCCTGCGGCTGGAATTTCTGAACAATGTGGGTCTGAACTATCTGTCTCTGGACCGCAGCGCCGACACCATTTCCGGTGGCGAGGCGCAGCGTATTCGTCTGGCCAGCCAGATCGGCTCCGGTCTGACCGGCGTAATGTATGTGCTGGACGAGCCTTCCATTGGCCTGCACCAGCGCGATAACGACAAGCTGATCCAGACCCTGCAGCACCTGCGGGACCTGGGTAATAGCGTGATCGTGGTCGAGCACGACGAGGACATGATACGCACCGCCGACTATGTCATCGACATGGGCCCCGGCGCGGGCGAACATGGCGGGCAAATCACCGCCCAAGGCACACCCGCAGAGCTGGCCCAGAACGCCAAGTCTCTAACCGGCCAGTACCTGTCCGGCAAGCGCCAGATTGCCGTTCCCAAACGACGTCCCGTTGACGACAGCCTGAACTGGCTGCGCCTGTACGGTGCCAGCGGCAATAACCTGAAGTCCGTTGATTTGGCAATTCCGGCCGGACGACTGGTCTGTATTACAGGCGTGTCCGGTTCGGGCAAGTCCACACTGATCAACGACACACTGGCAACCGCCTTCTCACATTTGCTGCACCGTGCCCATGCCGAACCCGCGCCCTACGAGCGCATGGAAGGGCTGGAGCACTTCGACAAAATCATCAACGTCGACCAAAGCCCAATTGGTCGCACCCCGCGCAGTAACCCGGCCACGTACACAGGCATGTTCACCGCCATTCGTGAACTGTTCGCCAGCGTGCCCGAGGCACGGTTGCGTGGCTACGACCCAGGCCGCTTCTCCTTTAACGTCAAAGGCGGCCGCTGCGAGGCCTGCCAGGGCGATGGCGTAGTCAAGGTAGAGATGCATTTTCTGCCTGACGTTTATGTACCTTGTGATGTGTGCCAGGGCCGTCGCTACAACCGCGAGACGCTGGATATTCGCTACCGGGGCCGCAATATCAGCGAAGTGCTGGACCTGACGGTTGAGCAGGCACTGGAATACTTTGATGCAGTCCCTGCGGTTGCACGCAAACTGACCACCTTGATCGATGTGGGTCTGTCCTACATCCGCCTGGGTCAAAGCGCGACCACCCTGTCTGGTGGTGAAGCGCAGCGGGTGAAACTGTCACTGGAACTGTCCAAACGCAGCACCGGCCAGACCTTGTATGTGCTGGACGAACCCACAACTGGCCTGCACTTTCAGGACATTGCTGTCTTGCTGGCAGTTTTGGACAAGCTGGTTGAGTCCGGCAATAGCGTGGTCGTGATTGAACACAATCTGGATGTGATCAAGACCGCAGACTGGATTGTGGACATGGGGCCAGAAGGCGGCCATGGCGGTGGGCAAATTGTGGTGCAAGGCCCCCCGGAGACTGTTGCTGCTTGCGAGCAAAGCCATACCGGGCGTTACTTGAAGCCTTTGCTGCAGCGTTAAAGCAAAACCTACATCTTGAAAATAGCGTCGTGCTCACGAATGGCATGACGGTCCGTCATGCCAGCGATGTAGTCAGCCACAGCACGAGCCTGTGCAATCGGATCTTCGCGCCTATGTTCGGCTGCTAATAGACGCGGATCATCCACAAACGCCTGAAACAGGTCACGCACGATGTGTTGCGCCTTGTTCATCATGCGCACCACTTTGTAATGACGGTACAGATTGGCGTGCAAAAAACGTTTAAGCTCATCGGCCTGGGCGCGCAGCTCGGGCGAAAAACCGGCCAGGCGCGGAAGGTTCCGGATTGCATCTGCACTATCGGGACGGTGTTCTTCCAGCTTGGCGCGCGTGGTTTCCGTTAAATCCACCACCAGGGTGTTGATCATGCCACGGATAATTTCAGCGACCAGCCGCTGGCCACTCAAGCCCGGATACTGAGCCTGCACATGCTCGTAATGCGCACGGAACAGGCGTAGTTCCAGCAATTGTTCCAAGCGAATCAAGCCAGAGCGCAGACCGTCATCAATATCGTGATTGTTGTAAGCAATTTCATCGGCCAGATTGGCCATTTGCGCTTCCAAAGACGGTTGGCTGCGATCAATAAAGCGCTGGCCGACTTCGCCCAATTCACGCGCATGCTTTAGGGAACAGTGCTTCAAGATCCCCTCGCGGGTTTCAAAACACAGGTTCAAACCATTGAAGGCGGCATAACGCTCTTCCAGCTCGTCCACGATTCGCAGACTTTGCAGATTATGCTCAAAGCCCCCGGCCTCGGGACGCAACTCCTGCATACAGCTATTAAGCGTGTCCTGGCCAGCATGGCCAAACGGAGTGTGACCGAGATCATGGGCCAGGGAGATGGCTTCGATAAGGTCTTCATGCAAACCCAGATTGCGGGCAATGGCCCGCGCCAGTTGGGCCACTTCCAAACTATGCGTCAATCGTGTTCGGAATAAATCACCTTCGTGGTTAATAAAAACCTGTGTTTTGTATTCCAGCAAACGAAACGCATTGCAGTGAATAATCCGGTCGCGGTCCCGCTGAAAGGCGTTGCGGCCTTGGGGCGCTGCCTCTGCGTAACGCCGGCCGCGGGACTGTTCAGGGCGACAGGCATAAGCGGCAAGCATTTGCATCGGTTTTACTCCTGTTCCACCGTTGTAAAGCGGGCCAATGCCTGGCGCACTACATCCGGCGCGACCGCCTGCACCTTGGCATGGCCTAATTTATCCAGCAGCACAAAGCGCAGTTGGCCGCCTTCATTTTTCTTGTCCACCTGCATCAACTCCAGCCAGCGGTCTGCAGGCCATTGTGGTGGCGTGATCGGGCATCCGCTAGCTTGCACCAGGGCTTTGATACGAGCGACATCCTGAGCCGGCAAACCACACACCAGAGCGGACAGCTCAGCAGCCATAATCATGCCGCAACCCACGGCTTCGCCATGCAACCACTGGCCGTAGCCCATACCGGACTCAATCGCGTGGCCAAAAGTGTGACCAAAATTCAAAATAGCACGCAGACCCGACTCGCGTTCGTCCTGTGAAACCACCTCGGCTTTCACCTCGCAAGAGCGGCGGATCGCATGAACAATCTGCTCCTGCTCCAGACGGCGCATGGGGGCGATCTGCTCCTCACACCAGTTGAAGAAATCCAGATCGTAAATCATGCCGTACTTGACGACTTCAGCCAGACCAGCGGAAATTTCGCGAGCAGGCAAGGTCTTGAGTACGTCCGTATCCACTTCCACGGCGATAGGCTGGTAGAACGCACCCACCATATTCTTGCCTAGCGGATGGTTAATGGCTGTCTTGCCACCGACCGAGGAATCCACCTGCGCCAGCAACGTCGTGGGGACCTGTACAAAGCGCACACCGCGCATGAAGCAAGCTGCCGCAAAACCGGCCATATCGCCAATAACGCCACCACCCAAGGCCACGATCAGGGCCTTGCGATCCAGATGAGCACCCAGCAGCGCGTCAAAAATCAGGTTCAGAGATTCCCAGTTCTTGTAGGCCTCGCCATCGGGCAGTTCGATCACATGAACGGGCTTGCCCGTTGCGGCCAGGGCTTGTTTGACCGGTGCCAGATACAAGGCTGCCACCGTAGGATTAGTGACGATCGCAATGGCAGACGTATCGGCTGGCACCGTGCCTGCAAGCTGCGCCAGACGCCCGGCGGCGATCTGGATGGGATAAGCGCCACCCTGGGCGTCAACATGCACTACAGACATTTAGCAACCTCGTTCTTTCAACTGGGACAATAAATGGCGCACCGCATGATGAACCGGCGCCGAGCCAGTTTCAAAGCGGATATCCGCCACTTCTTCATAGAGGGGTTCGCGCGCTTGCAACAGTTCCTGGATGCGGGCGCGTGGGTCCGCTGTTTGCAACAGCGGTCGGTTACGGTCTCGGGCCACGCGACGGTACAGCTCGTCTACAGTGGCACACAAGTACACTACGATACCGCGATCTTTAATGATCTGGCGATTGGCCTCGGACAAAATGGCCCCGCCTCCCGTTGCCAACACGATACCGCTCTGGCGCGAACAAATATCGAGCACCGCTGATTCACGTTTGCGGAACCCTTGCTCGCCTTCGAACTCAAAGATAGTGGACACTCGCACGCCGCTCCGGGCTTCCAGCTCGTGGTCAAGGTCCATAAACTCGCGTTTGAGCTCCCGCGCCAATTGGCGGCCAATGGTTGTTTTACCGGCTCCCATCATGCCCACTAAAATAATGGGACGTGGGCCAGTTTGTTGTAAATGGAGCAGCTCGGCGTCTGATAAAGGATCAGGATGTTCTACAGGCATCAGCTCGGCGGGTAAAGAGTGGTTCATTTGTGTATTATCCCATTAGCCTTCCCTAAGCACAGTCCGCTCGCTTAGTATTATTTTGTTACATTGATACTTGATTTGAGGCCCAGTCCTGCTGCGTTTGGACTTTAAAATCAGCCCTAATGAGTTCTTCTTCCCGCTCCCCCAATTCTAAACCCGAGCAAAGCTCCGGTTCCTGGCTTGCCCGCCTCATCATCAAGACCTCGGTCTTTTTTGTGGGGCTTGGTCTGTGTGCCGCCCTGCTCGGATCGCTGGCGCTGGCCTTAGCCTGGCCCAACCTTCCCGATCTAAGCGCCATGATCGACTATCGCCCACGGGTGCCACTGCGTATTTACACGGCGGACAAGGTGCTGATCGGCGAATTTGGTGAAGAACGCCGCAATGTGCTGCGTTTTGACGAAATCCCCGATGTCATGAAATCGGCCATTCTGGCGGCCGAAGACGACCGTTTCTACCAGCACGGTGGAATTGACTGGATGGGGGTAGGTCGCGCCGCCCTGGCCAATATGACCCACATGTCCAAGACACAAGGGGCCAGCACGATCACCATGCAGGTAGCACGTAACTTCTACCTGTCATCAGAAAAGACCTATACCCGCAAATTCTACGAACTGCTGCTGACCTTCAAGATTGAAGCAACACTGTCCAAAGACCAGATTCTGGATCTGTACATGAACCAGATTTATCTGGGTCACCGTGCTTATGGTTTTGCCGCAGCGTCGCGAACCTATCTGGGCAAGCAGTTGGGCGAGATCACAACGGCAGAAGCCGCCATGCTGGCCGGCATTCCAAAAGCGCCCTCGCGCTTTAACCCCATTGCCAACTTCGAACGCGCCAAAACTCGTCAAGCCTATGTACTGGGCCGCATGCGCTCGCTGGGCTACATCACCGAGCAAGAGTACCAAGACGCCCTGGCACAGGAAATCGTTGTGAAATCGGCCCTGGGCACGCCCGCCGGTGGCTATGCCATCCACGGTGAATACGCGGCTGAGCTGGCACGCCAGCTACTGTACGGCGTCTACCAGGACAATGTGTACTCGCGCGGTTTCAATATCTACACCACGATCCAGTCCACCGACCAGGAAGCTGCCTACCTGGCTGTGCGCAACGGTATTCTGGATTACACCCGTCGAGCTCCTTACACCGGCCCTCAAGGCCAAGTGGATCTGCCCGCTGATATTGAAAACGACCACGCTCAGTTAGATGCCATTCTGGACGACCTGCAGGACAAGTACCCCGATACGGGCGACCTGCTGACCGGCGTGGTGCTGGACGCCAGCCCCAACCAGATTCGTGTTGCCCGTACCGCCCAACAAATTATTGATGTCAACGACAAGCGCGCCTTGAAGATCGTGGCTCGCGGCCTGGTAAAAAATGCCAAAGCAGACGTACGCATCCAGCGCGGCTCCGTGGTTTATCTATTCCGCAATGACGATTACTGGGAAGTACTGAATATGCCTGCGGTGCAAGCTGCTTTTGTATCGGTACGCCCGCAAGACGGCGCTATCCAAGCCATGGTCGGCGGCTTTCACTTCTCAGATGGGAAGTTCAACCGCGTCACCCAAGCCTGGCGTCAGCCCGGCTCCGCCTTCAAACCCTTTATCTACGCGTCTTCACTGGAGCGCGGTTTAACCCCTGCTACCCAGATTTCGGACGAACCCTTTGTTCTGACCGCCGCCCAGACCGGCTCCAAGCCATGGACGCCCAAGAACTACGGGCGCAGGTACGAACCCATGCTGACCATGCGTCAAGGTTTGTACAAATCCAGAAACATGGTATCTATCCGTATCATGCAGGCCGTCGGCCCCAAGTACGTGCAAGATTATGTGACTCGCTTTGGTTTCGACAAAGCCCGTCAGCCTGCCGTTCTGCCGCTGGCTCTGGGTGCCGGTAGCGTGACTCCCCTGCAAATGGCCGGCGCCTACGCGGTCTTTGCCAATGGCGGTTACCGTACCGAACCCTACCTGATCGACTACGTCACCGACAGCACCAATAAAGTCATCATGCGTGCCAAGCCCGTTGTGGCGGGTGATGCCGCTGCACGCGCCATTGATGCCCGCACTGCTTACGTCATGAACGACTTGTTGCGCGGTGTGGCGACCTCCGGTACTGGCGCCCGCGCCTCGCGCACATTGAAGCGCACAGACATTGGTGGCAAAACAGGCACCACCAACGACTCTCAGGACGCTTGGTTTGCTGGTTACACGCCAGATCTGGTCGGTATTGCCTGGATGGGCTTTGACAGGCCACGCAGCCTGGGCTCAGGTGAAACCGGCGGTGGTGCCTCCATGCCTATCTGGATCAACTACATGCGCACTGCACTCAAAGACAAGCCCATCGTACCTCCCGGTCCTATGCCGTCTGGCCTGTCGCGCATCAACGGGGATTTCTACTTTGACGAATTCCCGCCCGGACAAGCCATTGCCCGTGTTGGTCTACCCGCTCCGGGTGACGACTTCCTGCAACAAGGCGGTGGGGATCAAAACGATGGGATTGGCGACCTGCTGCGGCAACTGGACTCTGACTCCGGCTCCTCGGGCGCTGAAACGCAACCCTTCGTCCCCTTCTAGATCCAGTACCCAAACGCCGGCACCGCCGGCGTTTTTTATGCTTTGCCCTTCAAAATGGCATAATGCTCTGCATTGTCCGCACTCGCTCAATACCTTATGAACAAACTACGTTCTTCCCGCCTGCTGGCCTTGCTGACACTTAGCGTTTTTCTCAGCGCTTGCGGCTACAAAGGCCCCTTGTATCACCCTCCTGCGCAGGAAGCGGCGGACGCCCAAACAGCGCCGCGCTGATTTCCGCCCTGCTCGCGCTTAACCTCTGTTATTTGACGACACCATGACCGTTGCACCTCACTTCCAATTTCAGAACAACACGCTGCACGCCGAGCAAGTTCCACTGAACAAGCTGGCTGAAGAATTCGGCACCCCTCTGTATGTGTACTCCCGCCAAGCCTTGCGCGACGCTTGGGAGTCCTATCGAGTAGCCGGCCAGGGCCGCAAGTTGTTGGTGTGCTATGGCATGAAGGCCAACTCCAATCTGGCCATTCTGCAAGAATTTGCCCGTCTGGGAACCGGCTTTGATATCGTGTCGGGCGGTGAACTGGCCCGTGTCATCGCCGCTGGTGGCGACCCAGGCAAAGTCGTGTTCTCCGGTGTCGGCAAACAGGTTTGGGAAATCGAAGCGGCCCTGAAAGCAGGCGTGAAATGCTTTAACGTTGAATCCGAAGACGAGCTGGAACGCGTTGCCCAGGTTGCAGAACGCATGAATGTGAAAGCACCTGTTTCCTTGCGCGTGAATCCGGACGTGGATGCCCGCACCCATCCCTACATCTCCACTGGTCTGAAAGGCAATAAATTTGGTGTACCTATTGATCAAGCACCTCGCATCTACGCCCGTGCCCAAGCACTGCCTAGCCTGGACATTGTGGGTGTGGACTGCCACATCGGTTCACAAATCACCGAGGTCAGCCCCTATCTGGACGCATTAGACAAGCTGATCAAGCTGATCCTGGCCTTGAAGGAACAAGGCGTGAATCTGACTCACCTGGATTTGGGCGGTGGTCTGGGCATTCGCTACACTGACGAAACCTTGGTTACCCCCACCCAATTGCTGACCGAAGTCTTTGCCGCCTTGGACAAGAACGGCCTGGGCCATCTGGAGATCGTGCTGGAACCTGGCCGTTCCATGGTGGGTAATGCCGGGGTACTGCTGAGCCGCGTGGAATACCTCAAGCATGGTGAGACCAAGAACTTCGCCATCATTGATGCTGCCATGAACGACTTGATCCGCCCTACCTTGTACGATGCCTGGCACAGCGTGGAAGCGGTAAACCCTCGTCCCGTAAGCGAGGACACCCCCCATTACGATTTGGTTGGCCCTATCTGCGAAAGCGGCGACTGGCTGGCCCGTGACCGCCAACTGGCGCTGCAACAAGACGATCTAATCGCCATTATGTCCGCCGGTGCCTACGCCTTTACCATGGCCAGCCAGTACAACACCCGCCCCCGTGCGGCTGAAATTCTGGTCGATGGGAATCAGGTCCATGTGATCCGCCCGCGCGAAACACTGGAAAGCTTGTTTGCCACCGAACAATTGCTCCCCTAAAGCCAGGGCAAGAATGCAGGTTACAACCATTCAGCCTTAAAGAACTCTCGAATCTGACCGTAAAACAGGCCGGGATTGCGCTGCCATCAGCAGGCATCGCAATCCCGGCCTGTTGCGTCCTAGCCGGAAAAGCACAGATTTCGCTGTCAGTGGCCAGACAGTTCGATGGTAAGCGCTGGAGACTGTACCACCATCATGACCACCCCAGGGATACCGACCCACAGCTTTGAGCCTGTTACATCGGCTAGCGAACGCTTGATTCGCGGCTTAAGTCTGTACGTCATCCCTTTGTTTCTGATCATGCTCACGTTATGGGTATTGTTGTTCCTACCCAATCGCTACCCTAGCGTTCCCGGTCAAAATTTAGGCATTCAAGCACTGGCCAGCCAACAAGAGCATGCGGATCCAGAGTTATTGACGCAATTGGAAAATGCACCGTCCCAACAACGGCTGCACCTGAGCGAGCCCCATTGGTTGCTACTGACCCTGCCTGCTCCCTTGCCTGAACAAGAGCAAGTCCTGCACTTTCCCGCCTCCCCGATTTCCTCGCTGCACTGTGAAGATGCCCGTAGCGGCAAGACTCTGCGCAATAGCGAGCTGTCCCCGCCTGCTGCCCTGTCACCGACCCCGGTCAAAAGCTACACCCTGGAACTGGACCAGACAAGCCACACTGCCACCGTTCTGTGTCGTGTCCAGACCTCACGTCCCACGCTACTGCAAGCCCAGCTCTGGGCCAGCTCTGACGTCACCAACTCTTCAATTCACCTTAGCCGTGGCATAGGGCTGCTGGAAGGCGGCTTGCTGACCATGGCCATGTTCATGCTGGTGCTGGCCGCGACCAACCGCGCCTGGATTTACCTGCTGCTGTCTGTCTGGCTGATTGGCAATCTACGTCTGGGTTCGATGGCGATGGGTTGGGACACTCAATGGCTAGGCCAGATCCTGCCCTCCCAGTACATGCCCGTACTGCGCCAGGTCACCATTGCCTGCTACTTCATTCTGAGCTACTCCCTGTTCACCGTCTTGCTGGGCAACTCCATCACCACCGCCCGCCTGCAACGCTTGCTACCCACGGTCGGCATACTGGGCTTGATCCTGCTACCCGTGTCCCTGCTCGCTCCAGCTTCAGTGTTCCAGCCCCTGATGTGGATCAGTACCATCTACGCGCTGTGCTGCGTCTCGGCCGTACTGCTATCTGTTCTCTTGCATACCCGCTCGCGCATCTTACTGTGGCAACTGGTGCTGCTGAGCATGGCCTTGTGCATGCTCATTTCGTCCGTTTTTCTGGTGACGTTTGGCTATTCCAGCTTTGTAGAGAACTTTAACGGCGTCATCGCCTTCCTGCTCTCCAACCTAATGGTGGCACTCGCTGTAGGCGAACGCTTGCGGGAGGATCGCAGCGAATCTCTGCGCGCCCGTAACGAGCTGATGGCGCACTACCTGGTCACCCCTGTTGGCATGTTCACCTTGAACGAGTCCGGTGTCTTTTTGCGCATCAGCCCCATGTTGAGCCGCATGCTCCACATAGAAGCAGACCCCAGCGAAACTACCATTTACTGGACGGACTTTTTCCCCGAGCAAGACTGGAAAGCTGTCGCACAAAGCACCCAGAACGGCCAGGATGTCACCATTACCCACTACGACGCGAATGCTCAGCCATGCCAATTCGCTTTGCGCGTGGCCATCGTCAACCAGTGCATTGAAGGCTCTCTGCAAGATGTGACCGCCCGCGCCGAGACCTACCGCCAGCTGCGTCTGATGGCCGACAACGACCCAGTGACCAACGTCCTGAACCAGCGAGGAATCGAAAAAGCCCTGGATGGTCTGCTCAATCGCAGCCAGAACGACAAACCCTGCTTGTTAGCTTATCTGGACCTGAACCACATCAAATATGTGAACGGTACGTTTGGCCATTCCTCGGGTGACGCCCTGCTGCTTAAAGTCTGCGAACAATTGGAATCCGTTCTGCGCAGCGAAGACAAAATCGGTCGCATCGGTAGCGATGAATTTGTGATCATCTTTGAAGATTGCGAACCGGACCAAGCCCGCGCTCTGGCCAATAACGTACTGGAGTCGCTGAACAAAAGCCCCGTATTGGCGGGCAACCGCAGCTTTAACCTGCGCAGCACATTGGGGCTGGTCGAAGTCGCACCCGGTATGGCTCCGCAAGAGGCCATCTCCGCCGCCAGTCGAGCCTCCCGCGACGCGCGCCGACTGCATCAAGACATGATCATCTATGGGCAGGACTCCAACGCCCTGCAAGAACACGCCGAAGAGCTGCGTCTATTTGAAGAACTGGAAGGCGGTTCTTCCCGCGCACTCTACCTGGAAATGCAGCCCATCGCCGCCTTGCGCCGCCCCATGGACAGCCTGAACTTCGAGGCCCTGCTACGCGTGCGCGACTCCTCCGGCCAGCTCATCCCTACTGGCCGCATCATTGCAGCAGCTGAAGAAAGCGGCACCATCACCATCATCGACAAATGGGTGTTCTCCGCCACCCTGGAGTGGATGGCCAAACACGAAGCCCAACTGAGCAAGACCCAATGGGTCACCATCAACCTGAGCGGCGTGTCCCTGAACGACGACACCTTCATCGAATGGCTCTTTGACATTCTGGCCCGCTTCGAGCACCTGGCCCGCCGATTGTGCGTTGAAATCACCGAAGGCGTGGCACTGGATGATCTGGAGCACACCCGCAACTTCATGCGACGCCTGCAGAAAATGGGCGTACGCATTGCCCTGGACGACTTTGGGGCGGGCTACACCTCCTTCTCCTACCTGCGTGAACTGCCCGCCGACGCCATCAAAATCGACGGCGCGCTGATCTGCGACATGCTGAAAAAAGAAACCAACGTCGCCATCGTGCGCACCATCGTCGAACTGGCCAACAACCTGGGCATGATCAGCATTGCCGAATGGGTAGAAGACGTCCCCACTCTAAAAGCCCTGCAAGAACTGGGCGTGGACTACGTACAAGGCTTCATCATCTCTAAAGCCTGCACCCCGACTGAACTGCTCAAAGCCCAAGCCATCACCGACCTGGTCCACGACGGCGCAGCCAAACAGTTCCTGATCGAGTCCCAGGATAAATTCCCACCAACCATGTAAATAGATAGTCACCCAAGGCCCACAGCAGGCCTTGGTGGCCCATGACAAGACCTTGCGCCACCTACGGACGCGCACTCGTATCAAATGCCATAGGGACGCTATAAAGGCTTTGTTACTGTCATCGCCCCAATAGTCAGCTCACTTTCCCGTTATCTACAGCAAGCCACGCCAAGATACGCATCACAGTCAGAACACCCCCCAACACCCGGCTGCATCACAGCCCTGAGTCTGGCCAGACAGCACCACCTAATACAGAGAGCAATCCTGTCCAAACGCAGACCGATGTCTAAGCGTCACGCTGGAAACAGGTTCAAGGAATAGATACCGCCGCCACGCTAGCTTTGTTTTGGTGCTCTGACTCTGACTCTGACTCTGACTCTGACTCTGACTCTGACTCTGACTCTGACTCTGACTCTGACTCTACAACAGGCTACGCCGGTCCCTCTTGGAACAACAAGCGCCCAGTCACACCCTACACAGAGAAAAACGCAATTTTCCCTCCCATCGCCCACTTGCCCCTCACCCCCTCTGAAGTCAGAGGGGCCATAAGTAAACACTGTGAGCCGCTGGTGTGCGGGTCAGCGTGTCGGGGCTATTCAGAGTGCCTGCCGCGGGCGGAGTATGGCGTAGGGATGCAAGCACCGTTCTGTTCGCGCCCGACGCTTGTTGAGTGTCCGGGGGACACTCAACCGGGCAAGTTAACGATGCGCCCGTAGCCATACTTCGACAAGGGTACCGGTGCGCAGCACCGGCAGCGCTCAAGCCCCGACACGCTGACCCGCACACCAGCGGCGTCTTCCGGCGCCTATGCCACCCCAAAAAACACCGTTCAAGGTCCACCAAAAAACAAGCAAATAGCGGTCCCCCCACGCTACGCCTTCGGCTTGCTGCCCCCTTTGTTGTCGAGGGTGCCGAGACTTGGGACGCTCCAGCGGCAAAAAACCCGAGTCCGGCATCCAGCCAAACTCGGGTTTTCCATTTTCAACCAAGCATTCTGAAACCAATCCCCCAGCCCCAGAACAGCAAAAAGACTTACAGCTCCCCGTAGGAATGCAGCCCCGACAAGAACATATTCACGCCCAGGAATGCAAAGCTGGTAATCAACAAACCAGCCAGCGCCCAATACGCCGCCATCGTGCCACGCAGGCCCTTGAGCAAACGCAAGTGCAACCAGGCCGCATAGTTCAGCCACACAATCAAGGCCCAGGTCTCTTTCGGGTCCCACTGCCAGTACGTACCCCAGGCATCAGCGGCCCACAACGCCCCCAACACCGTCGCCACCGTAAAGAAGGCAAAACCCACCGCAATCGCGCGGTACATGATGTCATCGAGCACTTCCAAGGAAGGCAGTTTGCGCGAAATCGGACCACGGAAATACAAAATCGTGCCCACCATCACACTACCGATACCGAAATACAGCATCCAGGTCGGTGACAACTCCCGCGAGCCAAAAATCATGGGCTCGGCACATAGAATGGCGCCCAGCAAAAACACTGGTATCAGCTTGGCACGCGAACGTGTCTCACCATTTTCCTTAACCAGATAGGCAAAGCCCACCATGGCAGCCAAGGAGAAGGTACCGTAACCAATAAAGTTGGCCGGCACGTGCAACTTCATCCACCAGCTTTTCAGCGCAGGCACCAAAGGCTGGATCTGATGCGCATCACGTGTGAAGGAATACCACAGCAGGAAAATAACCAACGAGCTGATCGCCAACAACACAAAGCCACCCAAGGCACGGGTGTTGTAACGACGTTCGTAATACAGATAAAACAAGGCCGTAATCAGCGCCAGCAAGACAAACACTTCATACAGATTACTGACTGGAATATGGCCAATGTCCGGGCCGAGCAAGTGACCTTCGCGCCAGCGTACCAACAAGCCTGTCGTGCCAGCATACACAGCCGCCCAAGTCAGACCCGAACCCATCCAGGCGGCCGTATTGCTGAAAAAACCAGCCCAGTACATGACTGTGCCCAGAATGAACAGCGCACACATCCACAAAATAGCGGACTGGGACGAGAACAAATACTTCAGCAGAAATACCGAATCGGCCTTTTCAATATCGCCGGTACCCAGTCCCTCACCCGTGCTATACAGCCAGACTGCCAGCAAAGCCGTCAAACCCGAGAGCACCAGCAAGGTACGCAGCGGACGCCACAACCACCCTAGCCAGGCCACAAAGGGGACAAAAGCCACCAGAATGATCTTCTCGTAGTAATCCATGCTGGTGCTGTACACATTGAGCGCATACGCCGCACCCAAAGCCAGTACCACCAGAAACAGCACATCCGTCCAGTCCGGACGGCCACGGATACCGCGCCGGTCACCACTGGATGCGATATTGTCTTGCCACATCGTTGGAGTGGCCGAAGAAAGGGTCTGCGCCATAGTTGCTACACCTTGTCAGACAGATAGCCGGTTGAACGCCGCTTTCAGGCGATCAAACTCGAGGTTAAAGTCCAAGTTGCGACGTTGGGATGTCATGGCAGCCATTACGCTGCTGCCTAGCTTGTGAGGGCGAATCCACACCCACACACGGCGATCCCGAATATAGAACATCGAGAACACGCCAATAATCAGAAACAAGCAACCCAAGTACACAATGTACATGCCTGGGCTGCGCGCCACCTGAAATACGCTGGCCTGAACTTGCTCAAAACTGTCCAAGGTCAACATAACGGGTGCCGGGTAATCGGGTAGATTGGCAAAGGCCAGAACAGCAGACTGAATCCAACGATTGGCATCGTTATTTTCCTGACTGTAATCCAGCTCCGGCAAGCCTTGTTGCTGTCTGACCAAATCACGCAATTCCGATAGTGTGAACTGAATCATGGGAATTGCAAAACTCAGGATACGCTCGCGCTCGGCCTCGGGGACACGGCTGATCAGGCCGTCAAAACCGGCACGCACAAAAGTCTGCAAAGCGGTTCGGGAAGCCGAGAGCATCAGCTCTTTTTGCTCGGGCGAAGAAGAATTACGTTCGGCAAAACGCTCGGCCGCCTGGTTTACCAGGGCCTCGTTCTGTGTCGCCGCCCGCAAATCCATGAATTCTTTCAAGGAACCCTTGTCGTCAGCCGGGAAACGCACGTAACGGAACGGTTCGGCGGGCGAAAAACGCATCCCGGCCAGAAACACCAGAGTGCCGTCCAGCTCCACTGGCAACATGTAGTTCACAAACTCGCGGGACTGGCCCTGGTCGTCGATCAGACGATAGTTCACGCTGGGGCCAACGTTCTTCAAGTTCTGATCTTTCTTGTTAGCTGCGCTACCGGTAACCGCGGCCACGTGTTCAATCATGGCCTTGGGCTGAGGGTCACCCTCGGTCAGGTTTTCCACATTGATAGGCCGCAACTCAGTCAGTTGCACCGTCAAAGCATGCTCATTGGGACTTTCCTGAGCCGCGATGCCTACGGTCTCGCCCACCTTGCCACTCAGAGCAAACGTCTTGGAGCCAGGGCCTACCAAAGGATAGCCCTTCAAGCTGAGAATACTGCCACCATCATCAAAGCCGGACTGGTAAACCGTCACGCCCTTGTAACGCAAAGGCTCGTTCACCTCGATCGTGCGCTCAAAGGTATCACCCGTGACAGGATCGGTTACTTCCACTTCGCTCTTGAAGCTGCTGGGCATGCCAGTGGAGTAATACTCCACCAGAAAGCGCTTGAGCTCCAGTGCAAAAGGCAGAGGTTGAATCAGGACGCCTTCACCAGAATTGATCACGGCAGTCGCGGTACGGGCACCTTCAGGCACCAGCATATTGGCGCGAAAGCTGGGGTTGCCCAATCCCAGTCGACCCGACTCGGGCACTTGGGAAATCAGTATGTTTTCTGTAATGGGCTGCTTGCCGCCCAGCCACACTTGCAAGCGCACGGGCAATTCGCTGTCAAGCAGACCGCCCACACAGATCACCACGATGGCCAGATGAGCAAAGATGTAACCCAGCTTGTTGGCGCTGCCTTTTTTGGCCGCCATCATCATGCTGCCATCGTCGTCCTTGCGCACGCGTACCGCATAACCTTGGGACTGCAACCAACCTTGAACCTGCTCCCGGTTGTGTTCGGGGGCACCGGCACTTTCCAGCTCCACACGATGGGGAAAGGCTTTGAGACTGCCACCGCGCACGTGCTCCTTGAAGGTGCGCATTTCGCGGATCATCTTGGGGGCATTGCGGATAACGCACAGCGTGGTCGAGACCACCAGAAACGTCATAATGACCATGAACCATCCACTGTTGTAGATGGACCAGATCGAGAAGTGATCGAACAATTCAAACCAGTAGGGGCCGAACTGATCGATATACGTATTAGCGGGCTGGTTTTGCGCCAGAACAGTCCCGATCAGGCTGGCTACGCAAATGAACATCAGCAAGCTGATGGCAAAGCGCATCGAACCGAGCAATTCCAGGAAATCGGCCGCAAAGCGACGCACAGAGGATACTTTTTTCACAAAGGCTAGCTTAGGAGGTGGGTGGGGTTCACCGGAAACATCCAGACTTTGAGCACTGAAAGTGCCACAAGTTCGATGACTGGACAAAATACCAACACAAGACCCGGCCCAAATCGGCACCGCCCGGTGTTAAGGCACCCAAACCGCCACAACCATCAAAGGAAGCTGGGGCCACAAGGTGAATGTCAGGCTCTAGGCAGTCAGGGGGCCATTGGCCCCCTTGGACTGATTAACGCAGGCCAGCGGCGAAATCCGACACGGCGGCAATGTCAGCATCCGACATGCGATCGGCAATGTCGTGCATTTCAGCACTATTGGCACGGTCACTGCTACGGAACAGTTTGAGCTGTTCAACAATGTAGCCAGGGTGCTGACCGGCCAGACGAGGATATTGTCCTGGCATGCCAGCACCATCAGGCGAGTGGCAAGCGGCACAGGCAGGAACACCACGCTCGGGCAAACCACCGCGCCAAATCTTCTGGCCGCGTTCCATGGTGTCTTCTTTAGTGGCGTTAGCAGCCTGATCCCAGTTCACAGGCTGTTGGGACAGGTAAAACGCCACGTTCTTCATGTCTTCTTCGGTCATGCCCGCAGCAATGGCTGTCATCAGGCTGTTGGCGCCCTCAGGGCCACGACGAGAAGGAAGAGACTTTTCATCCTTGGCACGGAAATCGTGTAGCTGCTTGACCAGGTACTCGTACGGCTGGTGAGCCAGCGACGGGTTGACCGGAATAATACTGTTGCCGCCATCCCCGTGACAGGTCACACAGGCCAGCACGCCACGCGACATCTCACCTTGCAGGTAGAGCTGCTCGCCTTTGGCGGCATCTGGCTTGGGCAGACCAGCTGCATGGGCCACGTTAGCGGTAAAAACCACAGAGCAAGCCATCGTCAGGCTGCTTGCGATAACGACTCGGGAAAGCGCACGCTTCATTTGGACCTCGATAATCGCGAATCAATCGGGGTGCCGCATGCGCCCCGCAAAAGCCACCGTAAGCCGCTGGTCAGTACCCAGTGGACTACGACATTACTGTTTCAAATCGAGAGATTATACAATAGGCGCTGAACCAATATGGAATTACGCTGCAACCATGTCGATACTGCACCGCGCTCACTTCACGATTTCAGCTGCTCAGATCGATCAGCTGCCCCCTCCCGGACCTCCCGAGGTCTGTTTTGTGGGGCGCTCCAATGCGGGCAAATCCTCCGCCATCAACGTATTGGCCAACCAACGAAAACTGGCTTTTTCCAGTAAAACGCCGGGACGAACACGCCTGATCAATATGTTCGGTATTCCCGATCCGCTCTCGCCAGGCGACTTTCTGGGCCACCTGGTGGACTTGCCCGGCTATGGCTACGCTGCCGTGGCCCGCCACGAAAAGCAGGACTGGGCCGAAATTCTGGGCGATTACCTGGCCACCCGCCCCTCGATTGCCGGCATTGTGTTGCTAATCGACATCCGACGCGGCGTGACCGACCTGGATATGCGTCTGGCCGATTGGATTGCGCCTACCGGCAAACCCGTACTGGCGCTTTTGACCAAAGCCGACAAACTGCCTTATGGTCAACGCATCAAGGCGGTGGCCGAAGTGCGTCGCCAGCTCCGAGAAATTGGCGCCCTGCATGCGCTGCCCTTCTCTTCCACTGATCGTATCGGTTTGCCCGAAGCGACCGAATGCATCGAAAACTGGATTTCTCCGAAGGTTGTTCCATGACTCGTTTTATTCCTCCTGCCGACTTTCCTAATACTCGCTTGCGCCGTAACCGCCGCGACGAGTTTTCCCGCCGTCTGGTGCGCGAAAACCGCCTGTCCACAGACGACCTGATCTACCCGGTCTTTGTGCGTGAAGGCGAGAAAGTTCAGGAGCAAGTCGGCTCCATGCCAGGCGTCATGCGCTATTCGCCAGACGAACTGATGCGCGTGGCCGAACAGTGTCTGGAGCTGGGCATCCCTGTGCTGTCCCTGTTCCCTTCCATCGACCCGTCCCTGAAAACGCCGGATGGCAGCGAAGCCGCCAACCCCAGCGGCCTGATTCCCCGCGTCGTGGGCATGCTCAAGCAGCAATTCCCAGAGCTGGGCGTACTCACTGACGTGGCGCTGGACCCCTACACCAGCCACGGCCAGGACGGCATTCTGGACAATGACGGCCACATCCTGAACGAAGAAACCGTTGCCATGCTGATCCGTCAGGCCCAGACCCAAGCTCAGGCGGGCGTGGATATTGTGGCCCCCAGCGACATGATGGACGGCCGTATCGGCTCCATCCGCGCCGCTTTGGACAAGGACCAGTTCATCCACACCCGCATCATGGCGTACTCGGCCAAGTACGCCAGTGCCTTCTACGGCCCCTTCCGCGACGCGGTGGGTTCGGCTGCCAATCTGGGGCGTTCCAACAAGAACACCTATCAGATGGATCCAGCCAACCGTAACGAAGCTCTGCGTGAGGTGGCCGCCGACATCCGTGAAGGCGCCGATATGGTCATGGTCAAACCTGGCCTGCCTTACCTGGACATCCTGCGTGACGTGAAAGACGCCTTTGGCATGCCCACCTATGCCTACCAAGTCAGTGGCGAGTACGCGATGATCAAGGCCGCTGCGCAGAACGGTTGGCTCGATCACGACAAGGTCATGATGGAGTCTCTGCTGGCCTTCAAACGGGCTGGTGGCGATGGCATTCTGACCTATTTCGCCATCGAAGCGGCCAAGCTGATGCGCGAACAGAACTGCTGATTCATATCAATCAGAATGCAAAAAACGCAGCCCGTGAGCTGCGTTTTTTGTTGTGTGTACGCGACGATGTACCGTCTGTTAGACCCTGATAAGCCCGGTTTCGGGCAAATCAGAAACGTCAGGCACCGGCCAAAGCCTCGTCGAGCACCGTGGAGAAGCGACTGGCATCCTGAAAACCGATCACGCGCAGTTGTTCCAATTGTTTCCCCTTGGAATCAAAAAACATGATGCCGGGAGGGCCGAACAGGCGGAAATGTTTGAGCAGTTCACGATCCTCTGGCGTATTGGCGGTGACATCCACCTGCAGCAATTCAAACTGCGCCATGCGTTGCGCAACAGAGGGATCACTAAAGGTGAAGTTCTCCATTTCAATGCAGGACACACACCAGTCTGCGTAGAAGTCCAACATCACGGGACGAGTAGCCTTGGCCAGGCGCTCCTCCAGCTCCTGCAGCGTCAGCACGCGCTGAAACTCCACCTTGTTTTGCGCAGCGGCCACCGTACCGGACGATTTCAGCCCTTCCAAAGGACGAATCACGCTGGGACGACCCAGGGCAATGCTGATCATCATCATGATGGCCCAGACCGCCAGCATCATGCCCACACCCTGTCGTAAACCCGACCAAGGCGTACGTGCAGCCGTGCCGCGCCCGAACGCTCCCAGCAAGGCAGCCGCCCACAAGGCCAGGACAACCCAGCCAAAAACGGCAATCGTGCCCGACATCAAGGGCGAGACCATCCACCAGGCCGTCGCCAACAGCAACACACCAAAAGCGGTTTTGACGCTTTCCATCCAGGCACCCGCCTTGGGCAACACACTGCCCGAACCCGCACCCACAATCAGCAACAAGACGCCCGACCCCCAGGCCAAGGCAAACAGAGCTGAGCCGCCCAGGACCACATCACCCGTCTGCGAGATAAACAGCAGCACGCCAGCCAGCGGTGCCGCAACACAAGGGCCAACAATCAAGGCAGACAGCATGCCCATCAGGAATACGCCGCCCAGTTGCCCGCCCGGCAAGCGATTCATTGTTTCGTTCAAGCGATTTTGCAGTGCCGCCGGCGCCTGAACCGTAAACACATCCAGCATGGACAAGGCCAACACCACCAGAATCAGGGCGAACAGACCCAAGACCCACGGATTCTGCAACCAGCTTGCCAAGCCAGCACCCAGCAAACCGGCCGCCACGCCCAGCAATGTGTAGACCAAAGACAAGCCCAGCACAAAGGCAAAGGCCATTTTCAGGCCGTGCCAACGCGATGGCGCAGGCTGATTACGTCCAGCAATGATGGACAGCAAAATCGGCACCATCGGCAGGACGCAAGGCGTAAAGGACAGCAGCAAGCCGAACACAAAGCTCAGCAACACAATCTGGCCCCAGCCAGCCTGCTTGAGGTAATCGGCCAGGCCCACATCACTCAGGTTCAGCGCCGACGCGACACCGCCTGTAGTGGCGGCTGTAGTCGTAGCAGCCGTTGCTGTCGTGTCTGTTTTCTGAGCCGTGGACTCACCCGGCGCAGGCACCGACACCACACCAAAAGGGCCCGCCACTTCCCAGCCCTGTCCGGTCGGGATCAAGGTCAAGGTTTGCGTTGAGGGGGAATAGCACAGGCCAGCATCGGCGCAACCCTGGCTGACCACATTAATTTTCAGATCCTGGCCCGTACCGCTATCGGCCAGGACAGGCACGCGCAGGGTGACCGAGTTTCGATAGACCTCCATCACTTCATCAAAGGTCGGGTCATACACCTTTTCGCCATCGGGAAGCTGGGGACTGCCCAGATGTTCAGCCTTCTCGGTCGAGACCCCGAAACGCTTGCGATACATATAGTATTCAGGCGCAATCTGAAAATGGATGTCCAGTTGGTCGGGCTGGCTCATGGCCGCGGTCAGCACAAAAGCCTGTTCCGGGTCCAGAAACTCTTCTTCTGCCTGCGCCGTCAACGGCATTGCCAGCCAGGCCAGCATCAGGACAAAGAAAACAGCAAACCACGCGCCAAGACGCTGGGCAGAAAACGGGGAACGCTTCAAAGACAAAGACACAAATCTATTCCGGTTTTTTAGGCTGGGCTATCTGCGATCAGGCAGGACGGGTCTGGGTACGAGCCCAATCCAGATAAGCGGTGAAACCACCAACAACCGGAAGCACAATCAATTCAGGCAGATCGTAAGGATGCTGCTCGCGCAAGCGATCTGCCAGTTCCGGTAGCCGGGCCACTGTGGTTTTGAAAGTCAGCGTAATTTCCTCATCGCCCTGTAACTCCCCTTGCCACATGTACATAGACAAGCTAGCAGGCGCAAGGTTCGCACAAGCGGCAATTCCATCCTCAACCAAGTGATGAGCCAGGTATTTGGCCAGCATCATATCGGGCACGGTGGTCTGCGCCAGTACTACTTGCTGCGCATCCATATCGGGCAGGGTCAAAGCCAGATTGGGTTTGGAACTGGAGGAATTCTCAGAGGACATGCAGGGCTCCTAATCAGAGCCCTTAGTGTAGCGCCGGATGCCTGTGCTTAAACGCTGGATCGAGGTCGACTCAAGCCGCTTAATGTTTCAGAGGGGCGCTCGCCATAGCTATGCCGGTAGTCGGCCGAGAACTGCCCCAAGTGGGTAAAGCCACAAGCCAGGGCTACCTCGGTGACCGACATGCCACCTTGCTGCAAATATTGGCGGGCGGCTTTCAAACGCATCTGTTTCAAACGCGCCATCGGTGCGACACCTAGATGCTCCCGAAACCCGGCATACAGGCTACGCACGCTGACACCTGCCGCCTGCGCAATATCGCCAATGGTGATGGGCTGGCCGGTCTGGCTTTCCATGAAGTCCAGGGCACGCCGCAAAACATGCGGCAAGACGGCCGCTGTTTTGTGAGAAGGTTGATTGTGCTGATGCAGCTCGAACAAAGCGTAGATCAACGTCTGCTCGAACTGGCGCACCTGACGGGGTTGATCAAACAAGGTGCCATCCGACACTTCGGCAAACTGCCAGTCCAGCAAACGGCGCAAGCTGGCCCCACCGGGCGCATCCAACGGGATGGAGGGCTGAAACTCCAGCGGACCGCGCACAGGTTGCGCAAAATAATCCTGATAATGGCGCTCCAACCCTTGACGTCCAATACGCACAAACAGCTTATCGGCCTCCAGACTATGTTCCATGCTGAAGGCTTGAGTCGGGCTAATGATGGAAGCCAGGCGCGAGGTCGACGCGAAACGCCCATGCGCCGTATGAATCTGCTCTTGTCCCGACAGGGGGATTTGCAAGAGATAGAAGTCGTCCAGTGGCTGAGGCGCAATCTGCACCTGTGCCCCATAGCGCAAACGACCATAGGCCACATCCTGGCCTTGGCGTAGAGACAGGCGTGCATTCAAACGCTGACGGGTATCGGCCAAAGTCAGGCTATGCGGGCAGAAAACCTGGGAGATATAGTGCTGAACGCAGTCCACATCCTGCGAATGCAGCTGGGCATAGCGATTCAGTATGGTGGTCATGAGCGTCGCAACAAGCGATAAAAAAAGCTGTACCTTAGTGTGGCACAGCCTCTTGCACTGCAACATCGAGACAATCCCTAGGCCGCCCGGGCCAGGGACGGCAATCCCGATGAGTTACTGACCCTGAAAGCGGCCAAAGCGTCCTTGCCAGTACAGCAAGGGCGAATCCTGTTCCTGCTCGGCATGGTGTACCTGCAACACACGCCCCAATACCAAGGCGTGGCTATGACGCTCAATCACTTCCACAATCTGACAGGCCAAAGCAGCGGGCGCCTGTCGGGCAAGCCAGATGCCGTGCTCAGTACGCAGCCAGTCGTGTCCAGCGTAACGCGCATCGCCTTGCTCGCCTTTGAAACCGGCAAATTGCAAAGCCATGCCCGCCTGCTCAACACCCAGGATATTTACCCCAAACAGACCGCTATCACGCATCAAAGGCCAGGACGAGGAGCTTTGATTCACGCAGACCAGCACCTCTGCCGGATCTGCGGCTACCGAAGTGACCGAAGTCGCGGTCAGGCCGCTGCGCTGACCCTGGTGTTCGACCGTAATCACATTAGCCGTACCCCCCAGATGGCGCATAGCAAGTTTGAACTGCTCGGCAGAAACTCCAGGCGCGTATAGCGCTTGGTCTGTCGGCAAGGAAGCCAATTCCACAGGCATGATTCACCTTTTCTAATCTTATGGGCAGCACAGTCATCGGAACGATGCTGCCTGTGTGGCGTACGTGAACTGGCTATCCCCCTGGGCAAGCCAAAGCCTGCCCGATAGCCAGAAAATCGCTCTTAGCGAATGCCACGCTGCTGCAACAAAGGCAGCACAGTATCACGGAAATAAGGGAATTCCTTTACATAGTCCACAAAGGACAAGGTTGTTCCCCGGAAACCGGCTTCGTGCAGAGCACACAAACCGTCAGCCACTTGCTCGGGTGTACCCACCAGCGGGAAACCACCGTGGCCCGCCGCCATGCGTTCACGGATTTGCTCCAGCAGCTCGTGCGGGAAAGAATGAGCGTGGGCAAACTGCAAATTCATCAAATTATCCACGGCACCATTGTCGATATTGGCCATGATGCGTTCCCACTCGGCCTGGGCCTCGGCTTGCGTAGGACGACACACAACGTGCGAGAAGGTCATCACATCGACTTTGCGACCTTGCGCTTGGCCCTGCGCCTTGAGCTCGGCCACTTCTTTCCTGGAGCGCTCCAGCTCCATGGCGGGCGTGAACAGGAAGTTGGCATTACGACTGGCAAACTCACGGCCTTGACCTGAACCGGCAGCGTTAAAGATAGGCGGATCAAATTCAGGACGAGGATTGCCGTAGACCCCTTTGGCCTGGAAGTACTTTCCATCCCAATCGAAACGGCCATCGTGGTGCCAGATTTTCTTGATCAGGTCGAACCATTCTTGCGCATAGCCGTAACGGGTTTCATGATCATCAGGCAGCTTCACACCCAAAGCGTCATACTCAGGCTTGTTCCAGCCGGCCACGATATTCAAACCGACCCGGTTGCCGCTCATCTGGGCCATGGTGGCGAGCTGCTTGGCAATCACCACAGGGTGGTTAGCAACCGTGTGCACAGTGGCAAACACGCTGATATTGCGAGTATTGGCCAGCAAGGCAGTCGCCCAGGTGACGGTTTCCAGCACGTAACCGTGGAAATCGGTTTCGCCACCGTAACCAATCCAACGGGCGATAGGCAACATGAAGTCAATACCGGCATCGTCCAGCAGCTTGCCCAGCTTCAGATTGTTTTCCCACGTAGCCTGCCAGCGATCGGGCAAGGTTGATACCGTCATGCCACCACCGCAATTGGTGGCAAAGGTTCCCAGCAGAAACTTATCGTGTGTGAGCAATGTATTCTGTGCCATCGCCAGTCTCCTGAAAATCGTTGTTCTTTACAGCTCACCACCATGGCGAAGCTGACATAGCGCAGATTTTAGGGAGCGGCCCTAAGGCCCACTATCGGATCACTGCCGCTTTTATCAAATGCCTGCAATTATTTGAACTTTAAAGCTCTACAGGTCAGAAAACTTAGTAAAAACCCTTATATAACAGCGCCTTGTTGTTTTTTTTGAGCTGTTTTTAACAGTCAAAGCACCCTGCTTTACGCCTTTTCACTGTGCTGAATGGAGCCCACATTCTGGCTCAAACCCGCGCTTGGACCTATATAAGGGGTAGGCTTGGCACCCGGCCTGGGGAGCAGGCAAAACGAAGGTGAGAAACAAGATCAGCAGCAACAAGGTTAGGACCTTTCCAAAAACGCCTAGCCCTTGATGAACAAGACCATACCGCCGCCAATAAAAAAACGGACTCCTGAGAGTCCGTTTTCAATACTACGAGAGAAACAAGCGGCGCTTATTCAGCAGCGGCTTCTTCCTGAACTTCTGGACGATCCACCAGCTCCATGAATGCCATAGGAGCATTGTCACCCTGACGGAAACCCATTTTCAGGATGCGGGTGTAGCCGCCGTTACGCTCTTGGTAACGTGGGCCGAAAACTTCAAACAGCTTGGTCACTGCATCGCGGTCGCGCAGACGGGCGAAAGCCAGACGACGGTTTGCCAAGGTTGGGTTTTTAGCCAAAGTGATCAGGGGCTCAACCACGCGACGCAGCTCTTTAGCTTTAGGCAGTGTGGTTTTGATGGCTTCGTGAGTCAGCAGGGACACGGACATGTTGCGGAACATGGCCAAACGGTGGCTGCTGGTACGATTCAGTTTACGTAGACCGTGACGGTGACGCATGATGATTTTCCTAAATAATGAATCTAATTGGCACGCCGCTTATGCGGCATGCGTAAATCTGGTTCTTCTATCAGCTAGGCTGCGGACCAGATGGACAGCGCAAAACAATAGCACATTTTCAGCCGCCACTCACACTTTTTGCAGGTGTACAACACCAGAAAAAGTGTAAGTGGCGTCCAAGAAACGTCTGTCTTGCTGACTACTTATGGACGCTCAAGACCCAGTGGTGGCCAGTTTTCGAGCTTCATGCCCAAAGTCAGACCACGTGCAGCCAACACTTCCTTGATTTCGTTCAAGGACTTGCGGCCCAGGTTTGGAGTCTTCAACAGTTCGTTTTCGGTACGCTGGATCAGATCGCCGATGTAGTAGATATTTTCGGCTTTCAGGCAGTTTGCGGAACGAACGGTCAATTCCAGATCGTCGACAGGACGCAACAACACAGGATCGATCTGTGGTGCGCCACGTACTGGAGCTTCGTAGGCATCGCCCACACCTTCCAGAGCAGCAAACACGGAGATTTGATCCATCAGGATGCGAGCGGACTGGCGAACAGCTTCCTCGGGCGAGATCACGCCGTTGGTTTCGATGTCCAGAACCAGCTTGTCCAGGTCAGTACGCTGTTCCACACGGGCGTTTTCGACCGCGTAGCTAACACGACGCACAGGGCTGTAGGACGCGTCCAGCACGATACGACCGATCGTGTGGGTGCGGTCATCAGCCAGAGCACGAACGTTACCAGGCACGTAGCCACGGCCTTGCTCAACCTTGATCTGCATTTCCAGCTTGCCGTCATCGGTCAAGGTGGCAATCACATGATTGGGGTTGATGATTTCAACGTCGTGCGGCAATTCGATGTCGCTAGCCAAAACCTGGCCGGCGCCTTCTTTGCGCAGGATCAGGGTAACTTCTTCACGGCTATGCAGCTTGAATACCACGCCCTTGAGGTTCATCAAGATATCAACCACGTCCTCACCCACACCTGGCAGTGTGGAGTATTCGTGCACCACACCGGTGATCTGCACTTCAGTCGGTGCATAGCCGGTCATGGAGGACAGCAAAATACGACGCAGTGCGTTGCCCAGAGTGTGGCCGTAGCCGCGCTCGAAAGGCTCCATGATCACCTTGGCGTGATTTTTGCTGATTGGTTCGACTTCAATGGAACGGGGTTTCAAAAAACCTTGAGACATTCGATTTCCTTTTCAATACCCTCGGCTCGTTACACCGATAAGGCTGACGGAAACTGGCCTAAGCCAGCAGAAAGTATCGCAAAGCCCACTTGCCGAAAAACGGGAAGTGGGCTTGCTTTACTGCATTGTGTAAGCGGTCTTCGCGTAAAAGATTAACGCGAGTACAACTCAACAACCAGCGATTCGTTAACGTCTTGAGCGACGTCAGCGCGATCGGGAACTTGCTTGAAGACGCCGGACAGCTTGGCAGCGTCAACTTCCACCCACTGAGGCAAGCCAATGCCAGTTGCCAGATCCAGGGATTCCTTGATACGGCCTTGGGATTTAGCTTTTTCGCGGACGGCAACAACGTCACCAGCCTTGATCAGCATGGAAGCGATGTCAGCGGTATGACCGTTGACTTCGATAGCACGGTGGTTAACCAGCTGGCGAGCTTCAGCACGTGTAGAGCCGAAACCCATGCGGTAAACCACGTTGTCCAGACGCGATTCCAACAATTGAATCAGCGTTTCACCGGTGTTGCCACGGCGGCGGTCAGCTTCAACGTAGTATTTGCGGAACTGCTTTTCCAGCACGCCGTACATACGCTTGAGCTTTTGCTTTTCGCGCAGCTGCAGACCGAAGTCAGACGTACGAGCACCGGAGGTGCGGCCGTGCTGACCAGGACGCGATTCCAGTTTGCACTTGGAATCCAGCGAGCGACGGGCGCTCTTCAAAAACAGATCGGTACCCTCGCGACGCGAGAGCTTGCATTTTGGTCCAATATAACGAGCCACTTCGCTTCCCCTTAGATGCGACGACGCTTGGGCGGACGGCAGCCGTTATGCGGAACCGGTGTGATGTCTGCAATGCTGGTGATCTTGATACCCAGAGCAT
The DNA here is from genome assembly GCF_003076515.1 of Alcaligenes aquatilis. Lineage (NCBI taxonomy): Bacteria > Pseudomonadati > Pseudomonadota > Betaproteobacteria > Burkholderiales > Alcaligenaceae > Alcaligenes > Alcaligenes aquatilis. The sequence goes on along the minus strand of NZ_CP022390.1, from coordinate 3,049,452 downwards.
TCAGAGCACGCACAGACGATTCACGGCCTGGACCGGGGCCCTTGATGCGAACTTCAAGATTTTTAATACCGTATTCCATGGCAGTACGGCCGGCTGTTTCAGCGGCAACCTGCGCGGCAAACGGCGTGGATTTACGAGAGCCTTTAAAGCCCGCGCCACCCGACGTAGCCCAGGACAATGCGTTGCCCTGACGGTCAGTAATGGTGATGATCGTGTTGTTAAAAGAAGCGTGGACGTGAGCAATCCCGTCCGACACGCTTTTTTTGACTTTCTTGCGTGCGCGTGAAGCGCTGCTAGAAGCTTTGGCCATCTTCTATTCCTCGATTATTTCTTCAGGGACGCGGCGGCACGACGCGGACCTTTACGGGTGCGAGCGTTAGTGCGTGTACGTTGGCCGCGCACTGGCAGACCGCGACGATGACGCATGCCACGGTAAGTTCCCAAGTCAGCCAAACGCTTGATCGAGAGCTGAACTTCACGACGCAGGTCACCTTCTACAGTGAACAAGCCGATCTGTTCGCGAATGCGCTCGAGTTCCGCGTCGGTCAGATCTTTGACCTTCTTGGAGTATTCAATACCCGATGCTTCGCAAATCTTGCGAGCGCGGGTGCGACCGATGCCGAAAATCGCGGTAAGACCGATTTCGGCGTGTTGATGCGGCGGGATGTTAATGCCGGCAATACGGGCCATGGTTATTCCTTGTTAAATCGGTTGCGTTTCGGCAACTTAGCCTTGACGCTGCTTATGACGTGGATCGGTGCAGATGACACGCACCACGCCATGACGTTTAATGATTTTGCAGTTGCGGCAGATCCGCTTTACTGATGCCATTACCTTCATGGTTTGACTCCTAGTTTCCTGTAACCGGCCGCTTATTTGGAGCGGAACACAATTCGTGCTCGGGATAGATCATAGGGCGTGAGCTCCACAGTGACCTTATCGCCCGGCAGAATCCGGATATAGTGCATACGCATTTTGCCTGAAATGTATCCGAGCACTACGTGACCATTTTCCAGCTTGACGCGAAAAGTTGCGTTGGGAAGGTTCTCAAGAACCTGTCCCTGCATTTGAATGACGTCGTCCTTTGCCATTTTCGTGAATTACCGCATCGGCAAGCTCGAGCCTTTGAAGTTAGCCTTCTTGAGCAGCGAGTCATATTGTTGTGACATGACATAGGCCTGAGCCTGCGCCATGAAGTCCATGGTTACTACAACAATAATCAGCAAGGAAGTGCCGCCAAAATAAAACGGTACATTCCAGCGCATTTGCAAGAACTCTGGGACCAGACACACCAAGGTAATGTAGATCGCACCGGCCAATGTCAAACGCATCAAGATCTTGTCGATATAACGCGCTGTCTGATCACCGGGACGAATACCTGGTACGAAAGCTCCACTCTTTTTCAGGTTGTCTGCAGTTTCGCGGCTGTTAAACACCAGGGCCGTGTAGAAAAAGCAGAACAAAATGATCAGCGCGGAGAACAAAGTAATGTAAAGCGGCTGACGCGGCGACAAAGCAGCCTCGATTTCACGCAACCAACCCAGACCGGGTGTGCTGGAGAACCAATTAGCAATTGTCGCTGGCAACAGAATAATGGACGAAGCGAAGATCGGAGGGATCACGCCAGCCATGTTCAGTTTCAGCGGCAAATGCGAGCTTTGACCACCATAGATACGGTTACCTACTTGCCGTTTGGCGTAGTTGACCGTAATACGACGCTGACCACGCTCGACAAAGACGACGAAGTACGTGACGGCGGCTACTAAAACGAGGATAAACAGTGCCGATAGAATCGACATGGAATCCGTACGCACCAGATCAAGCATGCCGCCCAAAGCATTGGGCAAACCCGCTACGATACCGGCGAAGATCAGGATGGAAATACCATTACCCAATCCACGTTCAGTGATTTGTTCACCCAGCCACATGACGAACATGGTGCCAGTGACCAGTGTTACCACTGTCGTGAAGCGAAACAGCATCCCTGGGTCGATAACCAGACCGGGCTGCGATTCTAGAGCGATGGAAATCCCAACTCCCTGGAACAAAGCCAAAAAGACCGTTCCGTAACGGGTGTATTGCGTGATCTTGCGACGACCCGACTCACCCTCTTTCTTGATTGCTTCCAGCGTGGGCACCACAGCGGTCATCAATTGCATGATGATGGACGCAGAGATGTAGGGCATGATTCCCAGTGCGAACACTGAGAATCGCTCTAAAGCACCACCGGAGAACATGTTAAACAAACCCAGAATACCACTCTGGTTTTGAGTAAACAGTTCGGACAAGGCATCAGGATTGATGCCTGGTACCGGAATGTGCGTACCCAAGCGGTAGACAATCAGGGCGAGCAACAGGAAAACGAGACGACGTTTCAAATCGCCGTAGCGCGGACCCGACTTACTCTGTGCCTGAGCTTTTGCCACCGTGACCCCTTTTTATTCCAGCGAGCCGCCGGCTGCTTCGATCACGGCGCGAGCGCCGGCCGTTGCATTAATGCCTTTCAGCGCAACTTTACGGGAAAGTTCACCGGACTTGATGACTTTAGCGTAACGCACCATTTGGCCAACCACGCCAGCCTGCTTCAGTGCCTGGACGTCGATAACTTCGGCATCCATTTTTTGCAGTTCGGACAGACGTACTTCTGCGTACAGGTGGTCGTCCAGGGTGGTGAAACCACGCTTGGGCAAACGACGTTGCAAAGGCATTTGACCGCCTTCGAAACCGACTTTATGAAAACCACCCGAGCGGGATTTTTGGCCTTTATGACCACGTCCGCCGGTTTTGCCCAAGCCGGAACCGACACCGCGACCAACACGACGTGCTGCGTGTTTGGCGCCAGCGGCGGGCTTGAGATTGTTCAATTGCAATTCAGACATCCCGATTCCTTTCAGGCTTCCGAGACCGTAACCAGATAATCCACCTTGCGGATCATCCCACGAACCTCAGGAGTATCAACCAATACACGGCTGGTGTTGACTCGGCGCAGACCCAGGCCGCGAACGGTGTCGCGGTGGCTTTGCTTAGTACCGATGACCGAACGCACCAACGTAACTTTGATTTGTTTCTGTGCCATGACTTACCCCAGAATTTCTTCAACTGTCTTGCCGCGCTTGGCAGCAATGTCAGCCGGTGTCGAGCAAGCACGCAAGCCGTTCAAAGTAGCGCGAACCATGTTGTATGGGTTGCTGGAACCCAGGCTCTTGGCTACGACGTTGCGCACGCCCATCACTTCGAAGATAGCGCGCATTGGGCCACCGGCGATAACGCCAGTACCTTCAGCGGCGGGCGAGATCAGAACGGTAGCTGCACCGTGCTTACCCACTACGGTGTGATGCAAAGTGCCGTTTTTCAGAGGCACTTTGATCAGACCGCGACGGGCCTGTTCCATTGCCTTTTGAACAGCAACGGGTACTTCGCGGGCTTTGCCCTTACCCATGCCGATACGACCATCGCCATCACCGACTACGGCCAGCGAAGCAAAGCTCATGGTGCGACCACCTTTAACGACTTTGCTGACGCGGTTGACCGCAATCATCTTTTCTTTCAGGCCGTCATCGCGCTCTTGCTCTGGAGCCTGTCTGCCTTGTGCTTTAGCCATTTGATAATTCCTTTAGAATTTCAAGCCGGCTTCACGCGCGGCCTCGGCCAGCGCTTTCACGCGGCCATGGTAACGGAAGCCCGAGCGGTCAAAAGCAACCGTCTCGATGCCCGCAGCCTTCGCCTTTTCGGCGACGCGCTTGCCAACCAGGCTGGCTGCCGCTACGTTGCTGCCAACGGCCAATTCTTTGCGAACTTCGGTCTCGACAGTGGAAGCACTGACCAGAACGCGGTCGCCTTCGGGCGAGATGATGCTCGCGTAAATATGCGTATTCGTGCGATGCACCGACAGGCGGTGTACGCGCAGTTCGGCGATCTTGCGGCGAGTAGCCACTGCACGACGCATACGGGATTGTTTCTTGTCCATGATTCGTCCTTGCCTGCGGGCTTATTTCTTCTTGGTTTCCTTGAGGATGACGCGTTCGCCGACATAACGTACACCCTTGCCTTTGTAAGGCTCTGGTGGACGATAGCCACGAATTTCAGCGGCAACCTGACCAACCACCTGCTTGTTCGAACCCTTGATCACGACTTCCGTCGGAGTTGGGCACTCGGCTTTGACGCCTTCAGGCAGGTCGTGCACGATGTCGTGCGAGAAACCCAGTTGCAACTTCAAGGCATTACCCTGGACGGAGGCACGGAAACCCACGCCAACCAGACTCAGCTTGCGTTCGAAACCGGCGCTCACGCCAACAACCATGTTGTTGACCAGTTGGCGCACGGTGCCGGACATTGCGTTTGCGTGACGAGTTTCGTTCGCAGCAGCAAAAGACAGCTGACCGTCTTGAAGTTCAATGGTGACGTCGCCAGTCAGAGTTTGAACCAAAGTGCCCAGAGGGCCTTTGACCGTGATCTGATCAGCGGCAATAGTCGTTTCTACGCCCTTGGGCAGGGAAACGGGATACTTAGCGATACGTGACATATGATGTTCTCCTTATGCCACGTAGCACAGCACTTCGCCACCGACGCCAGCTGCACGCGCCTTGCGATCGGTCATCACGCCGCGAGACGTGGACACGATGGCAACACCCAAGCCGTTCATGACTTGAGGGATGCTTGTGCTGCCTTTGTAGATGCGCAGTCCAGGACGCGAAACGCGGTCGATGCGCTCGATGACTGGCTGGCCGGCATAGTATTTCAGGGTGACTTCCAGCTCTGGCTTGGCTTTTTCGCCAACGATGCGGAAATCTTCGATGTAGCCTTCGTCTTTCAGCACAGCAGCAATAGCTGCTTTCAGCTTCGAGGAGGGCATGCTAACCGATGTCTTGTTGACCATTTGCGCGTTACGCACGCGGGTCAACATATCGGCGATTGGATCGCTCATGCTCATGTGTATTTCTCCTACCAGCTGGCCTTGGTCATACCGGGGATCTCGCCGCGCATTGCCATTTCGCGCACTTTATGGCGAGTCAAACCGAATTTCTTGAAAACACCACGAGGGCGACCGGTGATAACGCAGCGGTTGCGTTGACGGGTCGGGTTCGCGTTGCGTGGCAATTGTTGCAACTGCAAACGAGCCTCGTAGCGCTCTTCGTCAGACTTGGACTGGTCGTCAATAGTCGCTTTCAGTGCTGCACGCTTGGCGGCGAATTTCTCAGCCAGCTTGGCGCGCTTGATGTCGCGATTGATGAGGGAAAGTTTAGCCACGTTGCGCCCCTTAGTTGCGGAACGGGAAGCTGAACGCGCTAAGCAGCGCCTTGGCCTCTTCGTCCGTCTTGGCAGAAGTAGTGATGCTGATGTTCAGACCACGCACTGCGTCGATTTTGTCGTACTCGATTTCAGGGAAAATGATTTGCTCTTTAACCCCCATGTTGTAGTTGCCACGGCCGTCAAACGCACGACCCGACACACCACGGAAGTCACGAACGCGTGGCAGAGCCACAGCGACCAGACGATCCAGGAATTCGTACATGCGTTGACCGCGCAGGGTCACCATACAACCGATCGGGTAATCTTCGCGAATCTTGAAACCGGCAATAGCTTTGCGGGTTTTCGTGATAACGGGCTTTTGACCAGCAATTTTGGTCATGTCCGATACCGCATTCTCGATAATCTTCTTGTCAGCAACCGCTTCCGAGACACCCATGTTCAGAGTGATCTTGGTGATGCGGGGTACTTCCATGATGCTCTTGTACTCGAACTGCTTTTGCAGGTCGGCAACCACTTTTTCGCGGTAGAACTCTTGTAAACGTGCCATGTTATCCGCCCCTTAAGCCTTGGCGCCAACGGCCTTGCCGCTGGAACGATAAACACGCGTTTTCTCGCCGTCGATCACCTGGATACCAACACGGTCGCCCTTGCCGGTTTCTGGATTGAACAGCGCAACGTTCGAGATGTGGATAGGCATGGTCTTATCGACAATACCACCCTGCGTGCCAGCCATAGGATTGGCTTTAACGTGTTTTTTGACTACGTTGATGCCTTCCACGATAACGTGGTCTGCATCGACGCGTTGCAGCACTGTGCCACGGCGTTTTTTATCACGGCCAGTCAGCACAATAACTTCGTCGCCTTTACGAATTTTTTGCATTTTTTTCGCGCTCCTTACAGCACTTCGGGAGCCAAGGACACGATCTTCATGAACTTCTCGGTACGCAGTTCACGCGTAACGGGTCCGAAGATACGGGTGCCGATGGGTTCCAGCTTGGCATTGAGCAATACGGCGGCATTGCCACCGAAACGAATCAGCGAACCGTCTTTACGGCGCACGCCCTTAGCGGTACGAACCACTACAGCGTTGTAGATTTCGCCTTTTTTGACGCGTCCGCGCGGGGCCGCTTCTTTAACGGTAACTTTGATGATGTCACCAATTGCGGCATAACGGCGCTTCGAGCCGCCCAGCACCTTGATGCACATTACGGAACGCGCACCTGTGTTGTCGGCCACGTCCAGCGTGGTCTGCATTTGAATCATGATTTTTCCTGTTCCAACTTAATTGCAACGATCCAGCCAAAATGACTGGGTCACACAACCAGTTTTGGTCCCGTCAGATTCGGATCCAGCCAGTTCGATACCGTAAACCCGATCTCGATCTGGTCCGGCAAGCCGAACCCTAGGTTGAAATCTTGCGAGAGACAAAACGTTGTATTACCAACTTCAATCCGGATAGGCGTCTAAGCCTCTCCGGTCAAAATAAAGAGGTAAGCCACATATACTAGCAAATAAGCCCCAGAAAAACAAGGATTTATTTGCTAAGGCCTTGGCGTGACGGCGTTTTCGCGCAACAACGCATCCAACTGGGCGCTATTGCTGGTTCGCGTTACCCGCCGCAAACCAATCCCCAACTCCCGCAGGCTTTGCAGGAACGCGGTCAGCAAGTGCCGTCCTCCCACTTCAGTCTGCAAAGTTTGGGCTCGCTCATCGTCCAGGACAATATATTTGAGCGCCATCACATGGAGCCACAGAATCGATTCGGGCTGTTCCAGAACACGACGCAGACCAAATTGCACACCCAAGGGACGCAATGTATCCACAAAAGCGACCGTTTCGACATCGTATTCGCTCAGACAGTAAGCATCCAGTTCAATAATCAAACGTTGAGCCTTGTCACCAGCTTTGGCCAGAACCTCGGCCACCTGATCCGCAAAGCCGGGCTTGATCACCGAGGCCCAGGAGACGCGAACACTCAAACTGCCCTCATTGCTGGCCAGCCAGTCACTCGCCAGTTCCATCGTGCGCAAGTCACACAGCCCTGACAGACCCAGACGCACCGCCACCGGAATGAATAAATAGGCCGGTAAACTGGCCTGACCTTGCTGCTCAGGCAACAAATTCAAGGTTGCATCGTAAATCTGACCAGCCTGACCCCACACCTCGACGCCCGGTTTCACATTCAACTCAATGCGGCCTTGCTCCAGACCGCGCTCAATACGCGAATGCCATTCCTGCTCGCCAATGGACGATCCCGCCTCGGAATGGACGCCTTCGGAGGGACGGTACTCCACCTCCTGGTGCCCTGCCCCTTCAGCACGCATCAACGCATTGTCCAAACGCGTCATCACGGCGCTAAGCGTGTCCTGTCCTTCGTAGTTCGTCATCGCCATCGACCAGCGGCACAGACTGCCATCGGGCAGGGGCTGGCGCAGTTCCTGCAAAGCGTTACGCAACTCTTGCGCAAAACCCATCACCTGAGGACCCGTCTGGCCCTGGAGCAGCACAATAAAGTCAGAGCCATTCAGGCGGGCCAGATTGCCTGAGTCCATGCCATTTTTCTGCAATAGTTCAGTACAGCGCTGGGTGAGCAACGTCAACCAGGCATCCACCGCATCCCGCGACAAAGACGTATTCAATGGCAGTAAGTCCCGCTGACGGAACAGGAGCACATGGCCACCTTCTTCTTGCTGAAGAACCTGACGGAACAGGTTCACGAAATATTTGCGGTTAGCCAGGCCCGTTACCGGATCACAGTTCAACTCCAACTGCAGTTGCTCGATTCGGGCGTTTTGCTCCTGGCTACTGACACGGATGCGTCTTCGCACGGTGCTTAAGGTATGTGTCACGGCTTCCAGCTCGGGAATCGTGCGTACTTTTTTGCGGCTGGGTACAGATTCACTTTGATCCATCTGCTGCAACTCGAACTGCACATGTTCGCGCAAGGCACGACGCAACCAGGCCATGACCATCAAGACAAACACACACCAGGCAATTCCAGCGCCCAATACCAGCAAGGTCACGCGCACAAAGCTTTTCCACAAACTGGCACGGGCGTATTCGTCAGCGGGTTTTACCTCAATAGTGCCGATCTGGTTCCAGCCGTTGCTGACATGAGCCGAGGCCACAGGCACCTCAATCGGCAAGGAGTTGGCAAACCACGCAGGCGAAGATCCAGTGAGCTCCTTTTCTTGTTGAGTGCTACGCTCCACCAAGATCGTACCGGAGGTGTCAGCAAAACGAATACGCTCAAATTGCCCGGTATCGTACAGAGCAGCAATCAGCAGCTCTTGGGTCACCGGATCCTGGTTGCTGGGTTGGGACAAGGTCAAGGCCAGCGAAGTCGCGGCCGACTCACCCTGAGCCTGCAACTGACTGCTCAAGTATTGCCTTGCCGAGTCAACGCTGAACCACAGCGTGCCAATCAAGATAGCAAGAATCGCGCACGAGACACTTAGCAGGAGCTGTTTAAGTAAAGACATAACGCTTCCGTATATTCCATAAATTCTGGTCTAGCCCACCCAGCAAGGGTGTCCTGAGAGCTGTTTCCGATCAGGGTTCAAGCCCTGGGGCCGGTACATCATCAAGGAACAAACCCTTCCTTACGCATTTTTTCCAGCAAACCACGCCAGCGGCTGATACTGTCTACCGAACCTTTCTGGGCGTTACCCACATACACCCCTTGGGAATTGAAGCTGAACACGGGGGTCAAATCAGGACGCTGGCTGGCGGGACGAATCGAGCCACTTAAATTATCCAGCAATAAAGGCTCGGACTGCGGTGTGGGGTAGTAGCCCAGCACCATGTGCGCAATACTTTGGCCACCTACTTGTGCCCGTACATAAATCAATCTTAATTTTTCATTGGGCACACCCAGGTGTAACAAGGAAAAATATTTGCCAATCACAAAATCCTCGCAATCGGCCGCCATTTTGCCCAGCGTTTCAATCGGTGTTGCCCAATAATCCAACTGCCCCCAGATGTGAATATCCTCACCAGCCATCGCATTCGCGTTCCAGAAATCGTTGACGACATCCAGTTGGCGGCGCTCGCTTTGCCCGCGGGCGGAGTCCAGGTTAACGATCCAGCGATCTACAGCATTTCCAGCACGGGCGCCAAAGCGGGAGACGGCAGTCTGGCGAATCTTGCTTGCCTCGAATTGCAAGGCTGGCACCGACAAAGGCAGCCACACCAAAACAAGCAGCGCAATCAACGCTAGCAGCGCAACCCTAGATCGAAGAAAAAGGCGTAGCCAGGCAAAAGACAAGAGCACGTCAATCCCAAATAAGCAAACCCTTATAACGGCCTTATAGCGTGCCTATTTAGTAAACACTTGATAACCGCTATTGACCACTAAGGCCTGAGCAAAAGCCCCCCGCCTGATCCCTATTCACATCCAGACCGGTCAGACAAACAAATCATAGGCACAAATACTACAGGATGCTATTGGCAGAAACGACAAGCCAAATAAAACCCCACAAGCCCTGACGGACTTGCGGGGTTCAATACGCTACCAACTACCGTAGCGCTCAGTGAATACACAATTTAGAAATCACTGCTCTTTAAGGTGCCGTCTTTGAGCGAGTTAGCAATCTGAATTGCTTTTTCCGCATCAAAGTCGATATTTTCCAAAATGATCTTCTGATCAAACTGGCTATTGCCTTGAGAGCTGATACCGATTTCCATCTTGCCACTGTCGGACTCTTTTACGGACAAGTACTTGCTCAGGTTGGCATCGCTACCGTCATAACCACTTAACAGATCGCTAATGTCCAAGGTGTCTTCACCAGCCGCACCAAAGTCCATCACACGATCTACAGCAGGCTTGGCAACACTACCCTGGTCTCCGGCATTCCACTGGAAGGTGTCATTGCCAGCACCACCGAACAGGATGTCGTCACCAGCACCACCGATCAATGTGTCGTTACCACCCTGACCATACAAGATGTCGTTACCACTACCGCCATCCAGGGTGTCATTACCACCACGGGTGTCACCAGCCACATTGAAGGCTTCGTGATTTCCCTTGATGTAGGCGTACAAGTCGGTGTTGCTTGGAGCAGACCCATTCTTGAGTTCAAGGAATACCTCCAGCGCCTTCAAGCCGGCTCCATCGGGCAAGTCAGCAGGACGACCACCTGGGATTTCATGCCATGGCAAGACATCACCATCGGTATTAATCGCATCACCAAAGATGATGTCGTTACCGTCACCACCCAATACAGTGTCATCGCCCACATCCAGCAACTCGCTGCTGCTCGAACCACCCTGCAAGGCAGCAGCCAAGTCTTCAGCGGTATGCACGATGTCAGGTGTGCCGGCAGGGCCAGACACCCAGCTTCCCTGCCAGGACCACTTACCTTCTTGCACCCAGACATCCTTATCACCGATAGAAGATGTGTCATCGAAGAACTGCAGATAGTCTTGGGCCACACCACTGCCAATACCGATACCATGCACCGCGCTCAAATCGCTTAAAGCCTCAAACGCGTCGATCGACTGCTCCATAATCGTACCAGTTGTCGAACTACCGCTTCCTTTGACCTGCTGACCATCCATGTAATACGTTGGATTGCCGTCGGTCAGGAAATAAGTCAGATTCTCAAACTGGAGACCAGAAGTCTGCTTAGCCGCTTGTTCATTAAACCATTTCACCGTTTCATTAAAGGCAGCTTCATAGTTCGTACCCTCATACGCGGTCAGATTGTTAAGGGCATTAATCAAAATATGCACATTATCTGTGGTGAGATTATCCAGCTTCACTACTGAGGTAGCTGTTTTGGCAAAATCAACCAACACCACATTCACAATGCCATCGTGGTCCTTCAAGTCCTCGGCCAAATTCTTCAAGGCATTGATAGCCAACTGCATACGTGTCAAACCAGGAGTACCGGATGCGGACCCCATACTGCCGGACGTATCCACCACCAACGCAATGTTGTAATTCTTACCGGGTTCAACAGTCGTAACAGTGCCACCGACGTCAGCCAGAATAATGTCATCACCCTGACTGCCTTGCAGCGTGCCACCACTGTTGTCACCATCATAGACTTCACCGTGGTGCAGCGTGAGGCTGACAGGAACCTGGACATCCTCAAAGTTTCCGTCCACCGCTACTACCTTGGCAGTCAGATCTTTAGTGCCATCGGTGGTCACCGTCACCGAACCTTTGCCATTTCTGTCCAGCGTTACCTCGTAGGTCTGACCGTCGATTTCTACCGTTGCCGTCGGGAAGGTAGTCTCAAAGTCATACTTGCTAGGATCAGGCGGATTCGAGGTTTCGATATCAAACACAACCTCGGATTCCATGCCAGGAATACTGGATGCATCATCATTGATCACCTCTTTGTAGGAAATGGAATGCACCAGATAGTCATCGGTAGCGCCGGGAGCTGTGAACTCTGCTTTCGTAAAGTTCTGACCACTGCCTGGCTCAAACGTGTATGCCAAATCGACTTTGTCTGAGCCGCCGGCTACCCGTTCGGTCTTGGTCACATCACCATTCGCGTCGTAATACGTAACCAAGGCTTGGGTGTTGGAACCACCACCAGAAATGATGGCCCAGCCCACTGAGTTACCCGCGGCATCAAAGAACTCAACCTTCGCTTTTTCAGAATTGGCTCTCCAGGCAAACTGAACATCAAAGGACTTGACCTCATTGTTGAATTCAACCGTGAGAGTCTCCCCATAGCCAAGCTCTTTGTCGTCGCCATTCCCAGCCTGTCCAGACACGCCAAAGCCATCATGGTCCGTACCTGTCACTGTAGAGACATTAGTAGTCTGACCATTTTTATCGGTGGCTGTCACGGTAAAGCTGTCAGTGTTCCCGACGTTACCCACATCAATTGTCGAGGTCTTAGTGACCGTTGCCTTAATGCTGACCGACGTTGGGTCAAAGTCATCCACAATGACGGTACTTGCAGAATCCTGAGTACCCACAGACAGATGATCGAACGCATCATTAGCGTCCACAACGCCCGTAATCTCTACCTGCAAGCCTTCATTGGGCTCTTTGTAAACGTCATCTACCGTATTAACAGTAAATTCTGTTTCGGACGTTCCACCCTGAATAGTCACACTATCCGGCAAGGTGCCTGTATCGCCCGCATTGGCGGCAGCGCCACTCCAATCAAGAGTCACATCGATACTTTGACCTGCTGGCACTGTGACCGCATTGCCCGCACCATCGACTAACTGCACGGTATAACGCAGCTCTCCACCCTCAGATACGCTAGCGCTATCTACAGAGATGATCGCAAAGACTTCACTCATATCCACAATCGTGGCATCACCGCTGTCGGTAATACCGCCAGGCAGATCCGTGCCACTGGCGGTTTGACCCGTCAGTGTGGCTTCCAGCGTGAAGTCCTCATTACCTTCGAACACATTGTCGTCGGTCGTAGGCACCGTCACCACAATGCCATCGGTCGTGCCAGCGGGCACCGTCACGCTGTAGCTGCCATCGGCGTTCTTGGTCACGGTCACATCTTGACCACCAATCGTCACCGTAGGCTCACCAATGTCGTCGGCCTCGATCTCACCACTCAGGGTGAAGGTCAGGGTCGTGTCGGCATCAACGGCCTTGTCCAGGCTCACGTTGAACGTAGCGTTCTCGCCTTCGTTCACGTTACCGGCATCGTCCACCGTCAGAACTGGTACGTCCGCACCGGGGTTGTTTGGATCACTATCCACAATCGTGGCATCACCGCTGTCGGTAATACCGGTGGGCAGATCCGTGCCACTGGCGGTTTGACCCGTCAGTGTGGCTTCCAGCGTGAAGTCCTCATTACCTTCGAACACATTGTCGTCGGTCGTGGGCACCGTCACCACAATGCCATCGGTCGTACCAGCAGGCACCGTCACGCTGTAGCTGCCATCGGCGTTCTTGGTGACCGTCACATCTTGGCCACCAATCGTCACCGTAGGCTCACCAATGTCGCCGTCCTCGATCTCACCACCTAAGGTGAAGGTCAGGGTCGTGTCGGCATCAACCGCCTTGTCCAGGCTCACGTTGAACGTGGCGTTCTCGCCTTCGTTCACATTACCGGCATCGTCCACCGTCAGAACTGGTACGTCCGCACCGGGGTTCGGGTTGGTTGGATCGGTCGATTCGGTATCCACAATCGTGGCATCACCGCTGTCGGTAATACCGCCAGGCAGATCCGTGCCACTGGCGGTTTGACCCGTCAGTGTGGCTTCCAGCGTGAAGTCCTCATTACCTTCGAACACATTGTCGTCGGTCGTGGGCACCGTCACCACAATGCCATGGTACGTCCGCACCGGGGTTCGGGTTGGTTGGATCGGTCGATTCGGTATCCACAATCGTGGCATCACCGCTGTCGGTAATACCGCCAGGCAGATCCGTGCCACTGGCGGTTTGACCCGTCAGCGTGGCTTCCAGCGTGAAGTCCTCATTACCTTCGAACACATTGTCGTCGGTCGTGGGCACCGTCACCACAATGCCATCGGTCGTACCAGCGGGCACCGTCACGCTGTAGCTGCCATCGGCGTTCTTGGTCACGGTCACATCTTGACCGTTGATGGTGACAGTAGGCTCACCAATGTCGCCGTCCTCGATCTCACCACCCAAGGTGAAGGTCAGGGTCGTGTCGGCATCGACCGCCTTGTCCAGGCTCACGTTGAACGTGGCGTTCTCGCCTTCGTTCACGTTACCGGCATCGTCCACCGTCAGAACTGGTACGTCCGCACCGGGGTTGTTTGGATCACCATCCACAATCGTGGCATCACCGCTGTCGGTAATACCGCCAGGCAGATCCGTGCCACTGGCGGTTTGACCCGTCAGTGTGGCTTCCAGCGTGAAGTCCTCATTACCTTCGAACACATCGTCGTCGGTCGTGGGCACCGTCACCACAATGCCATCGGTCGTGCCAGCGGGCACCGTCACGCTGTAGCTGCCATCGGCGTTCTTGGTGACCGTCACATCCTGACCACCAATCGTCACCGTAGGCTCACCAATGTCGCCGTCCTCGATCTCACCACCCAAGGTGAAGGTCAGGGTCGTGTCGGCATCAACGGCCTTGTCCAGGCTCACGTTGAACGTGGCGTTCTCGCCTTCGTTCACATTACCGGCATCGTCCACCGTCAGAACTGGTACGTCCGCACCGGGGTTGTTTGGATCGCTGTCCACAATCGTGGCATCACCGCTGTCGGTAATACCGCTAGGCAGATCCGTGCCACTGGCGGTTTGACCCGTCAGTGTGGCTTCCAGCGTGAAGTCCTCATTGCCTTCGAACACATCGTCGTCGGTCGTGGGCACCGTCACCACAATGCCATCGGTCGTGCCAGCGGGCACCGTCACGCTGTAGCTGCCATCGGCATTCTTGGTCACGGTCACATCTTGACCGTTGATGGTGACAGTAGGCTCACCAATGTCGCCGTCCTCGATCTCACCACCCAAGGTGAAGGTCAGGGTCGTGTCGGCATCAACCGCCTTGTCCAGGCTCACGTTGAACGTGGCGTTCTCGCCTTCGTTCACATTACCGGCGTCGTCCACCGTCAGAACCGGTACGTCCGCACCAGGCTCACCGGTGTTGCTATCTGTAATCGTGGCAGTACCTTCGCCCGTTACATCCTTCAACTCAACATCACCCACAGTACCCGTCAGCTCTGCATCCAGAGTGAACTGCTCTTCACCTTCAAAAACGGCATCATCCACAGTGGGGACGGTAACGGTAATCCGGGTCTCACCAGCAGGCACATCCACGCTGAATTTGCCGTCGGCATCGACGGTCACGGTCTGCACCACGCCATTGCCTACCTGCACCTGAACGGTACGGGGCTCACCATCGGTCCACAGATCGCCAAAACCTGCACTGCCCTCGTTAAGCTGGAGTTCCAGCGTCGTGTTTGTTTTTACTTGATTGCTTAAATCAACCACAAAAACAGCGTCACTACCCTCGCTCAGAACAGGGTTATTAACAGCCAAACTAGGAATGTCATTATTGGCGGGCTCGGTTGGACCTGTTGGATCGGTAGGATCAACCGGCACTTCGCGGCCATCATCAACAATTGTGCCTGTACCTTCACCCTGGACTTTATCAACAGGGGTACCGTTCTGTGTCTCGCCTTCTTGCGTAACAGTCAAGGTGAAATCTTCTTCACCTTCAAAAACATCATCGTCTTTAGTATCTACAGTTACCGTGACGTCAGTGACACCGGGAGGCAGTGTGAAACTGTATGTGCCATCACTATTTTGTGTGACAGGCACCGTATCACCATTGGGCAATTGCACAACAGGGGGCTGATCAAGAGCTATATCGCCATCGTCCGTGGAGCCATGCCCCAATTGCAGCGTAACCGTGGTCTCGTTGTCGACTGGTTTACCAAAATTCACGTTGAAGGTACCCGAACCTCCCTCACTGATGACCGTGTCGGACACAGTAATCGCAGGTACATCGTTATCTTCAACGGTAGTCGTTACCGGATCGCCGTACTCAACCTTCTCGTAGTTGCCGCCCGTGCTGCTCTCAATCCCGACATTTTCCGGGATATTGCCTTGCACCGTCCCATCATCAGGACGAGCTGGATACGTGACAGAACCGCTAGTCTCACCTTCTTTGATGATAATTTCCTGACCATTAGTCAGTTTAATCACCAAGTCTCCGCCTTGCGGAGGATTTTCAACTGTCGCGGTAATGGTGATGTCCTCACCTTCTACAACCGTATCGGGGCCTTCCAAAGTAATTTTTGTAGCATCATCATCGTCCGTGATGGTGCTGCTGGATGTACTGCTCGTATCCAGATTCTCGTAGTTACCGCCCGTTGTCGTGCTGATACCAATATCCTCGGGACGATCGCCTTGTGTGTAAGCATCATCTGGATAAGGATTATCAACAAGCACCCGGCCTTCCGTACTGCCAACCGGAATCGTAATAGTGCTGCCATTGGTCAGCGTGATGATCAGATCTTGCCCAGTAACTGGGTTATCGACGCGCGCAATGATTTCAAATGGCTCGCCTTCCGTGACTCGCTCTGGTGTTTCCAATGTCACAGTCGATGTGCCAGCAACGAGAGTTGGATCCGTCTCATCGCCACCACCACCGCTAAAACGAGGCAATTCTGTGCCTAATACGCCTGGTTTGGGATACTCCAGGGCTAATGGTCGGGTTGTCTCAACAATACTGACCAAACGCACAAAACTACTTCCGCCCTCTCCGCCACCCGTCAGCACAGCAGCGGTAGGATCTAACTGTTCAAATGGGTCATTACCCGCTTCCAGTGCTGCCAGTACTGCAGCAATCGCTGGATCATCAGGATTGGTCAGAACGGCCACAGCAGGATCGACATCCGTCTGGGCAATATCGTCACTCAGCAAGAATTCCCGATTATCGGAAATGGTCATAGGCGGCCCGCCAGGAATCTCGAGCTCGACAAATGCGCCTGTTTCGGTAGTGATCTCAGCGTTTACGGGAACACGCATTCCCTCTTTGAGCGCTACTTTTGAGCCATCGCTGGTACGCATCCATGCTGTACCTTCAACGCGTGTCACTAAAACAGTATCCAGTGCCATAATTGTCTGATTCCTAAAAAAGACCGTCGCAATGCGACCATCTGAAATTGGCTTTCTTTGGTATGAGAATAGCGAGTTGATCTGCTATGTGATATTGGCGCTGCCGCCAGTTCGCCGCTTTACTTGCGATTCTTTACGCAAGTTGACAATGCAGGACTGGACGGCCCAAACAGGCTTATGAAATGCCGTGTACTTTTAGCGCCAACATTAAACGATCAGTTACACCAAGCTTTTCAAAAATAGCTTGAAGGTGGGCACGCACTGTTCGTTCAGTAATGCCAAGATCCTGGGCAATCAATTGATTGGAGTGCCCCAACGAGGCGCGTTGCGCCACCTCGATTTCACGGCTGGTCAAATTGCTTTCCCAACCCGTGCGAATTTCCAAGTGACGAGTCACGTCACTGAGCAGGCGACTCAGCAAAGACTCTCCCACCCAAACCTGGCCCGAGGCCACGTGCTCCAACACTTGCTCCAGCAGAGCCGACGAGCTGTACGCGTGAATATAAGCTCGGGCGCCCAACGCCAATACGGCTTGCCCTTCAGAGTCGACAGGCCGAGGGCTGGCGACCACCACCTTCATCCCTTTTACTGCCTGTACCCATTGCGGGTGATTCCATAACGCAAGCGCACTGTCCATGACGACAAGCTCACGATGTTGCTGTTTCCACCGTAACAAATCCTCCATACCTCGCCCTCGGGCAGGCAAGTAGGTTACGGAATTCTGGTGACTCCAATGCTGCCACAAGGCTTCATCGTTCGTCAGAAATAAAACCGAATTTACTTGTCGCATACCGCTTTTCCCTTACTGGTAACACGAGCTAAAAAGCCATCAGCTCTGAGGCTGACGTGGGATTATTTATCCTCTATCGTCAGCACTACTCCCCCCGTACAGGCCACCCCTGCCGCTTTAACGCTCTGTAAAGGCGTTAGAGCGGGCCCTGAGAATGGGTTTGAGTAAATACTGCATGACAGTGCGTTTACCCGTGAGGATATGAACCTCTGCCACCATGCCAGGCAAAATAGGCCGATTATCATCACCCACGTAAACGGTATCAGTGCGCACTTTGGCTATATAAAATGAATTACCCTTTTCATCGGTAATCGTATCGGCACTGGTTTGCTCCAACACCCCGGCAAGGCCGCCGTAAATCGCAAAGTCATAGGCAGTAAACTTAACTTCAGCAGATTGACCCGGGTGAAGAAATCCGATGTCACGCGGATGGATACGCACCTCCAACAACAAGGAGTCATCAGTCGGCACGATCTCCAAAATATCCTTACCAGGTTGCACAACCCCCCCCACCGTATTAGCGGCAAGAGTTTTAATCGTCCCACGTACTGGCGAGCGCACTTCAGCCAATCGGACACGATCCGCCAATGCGCGCTGCCCTTGCTCTAAAGAAGCCAATTTGGCGCGAGTTTCTGCCAGCTCTGTACGAGCCTGGTTACGGAATGTAATTTCAACATCACCGATCTTGTTCTGCGCCTCTTGTATGGAGGCCTCGATCCTGCTTATTTGCGCCGTAGCGGCTCGTTGTTCTCCGCAATAACGCGCTACATCGCGCTGTAAGCGCAACAAATCCACTTCAGAAACAGCCCCGCTTTTCAGCAAAGGCCGCGTCATTTTCAATTCTTGCGATGTCAGGCCACAGCTCGATGCCGCCTGATCCCGATTGGCCTGCGTTTCTCGTAGCTCTTGCTGGCGTTGATGCAGTTGCTCCTGAGCGACAGAGATATTGGAGCGCAGCTCCTCGGTACGAGCTTGCCAGACGCGACGCTCCATTTCAGCAAGATCCGGCGCCTTTTCCACAACCTCGGCAGGCATATCCAGGGCTTGATCAGCCGCAATGGCCTCAAGCCGGGCCGCCTTGGCCAACAACGACAAGGACTCTGCCTCATTCTCACCCAAGGAAGACGATGCTCGCGTGGGATCAATGCGCAATAGCACCTCGCCCTGCTCAACGGATTGCCCGGGCCTGACAAGAATTTCCTCAACAACACCACCATCGAGGCTTTGTATGATCTGTACCTGCCGAGAAGGCACCACCTTCCCTTCTCCACGCACAACCTCGTCAATGTTGGCCAAGCTTGCCCAAACAATCAGCACGCAAATTGCCAACAGCGTCAACCAGATCAACAAACGCGAACCACGCACCTCTTGCTGACGTGCCGTCCAAGCTGCATTTTTGAGAACACTTCGGCTTGGTGCTGGCCCAGAATCGGCCTTCAGCCTTGCCCGTATCCGGGAAAACAAACTTTTTTTCGTCATGTCGCGCTCCGGGCCTTGCCAATCTGCCCACTACGCAATGCTGTAATGACCTGCTCCTTGGGACCATCGGCCACAATTCGCCCCATATCCATGACAATCAAGCGATCAACCAAGTCCAGTAGCGCTGTACGATGCGTGACCAGCACCACTGTTTTGCCCTCACATTCAGTGCGCAAACTATTGCGCAAAGCGGATTCGCTTTGATTGTCCATGTTGCTGCTAGGCTCATCGAGCAACAGAATAGAGGGGTTTCCCATCAAGGCCCGGGCCACCGCAACCGCTTGACGCTGACCGCCAGAGAGCGAATCACCACGCTCGCCGATCATCATGTCGTAGCCATCTGGGTGCCGACGAGCAAAATCATCCACACCCGCCAACTTGGCGGCAGCCAACATCTGATCATCCGTAACGTAGGGCGAACCCATCGTCAGATTATGTTTCAAGGTGCCATAAAACAGCATCGGATCTTGTGAGACATAGCCCATAGAACGACGCACATCTGCTGGGTCAATCTGCTGATTATCGATACCGTCTAACACAATCGTGCCCGAGGTCGGTTTATACAAGCCCAGAATTAACTTGGACAACGTGGTCTTACCTGAACCTATACGCCCGATAATGGCCACTTTCTCCCCTGCCTTGAGGGAAAAACTAAGCTGATTGATCACATTCTGAGTTGCACCGGGATACGCAAAACTAACACCACGGAACTCGATGGAACCTTCAAGATAAGGCCGAGGCACAAAATTGCGATCATCAGGGTGTTCGACCGGCAACTCCATATACATACCAATCGAATCCAGCGACGTACGCGCATTCTGATATTGCATCATCAGCCCGGCCACTTGCCCAAATGGGGCAAGACAACGGCCCGCAATCATGGAGGAAGCAATAATGCCCCCCATCGACAACTGCGCGTCCTGAATCAGATATACACCGATGATAATCACGCAGATCGTGACCACTTGGGTCAACATCTGCACGGTGCTTACCGTTACAGCCGAAGTCATCTTGATTCTGGCCCCTTGTCGAGCCAGGTACTCTGTAGACTGCTCCCAAGCGCGCTGAGCATTGCTCTGCGCATTCAATACCTTCAAGGTTTCAAGCCCAGCCAAGGACTCCACCAGGCCTGCGTTGCGCTGTGCAGCCGCTTGAAATGTTTGCTTGGTCAACCGCTCCATCCGAGCCTGGGCAAACCAGGACACGGCAAGAATAATGATGATAGCCACGACCGGCGGGATTAACATCCAAGGCGATATCCAGGCCAGTACCGCAAGAAACAGGACGACAAATGGCAAATCAACCAGCGTTGTCAGACTGGCAGAGGCAATAAAATCGCGCACAGACTCAAACGAGCGCAAATTGGCGGCAAAAGAGCCCACCGAAGGCGGCCGATTCTCCATGCGCAAATCCAATACCCGCTCCATAATCCGTGCTGATAACTGAATATCAACCCGCTTACTGGCCGCATCAACCACATACGCGCGTACGCTGGTCAACAGAAGGTTCAGCACGAGCACCAAACCAATCCCTATAGACAGTACCCACAACGTTTCTATCGCATTGTTAGGCACCACGCGGTCATACACATTCATGGTGTACAAGGGGATCGCCAAGGCAAACACGTTAATCAGAAACGCCGCACCGAGCGCATCCCGATATAACTTCCAGTTTTGCGATACGGTCGCCCAGAACCAATGCTTGCCTTTCAGGGGCGTTATACCCTCTGTTGCTCGCACCTCGACCCGGAAGTCAGGTTGCACAACCGCGAGCAGGCCAGAATACAGCTCCTGCAATTGCTCCAGGTCAATTTCACTGGGGCTGCCGCTTTCTGGAAAATGCACAAGAGCACGATCATCCTCGAAGCCCAACAACACGCAAGCCCGACTATCGTTCAGCAGCAAAATGGCTGGCAACAGATTGGGATTGAGTTCGGCAAAAGAACGGCGCCAAATACGCGAGGTGCAATGCCCACGCGCTGCAGCCCGACTCAAAAGAGCGGGCGTCAGGCGTCCCTTCTGCAAGGGCAGACCCGTAGACAGATGCTGGGCCGTACATGGATTGCCGTGAATACGGGTAATCTCTACCAAACAATTCAGTAACGGATCATCATGAGTCAGATGAGGCGGGATACTGAATGTCTCGCTCTGTGGTGTTGGATTTTCAGATGAGTGGTTCGTCGTCATTAATCAAATCCAGCGAATCTCGCAGGCGCTGACGGGTTTGTTTGCGCTCGTTTAATTTAGCCAAGGCTTCAGGGGGCAAATCAGTCATGCGAAGAACGCCATTCGCAATCAAGGCGTCAATCAAGTCTTCCAGAACCCGAATAAAACTGGCATCCGAGACTGACAGCTCTTGTTTATAGCCCTCTTCTTCTGGACTCATATAGCCCCCTAACCTTCAAGTACGCTCAAGCAAAACCAATTAGTTCAGCCCAGCTGTTTTTTCACGCAAGACCGGCGGAGCCATATCGTCACGATAGTCAACTGTTATCGGAGTCAGATTGCTGGTATCCGGTACAGGTGCCATACATGCCTGAAAGGCCTCTTCGGGGAAATCCAGTTTGGCGGCTTCGTCAGGTTGCTCCGAGTAGGGCTGCGCCAAACCAACTGCTGATACCAGACGGTGCGACAGCATCAACCAGCTGTACTCGGCCTGTTGCAGGTCATAGGTGGCATTGGCCAACGCACGACGGGCATCAAACAATTCGTTTTCAGTATCCAACAAGTCCAGCAAGGAACGCTGGCCAATCTGAAATTGCTGCATATAGGCCACACGAACTTTAGACGTAGCCAGCTCATGTTGTTGCAGGAAAGGCAACTGGGCACGCAAACGTTGAACGTTGTTCCACGCTACGGACAAGTCCTGTTGCACGTTGCGGCATGTATAGTCGCGAACATCCCGCGCGGCATACTGCTGGGCAGTGGTCTGACGAATGCGCGCCATATCTGCCCCACCCCGGAACAGGTTATAGGACAGCACTAACTGCACGTTGGAGTTTTGGGCATCACGGTAAGACGATCCGGGTGGATCATTTTTATCTTTACCTGTTGCCGCACGGAACTCAAGTTTTGGGGACATACGCCCTTGAGCCACATGCTTGCCAAACTCGGCCGCTTGATACAGAGCCTGTTTAGCCAAAATGGAAGGACTGTTGCGCAAAGAAGGCAAGAAATCGCTGGTTTTTGTGGGCAGGGATTCGCTCAAGGAAGGAGCAGGCTGCAACACCTCAGGAGCCGCTACCCCGACGATACGACGATAGCGCTGCAAAACGTCATTCAAGTTCCCGGCCTCGGTCATAACGTTACTTTGTGCCAAAGACTGGCGGCCATATGCCTGTTCCAGATCAACACCACGCCCGACGCCCGAGCTGGAGCGCTCCTCGATCTGCTTCAGGATATTCAAGTGCAGATTGTAATTTTCACGCGCCAACTTTTCCATTTCGCGGTATCGCAGCACGTCAATATGAGCATTCGCCGCCTCCAGCGCCAAGGAATCTACGGAAGCCAACAAATCATAGTAGGTGGCCAGTTTTTCGTAGCCCAACTGACGCACCTGATTAATCGACGAGAAACCATCAAAAATCAACTGGCGTAACTGCAAGCTATAGCCACTGCGAGACCAGTTCACAGACGATGCACTGGATGTGCTACCACGCCACTCCCGACCTACCCATCCTTCGGCATTGACTTCAGGCAATAACGCACCACGGCTGACATTCTGCCCTTCCAACGCAGACTGGAAGTCTTGGAAGCGAGCGCCAAGTTCGGGGTTGGACATGATTGCCCGCTCGATACTGTCTTTGAAGCTCAAGCTGTTTTCCTGCGCATGAACTGGCTGAGCCAGCACAAGCGCTGTCAGCAGCGAACTTACCGTTAGAGTTTTTTTACCACGCACGTCGGCCTCCGTAAGATCCTGTGCTGCGCCCACAACGGAGAACATCACCTCAGCGTTGTAACGCATTGCCAGATCAAATTTAAGTACAAAAATGAAAGAAGAATGGGTTCGGTGTGCCGCCTAAACAAAGCGAAAGAAACACCCCCCGAGGGCCCAACACCTATGTATTGCACATGGGCTTTACATCTAAGGCTGGTAAACACATCACCAGCCGCAGCAGTATGTTCATAATGGACCGGGGCAAGACAAGGCGGAGCTACAGGCTTCTGGCCTGTATTCTTGGAGCATAACCTTGTGTCTAATTGTGACTTTTTGCACGAAAACACACTATGATCGTCACACGAGTCACGGGACAAATTGTATCTTAGATTACAAGGGCTTTCGTCGATGACAATGTTAAAAATGATAAATAGCCTGTGACAAAAAGGGCAACAAAACTCTGAAATTAAACGATTTTAAGAAATCAGGGGCTTAACAAATAATAGCGTCATCATGCCCTACTTCTAGATTTCTCCGTAAGAATCTACAAAATCTTTCACCTTAATAAGTATTTAGGTTACATCAACACCCAACAAAATTTTTAACATGCAATAAAAATAATTTTCTTGTCATACCTCTCGGCAACACGCTTATTGCAAATGCCACATTTGTAACTTTTACTTATGACACTGCAATGACCCCTACCCGCCGTATCAAGCAAAATCTAAAAAGAAATTAATAATCAAAAACTTATAACAGTATTTGAATTTCCACCCAGGTTAACGGGCACACCCGAAGCAAAACCAATCCCACTCTACAGGCAGGAAAACGGGCTGATAAACAGCCCGTTTTCTTACCACTTCCCTACTCCTTGTCCAGATGGCCTACCACTGATAGCCTACCCCTGCCGCCGCCCCGAGGTCTCCTCGAGACGTACCGTTGGCATTGACCTTGTACACCCAAGTCCCACTTTCCGAGACACGGGAAATGCCCAAAGCGTAGCCCGATTCACCATTCCAGGTCCCCCCCGCCAAAGAGACCATATTGCGCCCTGGCAAGTACGCCTGCGGCAAGGCTGCAGTTGCCATGGCAGCAGCGACCCCGGCACTCAACTTGCGCTCCTGAGACTGCAGATCACGATCCAGACGCCGCACAGACTCACCAAAGCGTGTCTCGGCCGCCTGGCTTGCTGCCCTTAACTGAGCCACATTGACAGCATCTGTCTCCTCACTACCGGGAGCTAGCCCTGTCAACTGCCGACCACCCAGATTCACTTCGCCCTGAGAACGATGGACACCATCCAAGCCATAGGCAACATATTCCTGGGATGCTCCGCGCACAGCCTGCGACCCGGCCCCTAATGCGACACTGCCTTGCACAGCCTTCGCTCCCGAACCCAGCGCCACACCGTCAGTACCCGCTACGGCACCCGCTCCCACTGCGACACTTCGATCTGCAACCGTACCGCGACCAGCCCCCGAGCCAATTGACACATTGTCATTGCCTTGAACGCCCCCACCGGCGCCAGCACCATGAGCAATATTGTTATCACCCGTCACATCGCGGCCCGCCCCCAGACCTAATGCAGCGTTACCCTCACCTGTGACGCCATAACCCGAATAGGAACCCAACGCCATATTGTTGGAACCCTGTACATTCTGGCCGGCATTCTTACCCTGGGCCAAATTGCCATTACCCACTACCTGTTGACCGGCATTTTGGCCCATTGCCAAATTGCTATCACCTTGCACATTACGGCCGGCCTCCTGGCCCAAGGCGGTATTACCATTTCCGGTTACGTCACGCCCCGCATTGCTTCCATAGGCAGCATTGTTATTGCCCACCGTATTCGTGCCTGCCCAAAAGCCCATGGCATCGTTGTAGTCTCCCTTGACGTTTTGTCCCGCACTACGCCCAATCGACTGATTCCACCCCCCTTCGACATTGGTGCCGGCGTAATAACCAATAGCCTGATTGGCATTTTTGCCGCTGACATTAGAGCCGGCGCCTTCCCCAATACCCAAATTCCAGTTCGTCGACACATCATTGCCAGCGCCCTTGCCCACCGCAATATTCACGCTGCCTGAGACATCCTGGCCTGCGTTATTGCCAACCGCCACATTGTTCTTCCCGCCCACATTCTGCCCGGCTCCCTGACCATACCCGGCATTGCTGCCATCCCACACAGCAGGCGGAGCAGTCTGAGCCCGCACATCCATTGGCTGCAACACAGCCCCCAGCACGGCTGCCGTCAATACCCCATTCACGGCAGCGGCTATATACGTGTATTTCATGAATTTCTCACACTCAAAAAAGCAGCTCGACACGCCCGTAGCCTCAAAACTCCGGGCCTGTCTCGTTAGACCTTACAGTTGCACCGCCATAGCAGGATCGCTGACGCCATGCTTGCCCGTTTCCATACGACCGGCAAAACGGCGCTCAAAGCCTTCGGCCTGCACCGAAAAGTCGTACCAGTTCCCACTGTCTTTCACCGACCAACGCTGCTCAGTCACCTGTCCGGGCTCCACAAGCAGATCCCATGGACCATCAGTGCGATACATGTTCGACAGCACCGTCGCCTTCTGAGCACGATCACCCTGATTGAACAGTTTCAAATAGACATCACCTGCAGTCGGCTCGTAACAGACCTGCACTTCCAGCGATACACCTGTCTCGGTATTGCCCACAAATGTGCGCACAAACCCATTCGTGCTGTACACCCAGAACTCGTAATCCCCGTTGTCCTGTGTGACATCCCAGGTATCCGACAATAATTTGCCAGCCTCGACGGTGTAGCGACGCGGGATCAAGTCCAGATGCTTCTTGTCATAAACATGGAAAACAGCCCCTGCTTGCCCGGTATTGCTAAACAGCAGCTCGACAGAACCTTTCTTGTCTGCTCGCGCACTGGTATGCAATTCATAGGGCAAGGCACGTGAATAACGAACACCGGCTTCCTGATACAGAGGCTGCGGTGTCGCAGGAGGTTCAGCGCGAGGCATCGTCTTTTGCTGTGCTTCCATCGCCTTGTAGTCGCTCATGTCAGGCAAGGTCGGGAAGGAAGGATCATTCGGGCTGGCAAAGTCAAAGGCCGAGGTCAAATCCCCACACACTGCGCGATGCCAAGGGCTAACGGCATCAACGGTGATATCGAAACGTTTTTCCAGAAACTGGGCTACAGAGGTATGGTCAAACACCTCGGAATTGACCCAGCCGCCACGACTCCAGGGGGAAATAACGTACATCGGCACGCGTGGGCCCAAACCCCAAGGGCGCAAATTGCCACTGATGGTGTCATCGGCCTTCAAATACTTACGAGCAGGGTCGGAGAAATACTCACCGTCAAGCGAGACCGTCGATTTACCCATCAACTTGCCATCGACGTCATAAGAAGGGACAGCAGGGGGAGGCAAATGATCGAACAAGCCATCATTCTCATCAAACGTAATGATGAAGGCTGTCTTACTCCAGACTTCCGGGTTCGCCGTCAAGGCATCGAGTACCTGCGAAATATAATCCGCACCTTGGGCTGGGCTACCACCACCACTGGGGTGCTCAGACACCGAGGGCCAGGGCAGGATCCAGGACACCGCAGGCAAGGTCGCATCCAGCACATCTTGCTTGAGGTCCTCCAAGCTGTGATTGCTCATGCCCTGCTCATACAAAGGCTCACCGGGCTTGGACTCACGGAATGACTCAAAGGCCAGACCTCCGTGCATAGCACCCGTCCAGTTATTGTTCGGATCCTGATAAATACGCCAGCTCACACCCGCGTCCTGCAAGACATCAGGCAGGGTTTTCCAGGTAAAAGCCGAGCCTTGATAGGTATAGCCCGGTGTCGGTAAGGCCCCTTTGACCCAACAGCGCAGGTTAACGGGTTCCGAATCGGAGTCTGTGCAATTGACCCCCATGCGGCCGAGTTTGGGATCGTAGTTAGAGCCAGACCAGAAAATAATCCGGTTGGGATCTGTGCCAGTTGCAATCGAACAGAAGTTTGCATCACACATGGTGAACGATTCGGCCAGCGCGTACTGGAAGGGGATATCGTCGCGTTTGTAATACCCCATCGAGTACGCTTTTTTGTACTTGGGCCACAAACCAAACTTGCCTTGCCCCCAGGCCGCCTGGGCATCTGGCATGTTGTGAGGCGTGCCAGGAACAAACAAAGCGTTCATCGTGGCCGAGTTCAAATGGTAAGGCAGCACTTCCTTCGTACCGTCAGACTCATGCCAAACGGATTTACCCGACTCCAAAGGAATCGGGAAACGATCGCCAAAGCCACGAACCCCTTTCATCGTGCCGAAGTAGTGGTCGAACGAACGGTTCTCCTGCATCAAAATGACAACATGCTTGACGTCCTTAATCGTTCCTGTATCCACCGTCGCTGGAATAGCCAAAGCGCGTCGAATGGAAGCGGGCAACATTGCCATCGCCGACAAAGCGCCAGCAGTCTGAGCAGAAGCCCGGAAAAACTTACGTCGGCTCGGCTGGGACAGTTCGATACCAGCATCGTCTGGGGGCAGAATCTTGGTCATGGTGCTAATCACTCAAAAAAGAAAAACGTCATCAAGGAGCGCAGCGCAACTGCGGTGTCTCAGGGAGCTCGGGTTGTTCAATATCGCCACCGCCACCAGGTGGCGGGGTAGCAGAGGAATCCGTATCAGAGCCACCACCACAGGCGGCCAGTGTCAAACTCAGGGCAATAGCCGCAACAACGCTACGGCCCAGTACAAAGTACGAGGTCATGAATCACTCCAGATCGGGAAAACAGGGCCGGCACGAACCGGCAAGGACTTGATAGAACGGCAGCCCTTACGGGATGCCGCTACTTAGCTCAGGCGCTGACGCAAGCGGGCCGCTACCTGATCCAACAAAAAAACGGTGATAAAGATCACGACGAGAATGGTCCCGACGTGGGCGTATTGATACATGTCATAGCGTCCTTTCAGCTCTTGCCCAATACCGCCCGCACCGACCAAACCCACCACCGTCGCCATCCGGACGTTACGATCCAGGATATAGAGGGTGTAACCAGTAAATTTAGGCATTACCTGAGGCAATACGGCATACGCCAAAACCCGCAACTTGCCCGCGCCGATCGCCGTCAGCGCCTCTTGTGGCTTCACATCAGCAGTCTCGATATCCTCGGCATAGAACTTGCCCAGAAACCCCATGGAGTGGATGGCCAATGCCAAGACACCTGCAATCGGGCCAAAGCCATACGCCAGCACCAGAAACAAGGCGGAGATCAGCTCTGGCATGGCTCTAAATAGGCTGACCAAGGCCCGTGCTGTGACATAAAACACGCGATGCGGTGTGTAATTGCGCGCACTCCAATAGGCCAATGGCGCACTCCCCACCATGGCTAACAGGGTGGCCCAAATGGCGATCTCGAAGGTTTCAACCATCTTGACGGCTACCCGCCACACATACCCCAACGGCTCAACCAAGTAAGTCTGCGTATAGACCTCTTCTTCCATCTGCAAGGTATGCGGGTTCAACGATTGCTCGACCACATCAACCGTTTCCACATAGGCAAACAAAGGGAGTTTCTGCGGGTCAAAACCTTCGATACGGCTCACTTGAGTGCGATATGACACCTGCAAGGGAAACATGTTGTCTGCCAAGGCGCTCAGACCCGAAGTCACCTGCGACTGATCCTTAATACCAACCGTCGCCAAGACCCCATCTGCACTCAATGCCGCCATACGATCCATCTCTACCCGCTTGCCGGTATACAACAGCGCAATAAGCACCACGATCGCTATCAAAACGGCCCGCACACCGTAAGGAGGATCCAAATGCCAAGCGGCTGCACTTTCAGGCTTATTCATGACACGCCCTCCACCAACACAGTGCCCGGTCTGACCGTCGAACTGCCTGGCGATGCAGTGGCACGGCCAGGCGTCATGACCGCCCCAGACCATGCCTCCACGGGACTTCCTGGCGTCCCGGCCTGGTACAAGGCTGTGGCTGCGGCCTCATCGAATGCACTGGCTGGCCCATCAAAAACCACAACACCCTGACGCACCGCCACAATCCGATCCGCAAACTCACGGGCCAGCTCTACCTGATGCAAACTGCACAGAACAGTCGCCGCCCGATCACGCGCCTGGCTACGCAACAAACTCAAAATGTCACGGCTGATGCGCGGGTCCAAGCTGGCCACCGGTTCATCAGCCAGCAGCACCGCAGGCTCCAGCATGAATGCACGGGCGATACCAACCCGCTGCTGCTGCCCGCCCGACAGTTCACTGACGCGCCGATGCAAATGCTCCGGCTGTAGTCCGACCTCACGCACCAAGCGGCAAGCCCGCTCGCGTAGTGAGGCTGGAAACTGCATCAAAAACGCTCGCCACGCAGGCAAACCGGGCAAGGCTCCTGACAGCACGTTCGTCGCGACGGTGGCACGCGAGACCAAATTAAAGTGCTGATGCACCATCCCAATTCCCGGTCGCACCGCTTTCAAGCTGCTGCGCTGCACACGCTGGCCATCGACCCAAACTGCCCCCTGCGTAGGAACAGTGAGCCCATTAGCCATACGTAACAAGGTCGATTTGCCTGCTCCAGAGGCCCCCAGCAGCACACAGAACTGTCCTCGAGGCACACTCAAAGACACCGATTTGAGCGCAGTCGTGCCATCGGGATATCGCATCCCCACAGATTCAAAACGCAACATGGCAGCGATCTCGTTCATCACACTCACCGCTGTGCAGCCTTGGCCAGAATCTCGCCTTTGACCTCGTCAGTGAGCAATGACATCTTGGATGCGGGGCCACTGAACTGCTCTTCCGAGAATGCCGTGTCGTAGCGATCCAATTTGGCACCGCCATAGCCACGCACCATGTCTGGAGTCACGCCTGGAGCTTGATGAACCGTCGAGAATGCTTCTTTCAAGGTCTTTTTCAGCCCCTCAGGCAGTTTGGTGTTCATCGCCAGCGGGGGATAAGGAATTGGCTCGCTCTTGAAGATAACCTTGACCGATTGAGGATCAACAGCGCCTTGGCGAACAGCTTTGTCAAAAGAGTCAAAAGACAAGGCGGCTGCATCGACCTGCCCTTGCACCAAAGCAGCCAAACTGCTGGCATGGCTACCGGTCAAATGCAACTCGGCCAAATCCTGGGCGGGATTCATGCCATCGTTAATCATAGAAGCCATCTGAAACGTGAAACTGGATGCCGAATTGACATCACCAAATGCGGCACGTTTACCTTTCAGGTCCTTCAAAGAGGTCACAGAGGATTCTTTCGGGGCAAACATGGCGGCGTAATAGGAAGACTGCCCCTTTTGCACACCCACCGCTAACAACTGAGCGCAACCCCGGTCATGTGCCTGCACATAAGAGACAGGTCCCAGAAAGGCAACTTCAGCCAATTGGTTGCACATCCCTTCCACCACAGCTCCATAGGACTGCCCAACCGTCAAATCAAAATGCAGACCCGTGCTGCTTGTGATCGCGTTGAAGATGGGTTGGTAGTCTGCCTTGGTACCGGACTCTGTACCGCCATCAGCAGGGATCAACAACACGCGCAAGGGGTGCTGTTGTGAACCATCCGCCAATGCCTGTGCCTGTGCAGCAGCGAACGGAGTCAGCATGAAAGCCAGGGCCAATGCGGAAAGATGAAAGCGGTTCGTCTTCATTTCGATAATCCTTGTCGTGAAAAGGTGTGCGTCATGACATGGGTACTTGTCTGACATCGAAACGAAGATTAGCTGCCTTATATGACAAAAAAATGAAAATAGCTCAAAACAACAAAAATGATTTTTGAATAATGTTCAGTTAGAATTTGAGCCATTCCAGCGCGCAGAGCCGGCATTGCGGCCAGTTCGACGCGGTCCTTTTTTGACACTCTGTATCTCGTTTATGACCTCCTTGCTCTCTGCTGCGCCACCCAGCTCCCAACCCGATGCTCCATCGGATGCATCATGGCTCTCTCAGTCCCTAGGTTTGATTCTGGATTTAGATGGCACACTCATCCGTGGCGATGAAGTACTACCCGGCGCCAAGGAATTACTACATTACTGGGAGGGTCGGTATATCGTGGTTTCCAACAACTCTACCCATACCGCACAAACGCTGGCCCCCCAACTGCAAGCATTGGGGTTACCAGTGCCACCGGCCAACTTGGTGCTGGCAGGAGAACAAGCCATACATCACATTGCCTGCCGCTACCCACACAACCCGCTTATGCTGTGCGCCTCTCAAGCGCTGCGGGCACTGGCCATGGAGCTGGGTTTGACTCTGGTAGAGCGAAATGCCGACATTGTTCTGCTGACGCGAGATCGCCATTTCAGCTATGACACTTTGCAGCAAGTCATCCGTGAACTCAGCCAAGGCGCCACGCTTCTGGTCAGCAATGCTGACCTGACCCACCCTGGCCCGCAAGGTCTACTCACCCCGGAAACAGGCGCACTATTACAGGCGGTATTAGCCTGCATACCTGGGGCGCAAGCGGAAATTCTGGGTAAACCGCAATCGATGCTATTTAGGGAAGGCTTGCAACGTCTGGGCTTGCACAATGAGCATGTGACCGTTATCGGGGACAATGCCGCCACAGATGCCTTGGGTGCAGTCAGCCTCGGATTAGGCTATCTACTGGTCGGCCCATCCTCGCAAGCCGACGCGCCAGACGTAGGCGCCTTGATGCTCCGAAACATCCCCGTGCGACGTCATCTCCACGAAGTCAGCCAAGGTTAATAACGCTTGTTGGATAGCACTTCAAAGGTGCTGCGCAAAGTCTGCACCGATTTATCATAGTCAGCTAAGGCCAGGCAGGCGATCAAAGTATCAATAATAGCCAGTTGAGCTAAACGACTGGTCATCGCCTCGGTGCGAAAATGGGTTTCGCGGGACATGGTGTGCAAGACGACATCGGCATAGCCTTGAATCGGAGACTTGCCAAAATTGGTAATACATATCGTGCTGGCGCCCGCCTCTTTAGCCAGACGAGTGGCCAGTACGGTTTCATGTGTACTGCCCGAATGAGAAATTGTCAGCACAACCACCTGCGGCCCGGTTAGCGAAGCGCTGATAGCCTGTACGTGTGAATCCGTGACCGCTGTTGCCTGCAAACCAATACGCAACATCCGGTAGTGGGCATCGTGCGCAATCACCGACGAACTACCAATACCGTAAATTTCAATACGCTGCGCCTGACGGATCAACGCAACCGCCTTGGCCAAGGCAGCCGGATCGAGTACCGACTCTGTCTCTTGCAAGGTTTGAATATTGCTGTGAAAGATCTTGCTCACAACCTGATCGATTGAGTCACCCGACTCCAGATCCTCGTGTATGTACTGGACGGGTTGCACAATTTGCTGGGCCAGCGAGATTTTCAATTGCTGAAAACCTGTTGCACCCAGCAGTTTGCAAAATCCAACTACGCTTCCCTCACTGCATTGCGTGCGCTCAGCCACTTCACTGACCGACATGTGGACCACATCTGCCGGATAGTTAATGACAAATTCACCAATGCGCTGTGAGGCCGCCCCCATGGTCGGTAACAAACTCCGAATGCGCGCCAGCATGGCCTGAGGAGTGCTGCGAGGAGACTCTGCCTCCGGTGAGATACGGCGTGTACGTTTCGTGGTGACCATGACAGGAATTGGATTTCAGACAGGAGAGTTTTACTATGAGTCAAAGACGGCCATACAGGATGATCCTGCCATTTTAACGAGCCGACATGACAATGGGAGCATAGGCCGCATAAACGGCCAATGCTCATCAGGCCCTCGCGACCGGCCCTGTCCCTTCGGTGCGCTGCATTCGATCTGCACAGTCTACTCTGGAGAAAAGCACATGTATCAACATCTGGCCCTCTATATCAATGGCCAATTCCTGGACGGGCAAGCTCGTCAGACCCAAGCCGTCATCAACCCAGCCGATGGCAGTACCTTGGGCCAACTGCCCCTGGCATCCCAGGCAGATCTGGATGCGGCTCTGCATGCCGCTCAAGCCGCGTTCCAAAGCTGGCGTCATAGCTCGCCCATGGATCGCAGCGCGATCTTGCGCAAGGTGGCGGAACTATCCCGCGAACGCGCCCAGGAAATTGGCCGTAACCTGACGCTGGACCAAGGCAAACCGCTGGCCGAGGCCGTGGGTGAAATCATGTCCTGCGCCGATCATGCAGACTGGCACGCCGAAGAATGCCGTCGCATCTATGGTCGCGTTATTCCCGCACGCAACCCCAAAGTGCAACAACTGGTCTTGCGCGAACCCATTGGGGTTTGCGCCGCCTTTACGCCATGGAACTTCCCCTATAACCAAGCCATTCGTAAAATCTGCGCGGCAATTGGTGCAGGTTGCACGATCATTCTCAAAGGCCCCGAGGACTCCCCCAGCGCAGTCATGGCCATTGCTCAAGCCTTCCACGACGCCGGTCTGCCGCCAGGCGTGCTGAATATTGTATGGGGTGTGCCACACGAGGTCTCGGACTACCTGATCCGTTCGCCCATCGTGCGCAAAGTCTCCTTTACCGGCTCTGTACCAGTAGGCAAACAACTGGCTGCGCTAGCCGGCGCTCATATGAAACGCATCACCATGGAATTGGGCGGTCATTCTCCCGTGCTGGTCCTGCCCGATGCCGATGTAGCCCGCGCCGCCCGTCAATTGGCTCGTTTCAAGATCCGTAACGCGGGACAGGTTTGCATTTCGCCCACGCGCTTTTACATCCACGACGATATTTACACCGCGTTTGTGGATCGCTTCACCCAAGAGCTGGCCAATGTCAAAGTGGGTGATGGACTGGACCCGGATACGCAAATGGGCCCCTTGGCTCACGAGCGCCGCATCCCCATGATGCAAAAGTTTGTCGACAATGCCCGCTCTCTGGGCGGCAAAGTGCTGTTGGGTGGTGAGCAGATCAAGCGCGACGGTTTCTTTTTCTCGCCCACTGTACTGACGGATTTGCCAGACGATGCGCTGGTCATGACCGAGGAGCCTTTCGGCCCTATCGCCCCCCTGACTCGCTACAGCGACCTGGACGATGCCATCGCCCGCGCCAACAGCCTGCCCTTTGGTTTGTCGGCCTATGCCTTTACGCAATCCTTGCAAGACGCGCATCGACTGGGCACCGAGCTGGAATCCGGTATGGTCAATATCAACCACTTTGGCAGTTCCCTGCCCGAAACGCCGTTTGGTGGCGTCAAGGACAGTGGTATTGGCAGCGAAGGCGGTGCGGAAACCTTTGACGGATATTTAGTCACCAAATTTGTGACTCAAATCTAAAGCTGGCTCCTGGCCCTGCTTTGCAGGGCTAGGGTGAACCCCTACTGTACTAACCGCCTATTCCCGCTACATTATTCAAACACTCGTTTGAAATTAGGAAATAACGGTGAAACGCTCTGATAGGACACAGTCCGCCATTCTCGATGCAGCCGAACATCTGTTCGCGCTGTATGGTCACGAAAATACCTCCATGCGCCAGATTACGGCGCAGGCCAAGGTAAACCTGTCGGCTGTTAATTACCACTTTGGCAGTAAAGACGGACTGACACAGGCCGTATTTCAGCGCCGCTTGAACAGTATCAATCAAGAACGCCTGGAAAAGCTGGCTTTTTATCGCCAACAAGCCGGTGAGGGTCCGTTGAAAGCATCACAGGTAGTAGATGCCTTTTTTGGGCCACTAATCCGCTTGGCGGGTTCTGGCAATGGCACACCACGCTCGTTTATTCCTTTGCCCGGGCAAGACCGCCCGGCACCGCAAGACTTCATCCAATCCATTTGTTGGGACGAGCAAGTCGCCATCTTCCTGCCTTTCAAGCAGGCTTTGCACGAAGCCCTGCCCACCGTGCCCGAAGAAGAAATCATCTGGCGATTTCATTTCATGCTGGGTGCCACCTCTTACGCCTTGATGGGCACCCAATCACTACGTCGGGCCTTGCAATTACCCCTTAGCGACAGCCCCGAAAGTGAGCAACAACTGCAACAGCGTCTGATGAGTTTCCTGCTGGGTGGATTACGAGCGCCTTTACCCGCCAGCACCTGAGCTGAACGGTCCTGACCACCAAGCTACACCAAGGTGAACCACGCCCTTCTTTTAAGGGCAGCAAGCCGAAGGTGCAGCGTGGGGGTATTTTTTACCGCCGGGCCGCCCCAAGGCAAAAAGCTCCCCCTTGGGGGGCAGCAAGCCAAAGGCGCAGCGTGGGGGCATTTTTTTCTTTTCTTAGCTAGTCCGGAGTTGCCATGTTTGTGACCTTGCTATTGATAGTGCTAGTGCTTGGCTGCGTCTACGTTCTCAAAAACCGGAATCTACGCACCAAGTGGCTAAGCCGCCCAATTTACCGCGCTTTTTCCAGTGTTTTGCCTGCCATGTCCCAAACCGAGCGCGATGCGCTGGAAGCGGGTACGGTCTGGTGGGAAAGTGAACTGTTTCGCGGCAAACCCAACTGGAATACCCTGAGCTCTTATCCAGCCTACCGGCTGACCGATGAAGAGCGCCAGTTCATGGACAATGAAGTCAATGTGGCTTGCGCCATGATTGACGACTGGCAAGTCAGCCAGGAAGACTTCGACATGCCTGTCGAGGTCTGGAATTACCTGAAAGAAAACCGCTTCTTCAGCCTGATTATTCCCAAGGAATACGGCGGTCGCGGTTTTTCGGCGCAAGCGCACTCGGCAGTCGTGGCCAAGCTCTCCACCCGCAACTCGGCTTTGTCCGTATCGGTGATGGTGCCCAACTCGCTAGGCCCGGCTGAACTGCTGCTGCACTACGGCACCGACGAACAAAAGCAACACTACCTGCCCCGTCTGGCCGATGGCCGTGACATTCCCGCTTTCGCACTGACCAGCCCTTGGGCCGGTTCCGATGCCGCCTCCATTCCTGACGTAGGTATTGTTTGCAAAGGCGAATGGGAAGGTCAGGAAGTGCTGGGCATGCGCGTCACCTGGGACAAGCGCTATATCACGCTGGCTCCGGTGTGCACCTTGCTGGGTCTGGCCTTCCGCCTCTATGACCCGGACGGTTTGCTGGGTGGCGAAAAAGACATTGGCATTACCTGCGCCCTGGTCCCTAGCGACCACCCTGGTGTCGATACCGGTCGCCGTCACTTCCCCTTGAATGCCATGTTCATGAACGGCCCCACCCGTGGCAAAGACGTGTTCATGCCGCTGGAATTCATTATTGGTGGTCCCGACATGGCTGGCCAAGGCTGGCGCATGTTGATGGAATGTCTGGCTGCCGGCCGCTCCATCTCCCTACCCTCCTCCTTTACCGGCATGGCCAAACTGACCAGCCGCGCCGTGGGTGGTTACTCCGCTGTGCGTACCCAGTTCCGCAGCGCCATCAGCAAGTTTGAAGGTGTGGAAGAAGCACTGGCTCGCATTGCTGGCCATACCTATGCCATGGATGCCGCCCGCACCATGACGGCTGCTGCCGTGGACCTGGGCGAGAAACCTTCCGTGGTCTCGGCCATCGTCAAATATCACGTCACCGAACGTGGTCGTATTGTGGTGAACGACGGTATGGACGTGATTGGCGGTAAAGGTATTTGTCTTGGCCCCTCCAACTTTCTGGGCCGTGCTTATCAACAGATCCCCGTCGGTATTACAGTGGAAGGCGCCAATATTCTGACGCGTAGCCTGATCATCTTTGGTCAAGGCGCGATCCGTTGCCATCCTTTCATTCTGGAAGAAATGACAGCCGCGCTGGATCCTGATCGTGAAGCCGGTTTGCGTAAGTTTGATCAGGCATTTTGGGCACACATTCGCTACACCCTGGCTAACACGGGCCGTTCCTTCTGGCTGGGCCTGGGTGGCTGGCGCTTGCTAAGTGGCCCTACCGGCACCGCCAAGGCCATGCACACCTACTACAGCCAGGCCAGCCGTTACAGCGCCGCCTTCTCCTTGCTGGCCGACGCGTCCATGCTGGTGCTGGGAGGATCCCTGAAAATGCGTGAGCGTCTGTCCTCGCGTCTGGGGGATGTGCTGTCCGAGCTGTACATGCTAAGTGCCGTGCTCAAACGCTATCAGGACGAAGGTCGTCAACAAGAAGATGCTCCTTTGGCTCACTGGGCGGCTCAAGACGCCCTGATGCGCGCTCAACACGCCCTGGACAAGGTGCTGGAAAACTTCCCGAACCGTCCTTTGGCGGCCGTGCTGCGCTTCCTGGTCTTCCCTCTGGGCCAGCGCCGTCTGGGTCCCGATGACAAACTGGATCACACCGTTGCCAAACTGTTGACCAAACCCGGTGCCACTCGTGATCGCCTGACCTACGACACTTACTTGCCTGACGACGATATGGAACCCGTCGGTGCGATTGAAGCCGCCTTGCTGGCGACGCTGAACACTCGTGATATTGACGCCAAAATCCGTCAGTTCGAGAAAAGTGGTCAATTGCAGGACAACCCCAAAGCCAACGTGCGCGATCTGGCCGAAGCCGTCTTCCAGGCCGGTGGCATCACCGCCCAGGAGTATGAACAAATCCAGGCCCGCGATATCGTGCGCGACCGCGTTATTGCCGTGGATGATTTCCCCTTCGATCTGCGTCGGGAAAATCCTGCCGCTGAAGCCGCCAGTGGGAGCCAAGTATGAGTTTTCAACCGGTCTATATTATTGACGGCGCACGCAGCCCGTTTCTGAAAGCGCGTAATGCGCCCGGCCCTTTCTCCGCTGGAGATCTGGCCGTGCAAACTGGACGCGAGTTGCTGCTGCGCCAACCCTTTGAGGCCCCGCAACTCAGCGAGGTCATTCTGGGTTGCGCCGCCCCCTCGCCCGATGAAACCAATATCGGTCGGATTCTGGGTCTGCGTCTGGGCACAGGTCACAAAGTGCCCGGCTGGACGGTCATGCGAAACTGCGCCTCGGGCATGCAGGCTCTGGATTCTGGCGTACAGGCCATTCAAACTGGCCGTTCGGATCTGGTGCTGGCCGGTGGCGTTGATGCGCTGTCCCATGCCCCCATCTTGTTCAGCGATGACATGGTGCACTGGCTAGCCACCTGGGGCAAAGCCCGTAATGTCGGCGCCCGCCTGAAAGCCCTACGCAGTTTGCGTCTGTCCTACTTGAAACCTGTCATCGGCCTGCTCAAAGGGCTGACCGACCCCGTGGTTGGGTTGTCCATGGGCCAGACCGCTGAAAATCTGGCGCATGAGTTTGGCATTACCCGTCAGGATATGGACGAGTTTGCGGCCCGCAGCCATCGCCTGACGCTACGCGCACAACAAGAAAACGCGTTTGAAGAAATCGTGCCGTTGAGCGACACGCGCGGCAATAGCTACCCGCAAGATGATGGCGTGCGCGAAGACTCCACACCCGAAAAACTAGCCAAGCTGCGCCCGGTCTTTGACCCGCCCTGGGGCAATATCACAGCCGGTAACAGCTCTCAGGTAACTGACGGTGCGGCCTTGTTGATTCTGGCCAGTGAAGCAGCCGTCAAAGAACATCAGCTCAAACCCATTGGCCGCATTGTGGATGCGCAATGGGCTGGGCTGGACCCAGCCACCATGGGCCTGGGCCCTGTTTTTGCTGCGACGCCTATTTTGGAGCGCAACCGCTTGGCCCTAAATGGCCCGGACTTGTGGGAAATCAACGAGGCTTTTGCAGCACAGGTACTGGCATGTCGTGCTGCATGGGACGATCAGCAGTGGTGCCAACAACACCTGGGCCGTGATGCGTTGGGACTGCTGGATATGGACAAGCTCAATGTAGACGGTGGCGCTATTGCAATTGGCCATCCGGTGGGTGCCTCCGGTGCCCGAATTGTGCTGCATTGCTTGAATGCCCTGCGTCGTCGCAACTTGCGTCTGGGCATGGCCGCTATTTGTATTGGCGGCGGTCAAGGCGGCGCCATGCTGATCGAATCGCTGCAAGGAACTGAATCATGATGCCCGTCGCTACCTTGGATTTGCAAAACTTCACGCTGTACACGGACGATCAGCACATTGCCTGGCTGAAAATCGATTGCGTGGGCAGCTCGGTCAACCGGCTCTCGGCAGCCGTCCTGCAGGAACTGAACCAGACGCTGGACTACCTGAACAGCCATCCTCCTAAAGCACTGATTATTTACTCCGGCAAAGCGGCCGGTTTTATTGCCGGTGCCGATATCGATGAGTTCTCCGAACACGGCAACAACCCGGAAAAAGGGCTGGCACTGGTCACACGCGGCTGGACCGTTTTCAACAAGCTGGCCAAGCAAAGCTACCCCACGCTGGCCCTGGTACAAGGGCACTGCCTGGGCGGTGGGCTGGAACTGGCCCTGGCCTGCCGCTATTGCCTGACCGTGGATCAAGACGACACACGGCTGGCTCTGCCCGAAGTGATGTTGGGTATTTTCCCCGGCTGGGGTGGCATGTTGCGCCTGCCTGAATATATAGGCCCTGCCGCTGCCATGGACTTGATGCTCAGTGGCAAGAGCGTAGATGCCCGCAAGGCTGCTCGCCTGGGTATGGTCGATGCCTGCGTTCCCGTGCGTCTGGCCAAACAAGCCGCCGTCAAACAAGTACTGAGTGGCAAAAAACCACGTCGTGCCAAAGGTCTGCCACGCCTGATGAACAGCAAGCTATTGCGCCCCCTGGTGGCGGGCCAAGTACGCAAGCAGCTAGAAAAGCGCGATCCCTATCAGCACTATCAGGCCCCACGTGCCATTTTGGAAATCTGGGAGAAGCACAACGGCAATGCCTTGAAGGCTCCCGAGCTGATCGAGCAAATTACCCGTTCCAACACCGCCGCTAATCTGCTGCGTGTCTTCCATCTGCAAGAACGACTAAAAAGCATAGGCAAACATTCATCGACTCAAGAGATCAGCCATATCCATGTAGTCGGTGCAGGCGTCATGGGAGGCGATATTGCGGCCGTATGTGCACTGAAAGGCATACGTGTGACCTTGCAAGACCAGGACCGCAAACGCATCGCCCAGGCTCAAGGCCGTGCTGCCAAGCTGTTCCAGCGTCGTCTCAAAGACCGCAGGCTGGTACAGGCCGCCCTGGATCGCTTGATTCCAGACCCAGACGGCCACGGCATCCCTTCTGCAGATCTGGTTCTGGAAGCGATCTTTGAGAACGCTGATGCCAAGCGCAGCCTGTACACCCGCATTGAGCCCCTGCTAAAAGCCGGTGCTGTGCTGGCAAGCAATACCTCCAGCCTGCCCCTGTCCGAGCTCAGCCTGAATCTGATCAATCCGGAACGGCTGGTAGGGATTCACTTCTTTAACCCGGTATCTCGTATGCCATTGGTTGAAGTGGTGGAAAGTGAACTGCTGGCTCCGGACGTACGCAGCGCCGCCTATGCCTTTGTGAATCAGATTGGCAAACTGCCCTTGCCCGTTAAAGACAGCCCTGGTTTTCTGGTTAATGCCGTCCTGGCTCCCTATATGTTGGAAGCCATGCGCTGCGTGGACGAAGGGCTGGATCCGGCCACCGTGGACAAAGCTATGTTGCAGTTCGGCATGCCGATGGGCCCGCTTGAGTTGGCCGACACCGTAGGCCTGGATATTGCCCGTGATGCCGGTGCCCAACTTAGCCAGCAGGCGGCCATGCCCGCTTGCCTGAAAACCCATTTGGACCGTCAGGAACTGGGTCGAAAAACCGGCCAAGGTTTCTATACCTGGAAAGAGGGTAAAGCACAGAAATCTCCTGCGGGAACGGTTCCAAACGGTCTGGCAGACCGCTTGATCAAACCGCTGGTCGAGCAGACCGAACACCAGGTTCGCATTGGTGTTGTAGAGGACGACGATCTGGCCGATGCAGGTGTCATTTTCGGTACCGGCTTTGCCCCATTCAGGGGAGGTCCTCTGCACTACAAAGCAACACAAAAACAACGCAATTAGTTCGAATTGGCACAAACACCTATACGCCGATTGGCCTAGGTCATGCACCATAGAAAACAAACAGGTGTTTTAAAACCTGTCCCAAGCCTCTGTCAGACGTCGCACCTATACCTTGGAGAAGAGACATGAAAAAGACGGTTGTAGCTTTGCGTACCATCCCCGCCTTGCTGATTCCTCTGGGAATGAGCATGGGAATGGGTCAAGCCCAAGCGGCTGGTTTTAACTTGCTAGAACAGAATGCGAGCGGCCTGGGTAATGCCTACGCGGGCTCGGCCGCCATTGGTGACAATGCCAGCACGATCTACTTCAACCCGGCTGGCATGACCTTGTTGCCCGAGACGAACTTCTCGGCAGGTTTTAACGCGATCAAACCTACGTTCAAGTTCACCGATAAAGGCAGTACCGACCCCCTGGCCCTGACGGGTGGCGCCAGCCGTCCCGCCACCGGCGGTTCGGGTGGTGACGCCGGTAAAGTCGCCGCTGTTCCCAATATTTATCTCTCCCACCAGCTCTCGCCCAAATGGTGGGTGGGTTTGGGTATTGGCGTCCCGTTTGGTCTGACGACTGAATACGACGAAGGCTGGGTTGGCCGTTACCACTCCGAAAAGTTCGCCATTGAAACCATCAACGTCAACCCGTCGGTAGCCTACAAGGTCAACGATCAATTGTCCTTCGGTGTGGGTGTGAACTGGCTGCACATCGACGCAGACTATCGTCTGGCAACACCCGTTGGTTACCATCCCGCACTGGGCCCACTGGACATGAGCACCCGCGTCAAGATGAAAGGCGATGCTTGGGGCTGGAACGCTGGTTTGCTCTATCAAATTACCCCCAGCACTCGACTGGGCGTCTCCTATCGCTCGCAAATCAAGGTCACGGCTGACGGCGATACCAAATTGCGCAATCGCAACATCCCTGCCGGCATTCCCGCTCCCAACATCAACTGGGATGCCGAAGCCACCATCAAGCTACCTGACACCGCCATTGTCAGCTTGGTACACGACTTGAACTCGCGCTGGCAACTGCTGGCCGACGTGTCCTGGACAGGCTGGAGCAGCATTCCACGCCTGACCATTGAAAACAGCGGCCCCGGCGCCAAAGATTCCGGCCTGGAGCTGAAGTTCAAAGACGCTTGGCGTGTCGCCTTCGGTGCCAACTACCACTACAACGAACAGTGGACGTTCAAGGGTGGTGTAGCGTGGGACCAATCGCCCGTACGCGACAAGAACTACCGTCCAACCGCCCTGCCTGACAGCGACCGTTACTGGGTTTCCCTGGGTGCCCAATACCGTCCCAGCAAAAACGCCACGTGGGACATCGGCTACACCCACTTGTTCCTGAAAAACACCGATATGAACAACAACACCGATGTCGGCGCTCGTGGTTTGACACGCGGTACCTACAAAAACAGTGGTGACATTCTGGGCGTGCAGTTCAGCTATCGCTTCTAAGGATGCATTATGGCCCGCAGTCGCCGCATGGAGCTGCTCGCACGCCTTCCCCCCGCATGGCGTGCCCGCTTTTTGCAGCTGGGCTTTAACTGGCACCCCGCCTTCCGGGCAACCGGCGGGCGGGTCCACAAAGTTTCAGCGAACTTGCAACACATCGTCGTACGCCTGCCATTGCGTCGACGCACTCGCAACATCAATGGTTCTTTATTTGGTGGTTCCCTGTTTGCCATCACCGACGGCGTGCACGCCACGATGCTTCTGGCTGGCTTGCAACGTCATGTCATTGTCTGGGACAAGAATGCAGAGATTCAGTATCGCCGTCCAGGCTACCAGACACTGTATGCCAACTTTCAAATCAATCCAGACGAACTGGACGCCATACGAGGACAGCTAGACCAATACCACGAGGCTGAAGCCACATTTACCGTGCAGATCCAGGACCCTGAAGGCCAGATCTACACCACGGTGGAACGCACCATCTATATTGCCGACGCCCACTTCTACCAGCAGAAATCACAATCACGCTAATTTGTCGGAGGATCGCTTCATGTTCACCCCCCGCTGTGCCGCCCTGATTTTAAGTCTGTCCCTAGGGCTAACCGCCGCTCAGGCGGCTACTGTTGCAAATGTCACCGTACCAGACATGGTCACCGTCCAGCAGCAAAGCCTGAAACTGAATGGGGCAGGCCTGCGTAAGAAAGTTGTTTTTAATGTGTACGTTGCCGCCCTATATACCGCGTCTCCTTCCCAGGATGCCGACACCATCATCCAGGCTCCCGGCCCGCATCAAGTACGGATGGTTCTTAAACGCGACCTGGACGCCCAAACCCTGATCGATGCCCTGAAAGACGGCATTCACAGCAACCTGACGGATCCAGAAAAACAGGAATTGGCCCCCGTTATCAAGCAATTTGAAGACTTGATGCGGCAAGTTGGCCAAGCCAAAGAAGGCGACATCATCGTGCTGGACATGAATACCCCCCAGGTCACGATTCTGTTTAACGACAAGGTTTTAGGTCAGCTCTCCCACCCTAATCTGCCCCCTGCTTTGTTGAAAATCTGGTTAGGCAAAAAACCTGCCCAAGAATCGCTCAAAAAGGCCCTGCTGGGATTGTCTTGAACCTACTCGCCCTGGAGCGCTTCATGGATAAAGTCTGGCTGCAGAACTACCCCGCCGGTATTCCTGCCACTATCGAAGATCAGGCCCAGCAGTACTCGTCCTTGCTGGATGTATTTGAACAAAGCTGCACCGAGTTCGCACAGCGCACGGCCTACATCAGTATGGGTAAACGCATGAGCTACCGCGAACTGTCGGCCAATGCCTTGGCCCTGGCCAGTTGGCTGCAAAGCCAAGGCGTGAAAAAAGGCGACCGCATCGCCTTGATGATGCCCAATATGCTGCAATACCCCATCAGCCTGTATGGGGTGTTGCGCAGTGGGGCCACCATTATCAACACCAACCCGCTGTATACCGCCC
Organism: Alcaligenes aquatilis; assembly: GCF_003076515.1. Classification (NCBI taxonomy): domain Bacteria; kingdom Pseudomonadati; phylum Pseudomonadota; class Betaproteobacteria; order Burkholderiales; family Alcaligenaceae; genus Alcaligenes; species Alcaligenes aquatilis. Next base: position 3,005,837 of record NZ_CP022390.1, on the reverse strand, counting down.
GTGAGCTGCGTCACCAGTTGCAAGACAGCGGTGCTGAAACCATCATCATTGCGGAAAATTTTGCCCACGTGCTGCAAGAGGTTTTACACGAAACACCTATCAAGCGAATCATTGTGACCAGCGTGGGCGATTGCCTGGGTGGCTTCAAAGGCTGGCTGGTCAATCAGGTGGTGCGCCACATTAAAAAAGGCGTGCCTGCCTGGTCCTTGCCTAACTCCGTCTCGTTCAAGACAGTGCTGGCACAAGGGCGCGGCCGCGCACCTGCTCCCGTCACACTGACCCACGATGACATTGCCTGCCTGCAATACACGGGGGGCACCACGGGCGTGGCCAAAGGGGCCATCCTGACCCACGGCAATCTGGTCTCAAACCTGAGCCAGGCTCTGGCCTGGATTCGCCCCAATCTGAAAGAAGGCCAGATCGACTGCATTGTCACTGCTTTGCCGCTCTACCATATCTTCGCCTTCACCGCGAACCTGCTGGTATTCCTGCGCCTGGGCGCAGAAAACCTGCTGATCATCAATGCTCGCGACATTCCGGCCATGATCAAGGACATGTCCAAAATACGGTTTACCGCCATTACCGGGGTGAACACCTTGTTCAATGCCATGCTGAACAATGCCGAATTCCGTAAGCTGGATTTCTCCTCCCTGCGCTTTACACTGGGCGGCGGCATGGCGGTGCAGGAAGTGGTCGCCCAGCGCTGGCTGGAGGCTACAGGCAAACCTTTGGCCCAGGCGTATGGTCTGACTGAGACCTCCCCCGCTGCCACCATCAATCCGCTGGATAAACAAGAGTTCACCGGCTCCATTGGTCTGCCCATCCCATCGACCGACATACGCATACGCGACGAAGACCAAAACGACTTGCCCCTGGGCGAGACGGGCGAGTTGTGCATTCGTGGTCCGCAAGTCACCCCGGGTTACTGGCAGCGCCCCGATGAAACCGCCAAGGTTTTTGATCGCGATGGTTTTTTACGCACGGGCGATATCGGCTATATGGACGAGCAAGGCTATGTCTTCCTGCTGGATCGCAAAAAGGACATGATTCTGGTCTCGGGCTTTAACGTCTATCCCAATGAAGTCGAAGCCGTGGCTGCCCAGCATCCGGATATCGTCGAGGCCGCTGCCGTCGGTGTTCCCGATGAAAAAGCAGGTGAAGTCGTCAAACTGTATGTCATCAGCCGTAATCCTGACCTGACAGAACAAGACGTGATCGCCTTTTGCCGCAAGAACCTGACCGGCTACAAGGCCCCACGCAGTGTCGAATTCCGCGACGATTTGCCGCGTACCAATGTGGGCAAAATCCTGCGTCGGGAGCTGCGTCCGTAGCACGTCTGGTGCACACGCTTAGACCAGGATGAAAGGGGCTTATGCCCCTTTTTCATTAACCGACGTATTCATAAACAAATAAGAATCGGATCGTTCGTCGCCCTGATACCGCTCTTTAGAATGGGACAAACTATTGATATAAGCGAGTGTCAGAATGCACGCCCTGTCCCGCCTCTCGGAGGCCAATCGCACCGCGATTGCCCACATTACCGACGAGCTCGATCCGCTTTCCCTGAACTGGCTATCCGGCTATCTCGCCGGTGTCGCTCAAGTACGCCACACCGGCCTTCCCGCTCAAGCGCCTGTTTCCCCTGAACTGTCTTTGGTGCCCGCCGCCGCTGCGCCCGCCCAACGACCTGCCACCATTGTGTTTGGCAGTCAGACAGGCAATGCCCAACGCGTCGCCGAAGCCTTTGCCCAACGCTGCGAAGCCGCCGGTATCCCCGTGCGCCTGCTGCGCGCCGACCGTTACCCCACGCGCGAGCTGAAAGAAGAGCGTCTGCTGTACGTCATTATCAGCACCCAGGGTGAAGGCGATCCGCCAGACGACTCCATCGCGTTCTTCGAATTCCTGTCCGGTGCCCGTGCTCCCAAACTGCCCGAGCTGAAATTCGGTGTGTTGGGCTTGGGTGATTCCAGCTACCCCCTGTTCTGTGGGATCGCGGAAAAGATTGATCAACGTCTGCTGGCTCTGGGGGCGGAACGCATTCTGGACGCAGGCCTGGCCGATCTGGATATTGATACCGTTGCCGCCCCCTGGCAGGACAAGGCCTTCGGTTTTCTGGAAACGGATCACCAGGCTCACGCTGCGGCAACAGTTCCTGCCGCCCAGTCCAGCAACGTTACAGTGCTGGAAACCCAGACTCGCAGCACCTTCACTCGCGACAATCCCTTTCAGGCCACCGTACTGCAAAGCCAAAGCATTACGGGCCGTGATAGCACCCGCAATATCTATCACTACGAGTTGTCGCTGGAAGGCAGTGGCCTGAAGTATCAGCCCGGTGATGCACTCGGTGTTTGGCCTACTCAAAATGCCAAGCTGGTCGAAGCGGTCATTCAGACTTTGAAGCTGGACCCGCAAGACACCGTCACCATTCAGGACAAGTCGCATACGCTGCAAGCGTGGCTTAGCCACTACCGTGAGCTGACACAACTGACCAAGCCTTTCCTGGTGGAACTGGCCAAGCGCAACAACGATGCCGTGCTGCAAACCGCTGTAGGCCCGGATGGTTTGAGCACCTTGCAAGAGCTGCTAAAGACTCATCAAGTGCTGGACGTACTGGAACGCTTCCCGGCCACCTGGAGCGCTGCCGAGCTGGTGCAAGCCTTGCGCCCCCTGGCACCCCGCATGTACTCCATCGCCTCCAGCCAGTCCGAGGTAGATGAAGAAGTGCATCTGACCGTGGCCAATGTGCACTACCAGTTCAATGAACAAGATCGTTGGGGCGTGGCTTCCGACTATCTGGCCCGCCTGAACGAAGGCGATACCGTGCCGGTGTTTATCGACCCCAACACACGTTTCCGCCTGCCTGAAGACAGCAACCGTGACGTGATCATGATTGGTCCCGGCACCGGCGTGGCCCCCTTCCGTGCCTTTGTACAAGAGCGCAGCGTTCAGGGTGGCGAAGGTCGCAACTGGCTGTTCTTTGGCAACCCACACTTTCACTCCGACTTCCTCTACCAGACCGAATGGCAACGCGCCTTGCAGGACGGCCAGTTGCAACACCTGGATCTGGCCTTCTCGCGCGATCAGGAAAACAAGGTTTACGTACAACACCGCTTGCTGGAAAAAGCAGCCGATGTTTACGCCTGGATTCAGGGCGGCGCCCACATTTATGTATGCGGTGATGCCAATCAAATGGCCAAGGACGTACACCAGACCCTGCAGGAAATCGCCCGCCAGGAAGGTGGATTGGACGCAGACCAGGCACGACGCTGGTTGGAAGAACTCTCGGCGCAGGGCCGCTACGCCCGCGACGTTTACTGAGAAGCAAGAACATGACAACTAAGAAAATCGCCGCTATCGAGCAAGTCAAAATTGATAGCCGCTATCTGCGCGGGGGCATCACCGAAGGTCTGGCCGACCCCATTACCGGCGCCATCAGCGAAGACGACAACAAGCTGCTGAAGTTTCACGGCAGCTATCAGCAAGACGACCGCGACCAACGCGAAGAGCGTCGCAAACAAAAGCTGGAACCGGCGTTCAGCTTCATGATTCGCGCCCGCTTGCCCGGTGGTGTGGTCACGCCCGCCCAGTGGTTGGCCTTTGACCAGATCGCCTGTGACTGGGCCCAGTTTGGCCTGCGCATCACCACCCGTCAGACCTTTCAATGGCACGGCGTGCGCAAGCCCTTTTTAAAACCCACCCTGCAAGCCATTAACAAGGCCATGTCCACGACATTGGCTACCTGCGGCGACGTGAACCGTCAGGTGGTCAGCGCCACCAATCCCTTGCTGTCCGAGCAGCACGGTCTGGTTCAAGAGTGGGCTGACAAGATTTCCGAAACCTTCTTGCCCAAAACCCGCGCCTATGCCGAGATCTGGCTGGACGGCAAAAAAGTCGAAGACGCCATTGATGGCGAAGACTTTGAACCGATTTACGGCAAAACGTACCTACCCCGCAAATTCAAGATCGGTATTGCCGTGCCTCCCTTAAATGATGTGGACGTATTTGCGCAGGACATCGGCCTGATCGCGATTATTGAAAACAACCAGTTGCTGGGCTTTAACGTCGCCATTGGCGGCGGCATGGGTGCCACTCATGGCGACGACACCACCTACCCGCGACTGGGCAGTGTGATCGGCTTTGTGCGCCCCGAGCAACTGCTGGCCGTTTGCGAAGCCGTTATCACCACGCAACGCGACCACGGCAACCGCGACGAACGCCGTCATGCCCGCCTGAAATACACCGTGGATAAGTTGGGTGTGGACTGGTTCCTGGAAGAAGTGCAAAACCGCAGTGGCCAAACTCTGGAGCCTTCGCGCCCCTATCACTTTGACCACAATGGCGACCGCTTCGGCTGGACCCAAGGCAGCAATGGCCGCTGGCACCTGAGCCTGCGTATCGATTCGGGCCGCATCATGGATACCGAAGTCGGTCCCTGGCTGACGGGTATGCGTGAAATTGCCAAGATTCACCAAGGGCAGTTCCGCCTGACCTGCAACCAGAACCTGATCATTGCCGATGTGCCTGAAGAAGATAAGGCCAAGATCGACAAGCTGGTCGCCGATCACAAGCTGGATGTGTACCAGACACAAAGCGGCATACGCAGCAGCACGATTGCCTGTGTTTCTCTGCCAACTTGCGGTCTGGCCATGGCCGAGAGCGAACGCTACGCCCCCATCCTGCTGCCCAAGCTGGAAACCTTGCTGGACAAGTATCAACTGCGTGACGAACGCATTGTGCTGCGTATTTCCGGCTGCCCCAACGGCTGCGCCCGTCCTTACCTGGGTGAAATCGCTCTGGTGGGCCGTGCCCTGGGTCGCTATGACTTGCGTTTGGGGGCGAACTTCAGCGGCGAACGCCTGAACGTGATCTATCGCCAGAATATTGATGAACCTGAGATTCTAAGCATTCTGGACGAGCTGTTTGGCCGCTTCGCTGCCGAGCGTCTGGAAGGCGAACATTTTGGTGATTTCCTGGTTCGCGCTGGCGTCGTTGCCGAGCCGTCAAGCCGCTTGATTCCTTTGGTTTTACAACCGGCCTGATATGAACCTTTTTCCTTTATTCGCCAACTTGAAGCAGCGCGCCGTACTGGTGATCGGCGGTGGAGAAATCGCCGAACGCAAAGTACGTCTGGTTCTGGCTGCCGGTGCCCAGGTGACACTGGTCGCCCCCTATGTAGTGGACAGTCTGCAAGAGCTGGCCAAACAAGGGCGCATCACCCTGATTCGGGAGCGCTATCAGGCCCCACATCTGCAAGGGGCCTGGCTGATTATTGCCGCAACCGACAAGCGAGACGTAAACCAGGTCATTGCCCAGGACGCACAAGAAGCGCGCATTCTGGTCAATGTGGTGGACGACCCCGAATTGTCCAGTTTTCAGGTACCTGCCATTGTGGATCGTTCACCGCTGATTATTGCGATTTCCTCGGCTGGATCAGCCCCCATGTTGGCACGGCGAGTACGGGAGCAATTGGAAACCATGTTGGACCACAGCCTGGGTGCGATCAGCCGTCTGGCACAGGAATACCGCAGTGCCATTCGACGCGCTCGCCCCGAGCTGGGTGCGCGCCGCCGTTTCTACGACTGGCTGCTGGATGGCCCGGTGGGTGCGGCACTACGCAGCCACCAAAATGAACAGGCACGCCTTAGCCTGGAAAGCGCACTGCAACAGCCTGAATCGCCCCGTGCCACACAAGGCCGTGTGATTCTGGTGGGAGCCGGTCCTGGAGATCCTGGTCTGCTGACGCTGCACGCCTTGCGCGCACTGAATCGTGCCGATGTGATTCTGTACGATAGGCTGGTATCCGATCAGGTGATGGAGCTGGCCCGTCGCGATGCGCACCGCATTTTTGTCGGCAAACAGTTGGGCGAAGACCATCATCAAACTCAGAACCGTATTCATCAGCTGATGATTGAACACGCCCGCGCCGGTCAAACCGTGGTGCGCCTGAAAGGCGGCGATGGCTTTATTTTTGGTCGCGGCGGTGAAGAGCTGGAATATCTGGCTAAGCACGGTATCGCGTTTGAAGTAGTACCCGGTATTACGGCTGCCATCGCATGCGCGGCTTACAGCGGCATTCCCCTGACACACCGCGATCACGCCCAGTCCGTGCAGTTCGTGACAGCACACCGCAAAAGCGGTCACGGTATCGACGATTGGAACCCGCTGCTCGATACCAGCCAGACAGTGGCTGTGTACATGGGTTTGCAGCAAATCCTGGGCTTTAGCCATGAGCTGGTGCAGCGTGGCCGTAATGCCACTACGCCCTGCGCCTTGATTGAAAATGGCTCGCGCCCTGAACAACGCACCTTGCTGTCCACACTGGAAAGTATTGCCCAGGATGCACAGCAGCATCAGTTTGCCAGCCCCTGCATTTTGGTAATTGGCCAGGTCGCCACCTTGGGCACGACTTTGTCCTGGTATGGCGAGTTGATTGATCAGCTCAGTCCACGTGCCGCGATTGAACAGGATGCGGATAGTACGCTAGTCGCTGCCTGAACCCGCCGTCCCTAGAGTAATAGCTGCACCAAGATGAACATGAAAAGGCCCTCAACATGTCTTGTTGAGGGCCTTTCTATTCGGTATTCCGGTGCTTCTGCAACAGCCGCCAGACACGCACACCACCGTTAACGAGCGATGCAGCAAAAGTGTGAAACGGCAGGTTCCGTGGTCATTTTCCTACCCTGCACTTCTTGAAAGCACTGAGCAGTCAACTGCCTCACCCTCCATGAGGTCGAAGGGCAAGCGTATGTTTTTAACGCTGTCCCAAAGCCGCAAACAAGGCTCGCAAAGCACTATCCAGCAGATAGCCAATCAGACCAATCAGGACAATTACGGCCATCAATTCGGAATACGCCATGCGATCACGCGTATCCAGAATCAGGTAACCCAAACCGGCTGATACGCCCAGCATTTCACAAGGCACCAGCACAATCCATAAGACACCAATCGCCAGTCGGCTACCTGTCAGCACCGAGCCAACAATGCCGGGCAGAATCAAATACAAAAGCGTTTCCAACTTGGTGGCTGCCAGACTGCGACCCAGCATCAGCCAGCGCGGATTCAAATGACGTACACCCGAAGCCGTATTCAGCAAGACAGGCCAGACACCGGCCACACCCAGCAGAAAATAAATCGGTGCATCCCCAATCCCGAAGGCCATGACGGCAATGGGCATCCATGACAGGGGCGAGATCATGCGCAAGAACTGGAACAAGGGAGTTAAAGCAGCATGAGCCCGATTAGACAGGCCCAGCAGCAGGCCAGCGGGCACGCCGACACCCAAAGAGATCGCCAAGCCTACAAAAATACGCTGCAAGCTGGCGCCGACGTGCATCCAGGTCTCCGACCAGCCCAGTATTTCCAGCAGGCTATGAAACGCGGCGGCAGGCCCAAACTGTTGCATCAAGGGGCTGCTTGACCAGACTGTGGCCAAGTACCACAGCACGACTCCCGCCAACAAACCGCCCAAACCCCACAGGGTGCTGGCAATCCAGGCATTCATTTTGGGGCGTCGCAAAGACGCAGCCGATCGCGACTCGGACTGCGTCACAGGCGTCGCACGGGAAGAAGTAGCAGACGCGCTCAAACTCATACAACAATGCTCTCGTTGCGGGTGTACTGCTCGGACAAGCCAAACTGCGCCAGGCCACCCTGCTTTTCCAAAGCGGCACGCACAAAACGATCATCCACCAGATCACTGGCTACGTGTTCAGGAGACAATCCTTCCAGAAAACCACGCTCGCCCTGGATCAAGGTCCCTTGCAGCATTTTCACCAAAGACTCGGTGTAGCTGGGGAAGGGATAGGGTTGAAAATCAATGCGCTGGTCGTCCCAGTCCGGGTGACGAATCACACCAGACTTCACGTATTGAGCGCGATCAGCCGGGTCCGGGGATAGCACTTTCAAAAGATTTTCCTGAGTGTGCGGGGTATAACGGTTGCCTCCTTCACGCGACAGGATTTGAGCCGCCTCGGCACGGTTGCTCCGTATCCAGATCTGCGCCTTGACCAGACCCTCCACCACACCTTGCGACCATTGGGGGCGAGTCTGCAAATCCTGCTCGTGCATGAAGGCCACGCAACAGGCGTGATCGCGCCAAACGTCACCGGTAAAACGCAAAATGCGGCCCATTCCCTGGGTTTCTGCCAAGGCATTGAAGGGTTCAGCTACGGTGAAACCGGCAATCCGCCCCGACGCCAAAGCCGGGGGCATATCGGCAGGAGCCATCACCACCAGATTGACCTCATTGGGTGCCAGCGCACCGGCGTTTTTCACGACCGGCGTCAGGCCATGTGCTTTGAGCACATGCTGCAAGACCACGTTATGAATGGAATACCAGAAAGGAATGGCCACCGTCTGCCCACCCAATTGTTCAGCCGAACTGATGTTCTGCGCCACCGTGATGGCAGAGCCACTCATGTGATTCCAGGCCACCACTTTGGCAGGCACTTTGCTGCCATAACGCGCCCACACCGTCATGGGCGAGAGCAAGTGCACCAGGTTGACCTGACCAGAGATAAAGGCCTCAACCAGTTGCGCCCAGCTGCGCACCATCACAGGCTTTTCCACCGCAATGCCAGCTTCTTCAAAGTATCCATTGTGATGCGCGACCAACATGGCGGTAGCATCAGTAATCGGCAAATAGCCGATACGCAAAGGCGCATTCGACTCGCTTTGTGCACGGGCAACGCCTTGAGCCAGCAAGGGCGCGGCACCCGCTACCGTCAGCAAGGACGCCAGTTTCAGCAAGTCGCGACGGGTACGGGACGTAGGAGATTCAATCATAAAGAGCACCTTACGAAACAGAGGCGTGAACCGCCTGGGAGAGGCTTTGCTCCAGATTGGCCACAATTTCCAGGCGTATGGTCTGAAGCCAGTTGTCCAGATGAGATCGGGGATGGGCCGGGCAGCTCCATTCCCGCTGCAAACTGGCAGGACGGCCCCCTAAAAGCAGGGCACGGTCTGCCAGCAAGAGCGCCTCATCAATATCGTGAGTGACCAGCACAATGGCGCAGCCGGTCTGATCGCGTATCGACAGAATCAGCTCTTGCATCTGACGGCGGGTCACCTCGTCCAGCGCACCAAAAGGCTCATCCATCAACAAGACTTGCGGACGTCGAGCCAGACAACGCGCAATGGCAACACGCTGTGCCATCCCACCCGACAAGGCACCGGGACGCTGGTGGCGGCTTTCATATAAACCGACCTGACGCAGCGCCTGTTCAACGCGCTGGCGGCGCTCTGCGGCGGATACGCAAGGCTGACGAGCAAAGCCCAGGCCAAAGCCGGTATTGGCCTGCACATTCAGCCACGGCAAGAGAATGGCTTCTTGAAACGCCATCGCCAAAGCAGGATGAACTCCGCGCACAGCTTGCCCCAGAAAAGAAACCTCACCCAGTGTGGGAGTCTGCAAACCGGCCAGGACTCGCAACAAGGAGGACTTGCCGACTCCACTAGGCCCCAGCAACGCCACGATCTCACCCGCAGCCACATTCAAGTCCAGGTTCTGCAAGATAGTCTGGCCACCGTAGGCCAGGCTGATCCCCCGTGCGGACAAAAGCCCGGCCTCTTCAGAATCGGTATGCAGGGGGGCGGCGGAACTCATACAGCATCCTGCCCAAGTTCAGCTTTCAGTTGCGCCACGGTGGGCGAAATCAAAGGCACCAGCATGGCTTCCCGATAACGGCGCAGCAATTGGGGATGCTTGCCTTGCATATAGGTGGCCCCACCAATGGCGGAGCTTTCCAAAGCCACGGCCTGCGACGCCAGACTGCTTAACTCGATACGGACGTTGAACAGATCAGGCGGCGTAGCCGAGCCGGGTTTACGTACGGCATCAACCAGCACATCCGACAATTCCTGCACACGATCCAGGAAGCGGCGGGCGGGCTGTTCCTGTACCCATTGGCAGCGTGGCGCCGCCAGCACTTGCTTCAAGGAACGACGTGCCAGCCCCATGGCCATGCCGCATTGCAGTGCCATGAAACGAGGGCGCACCGAGCGCACAAAGTGACCCGCATCGGGATGCAGCAAACGCTCCTGTCCCAGACGCACGGTATTGAACGTCAAGGCTGCGGTATTGCTGCCACGCAGTCCGACCAGATCCAGATCCGCCGAACGCTCCAATCCTGGATCGCCCAGCTCTGCCACCCAAATGCCGGCCTGATCCTCGGGCATGGCGGCCACAATGGCGACCAGGCAATGATCGGGGCGCAGATTAGTAATCCAGGGCAAGCGGCCTTCAAACTGCCATTGCCCTTGTTCGGGCTGGGCACGCACTTGCAGCTCTTCAATACCACCCAAAAACTTGATGGCATTGGACAGGCCCGTCGCACCGGCAATACTGCCGTCCAGCAAACCCGGCAAATAGCGCTCACGCATGGCAGGGTCCTGAACGTCGCGCAGGTATTCAATGAACGTACGCTGGCTCCACAGGACAAAACCCGCTGTCAGCGAATGCTCGGCCACTTCCACGATAGATTGAACGGCATCACCGAAGTCAGAAAAGTCTGCTTTCAGGCCCAGACCCAACAAACCGTCTTGTGCCAGGCGAGGCAGCAAGGCCTGTGCCTGGGACGCATCGCTGTCCAGTGACAGGGCATGCTCTTCCAGCCACTGTGCCAAGCCGCGCGACAAAACAGGACGCTCTGAGGCCAGCGCAGGCTGCTCAGCACGCTTTAGGGCGTTTCCCATGCGTAGGCCTCCAGCTGGCTATTGAGCGGCGTACGGGCCAGATTATTGGCAAAGTTGCAGATCGTCGCCAAACCAATGCCGGTAATCACTTCCAACGCCTGCTGGTCGCCGTAACCGGCTGCGCGGAAATCGGCCAGAGCCTGATCCGACACCTGACCACGGGTATCAATCACCGCACGGCTAAACAAAGCCAGAGCCTGCAGGCGCTCGTCGTTGATCTGGTCAAAGCCACGCGCACGCAAGGCAGCCAGGATTTCCGGGTCCAGCTTGGCTTTATTGGTCGCAATGGCGGTGTGACCAGCCACGCAGAAGCGGCAACCATGAGTGGTGCCAGCGACCAGTTGCACCACCTCGCGCTCGACCAGCGACAGGCTGGCGGTGGCATTCAGGGCGGACATATCCTGATAGGCTTGCAAGGCAACGGGCGCATTGGCCAAAATAGCCAGCAAATTGGACAAAAAGCCGCTACCACGTACCGCTTTTTCAAGGGCTGGTTTGACCACCTCTGGTGCGGAGTCCACAGTATGCAAGGTTAAGCGGGTCATGATGGCGACAATTCCTTAGTTAATCCGAGAAGGTTTCATTGTCGATTGCCTGACGCCTTATCTCCATGTGCGAACATAGCGGTATTCATATTAAAAATATCCACGAAAAGAAATAAGCATATTTTCTGCATGAGCCACTCTGCCTTTCCTGACAGCCATTGCGCCGTTGATTCCAAAGACACCGGACACCCTGTGGAGGATCTGCTCTTGTCCGGGCTGGAGATCTCCGCCAGCCTGTTTCACTTGGGGCAATACTGCAATCAATGGGAAAGCAGCCTGCACGGGCATCAACGGGCAGGCTTTCATGTGGTCTTGCATGGACCGTGCTGGCTACATATTCAGCATCAGGAAGCCTTGGCCTTGCAGGCGGGTGATGCGGTGTTCTTCTTGCGTGATGTGCCCCATCGCCTAAGCTCTTCACCCACGCCGCCGAACTGGAATGTGGCCATACAGCGGCAAGCCATGCAGAATCTGGAGCCACAAGTGCCACAGAGCACGGGCTTGCTCTGTGGCTTCCTGGATCTAGGCCGTGGTTTGAGCGAGTTGCTACTGGCAACGGTGCCGGATGTCTTGCTGATTGATGGTTCGCAGGCGGATGCGGATTCGGGGCGTCCCTTGCTGGACTTGATTCAGGCCGAGATGCGACGTCAGCCACAAGCTAATTCCAGCCTGCTGGAGAAGCTGGTGGAGCTGTTGTTGTTCTATACCTTGCGTCAGCAAATCGGGCAGGCACCCGCCGACGGAGCCCTGCCTGCCGGCTTGATTCATCTGGCTAGCGATCCTGCGTTTGGTGGCTTGATCGAGCAACTATTGCGTGAGCCTGCCAAAGCCTGGTCGGTGGACGATATGGCCGCCTACCTGAATATGTCACGTGCGGCCTTTCACCGGCGCTTTACCCTGCTCTGCGGGATGGCACCGGCCCAGGTCCTGTTGCAGCTACGCATGCAGTTGGCCAAACGCCAGTTGGAGCAAGGGCTGACCATGGAGCAGATTGCCGAACGTATCGGCTACAGCTCTGCAGCAGCCTTTAGCGCTGCGTTCAGGCGCAGTGTCGGTATCAGCCCGGCACAATGGCGCAAACAGGAACCACGTGGCTAAGTCTCGAGTACGACTTACGGCGGCAACTAGCCTCTGTTTTCAGCCCAATCATCTACGCGGGTAAATGGCTCGAACCAGAGGGTCGAGTCAATGTCCTGCGCAAGATGCCCTGCTGCCCAGGCAGGAGTGAATCCCACGGGCACTCAAAAACACACGCTAGTTCCAGCCTTCATGCCAGCACCACGCACACCATACGGTCATCCTGATCTTCCAGCACCCGTCGGCAAACAGCCGGGCATAAAAAAACCCCAATCTGTAAACAGATCGGGGTTTTTTGACTTACCAGAGCCAGACCGGAGCCTGGCATCTGAGCAAGCGTTTAGATCACGCGGGCTGCTTCGATCAAACGCACAACAGTCCAGGACTTGCTGCGGCTGATAGGACGACCTTCGGTAATCTCAACGGTATCGCCTTCGTTGCACTGGTTGGTCTCGTCATGCGCTTTGTACTTATTGGAGCGCACGATGATCTTGCCATACAAAGGATGTTTAACGCGGCGTTCAACCAGAACGACGACAGTTTTGTCCATCTTGTTGCTGACAACTTGACCAATCAGGGTACGTTGACGTTTTTCGGTAGTTTGAGTTTCGCTCATCTTACTTTCCTGCGGTCTCAGCCATGACAGTACGGACGCGAGCGATGTCGCGACGTACTTTGCCCAATTGGCTGGTGTTGGAAAGCTGTTGAGTAGCACGCTGCATGCGCAGGTTAAATTGTGCTTTCAACAGGCTCTCGAGCTCTTTCTGGAGCTCGGCGGCATCTTTAGTACGGAGTTCGCTGGCTTTCATGACGTCTCCTTAAGCACCGATCTGACGCGTTACGAACGTCGTCGAGATAGGCAGCTTGGCAGCGGCCAGACGGAATGCCTCGCGTGCCAGCTCTTCGCTAACACCTTCCATTTCGTACAGGACCTTGCCTGGTTGAATCTCAGCGACCCAGAACTCTGGATTACCCTTACCGTTACCCATACGAACTTCGGCAGGTTTCTGCGAAATTGGCTTATCGGGGAAGATACGGATCCAGATGCGGCCACCACGTTTGATGTGACGGTTAATTGCACGACGTGCTGCTTCGATCTGGCGAGCAGTCAGACGGCCACGGTCAGTGGCTTTCAGACCAAATTCGCCAAACGAAACTTGCGCACCGCGAGTTGCCAGACCGGTATTACGGCCTTTGTGCTCTTTGCGGTACTTTCTGCGAGAAGGTTGCAGCATGTTTTATTCTCCTTCGGACGCAGCAGGAGCAGCGTCTTTACGAGGACCGCGGCCACGACCACCTGGACGGCGGTTTTCAGGGCGGTCACCACGTGGACGACGTGGGCGGCGCTCTTCAGGGGCTACGGTGTCAACAGGCATTTCGCCGTTAGGCAGCATGTCGCCCTTGTAGACCCAGACCTTGATACCGATGATCCCGTACGTCGTGTGCGCTTCGGAAGTGCCGTAATCGATGTTAGCGCGCAGGGTGTGCAGAGGCACACGGCCTTCGCGGTACCATTCGGTACGAGCGATTTCGATGCCGTTCAAGCGACCCGAGCTCATGATCTTGATGCCTTGGGCACCCAGACGCATGGCGTTTTGCATGGAACGCTTCATCGCACGACGGAACATAATGCGCTTTTCCAATTGCTGAGCAATGGAGTCGGCGATCAGTTGAGCGTCGGTTTCAGGTTTGCGAATTTCTTCGATGTTAACGTGCACGGGCACGCCCAACAGTCGCTGCAGGTCAGCCTTCAGGCTTTCGATGTCCTCGCCGCGCTTGCCGATCACTACACCAGGACGAGCCGAGTAAATAGTGATGCGAGCATTTTTGGCAGGACGCTCGATGACCACACGGCCAACGGACGCGCTTTTCAGCTTGCGTTTCAGGTATTCGCGCACACGGATGTCATCAGCCAACATCGTACCGAACTCAGCACCGTCAGCGTACCAACGCGAGCTCCAGTTACGGTTAACAGCCAGGCGGAACCCAATTGGGTGGATTTTCTGTCCCATTGTGACTCCTTAAGCGCCGACTTTGACCACAATGTGGCAAGTCTGCTTCTCAATACGGTTACCGCGGCCTTTGGCTCGTGCAGAAAAACGCTTCAACGACTGAGCCTTGTCCACGTAAATGGAGGTGACTTTCAGTTCGTCGATATCGGCGCCGTCATTGTGCTCAGCGTTGGCAATAGCCGATTCCAGAGCTTTCTTGATGATGCCAGCGGCTTTCTTAGGAGTGAAAGTCAGCGTATTCAGAGCGTGAGCGACGGACTTGCCGCGGACCATGTCCGCAACCAGACGTGCTTTTTGCGCCGAAATATGGACTCCACGAATAATTGCTGTAGTTTCCATCACTTATCTCCGGGCCTTTTTGTCCGCAGCGTGACCCTTGAACGTACGGGTCAAAGCGAACTCGCCGAGCTTGTGGCCAACCATGTTCTCGTTGATGTAAACGGGAATGTGTTGACGGCCATTGTGAACGGCAATCGTCAGCCCAATGAACTCGGGCAGGATGGTAGAGCGGCGCGACCAGGTTTTGATTGGTCGCTTGTCGTTACCCACAACGGCTGCGTCAACCTTTTTGATCAGGTGAGCATCAACGAATGGGCCTTTTTTAATCGAACGTGACATAGTGTTCGCCCCTTACTTGCGCTTACGGCGCGAAACAATCATGTTGTCTGTGCGCTTGTTACGACGGGTGCGGTAGCCCTTGGCAGGCGTACCCCATGGGCTGACTGGCTCACGGCCTTCACCCGTACGACCTTCACCACCACCGTGCGGGTGATCGACTGGGTTCATCGCCACACCGCGAACGGTAGGACGAATACCACGCCAGCGAACAGCACCGGCTTTACCGATTTGACGCAGGCTGTGATCGTGGTTGCTGACTTCGCCAATCGTGGCGCGGCAGTCGATGTGGATGCGGCGAACTTCACCGGAACGCAGACGTACTTGAGCGTACGTGCCTTCACGAGCCAGCAACACAGCGGAACCACCAGCGGAACGAGCGATTTGAGCACCCTTACCAGGCAGCATCTCGATGCAGTGAATGGTTTGACCCACAGGAATGTTGCGGATAGGCAAAGTGTTGCCGGAACGGATAGGAGCTTCCGCGCCAGAGACAACCGTTGCACCCACTGCCAGACCACGAGGGGCGATGATGTAACGACGCTCGCCGTCTGCGTAGCACACCAATGCGATGTGAGCGCTGCGGTTAGGGTCGTATTCCAGACGTTCTACTTTCGCAGGAATACCGTCTTTGTTGCGACGGAAGTCGACAATACGGTAGTGCTGCTTGTGACCGCCGCCACGGTGACGAACCGTGATGTGGCCGTTGTTGTTACGGCCAGCACTGCTGGATTTCTTTTCCAGCAAAGCCGCGTAAGGAGCGCCTTTGTGCAGTTCAGGGTGAACTACTTTGATCATGCCACGGCGACCTGGCGACGTTGGTTTTACTTTTACCAATGCCATATTAGTTCACCTCAGAAAAGTCGAGTTCCTGACCGGGCTTGAGCGAGACATATGCCTTGCGCACACTGCGGCGGCGACCCATGAAACGGCCAAAGCGCTTTTCTTTGCCCTTCTGATTGAGCACCTGCACCGACTCAACTTCTACCTTGAACAGCAGTTCAATAGCAGCTTTGATTTCAGGCTTGGTAGCATCAGGAGCGACGCGGAAAGCGATTTGCTGATTTTTTTCGGCAACGTACGTGGCTTTTTCAGTCACGACAGGAGCCAGAATGACTTGCAATAGACGTTCGGCGTTCATCCCAACATCTCCTCAAACTGAGCGACAGCCGCTTTGGTGACCAACACTTTTTTGTAGTGGATCAGGGACAGCGGGTCAGCGTAGCGTGGCTCAACCACAGCAACGTGAGGCAGGTTACGCGTAGCCAAGTACACGTTCTCGTCCAGCGCGTCGGTGATGATCAGCACGGATTCCAGGCCCAGGTCTTTCAGCTTGTTGGCTGCCAGACGAGTCTTGGGTGCTTCCAGAGTGAAGGAATCAACAACCAACAGACGCTCGTCACGGACCAACTGAGACAGAATCGCGCTGATACCGGCGCGGTACATCTTCTTGTTGACCTTGTGCGTGTAGTTTTCTTCACCGGTGTTGGGGAATGCACGACCGCCTCCACGCCACACGGGCGAGGATGTCATACCAGCACGAGCACGGCCAGTGCCTTTTTGGCGCCATGGCTTTTTGGTGCTGTGGTTGACTTCGGCACGAGTCAATTGCTTGCTGTTACCGCTGCGAGCATTGGACTGGTATGCAACAACGATCTGGTGAACCAGAGCTTCGTTGAATTCACGACCGAAAACGGTTTCGTTGGCCTGCAATGTGGATGCAGCTTGGCCTTGTTCGTTCAGGAGCTTCAGTTCCATGGATTAGGCTCCTTTCACAGCAGGGCGCACAACGATATTGGCATTCTTGTGACCTGGGACAGCGCCCCGGACCAACAACAAGCCACGCTCGGCGTCGACGCGGATCACGTCAAGATTCTGAACCGTACGGGTAACATCACCCATATGGCCCGACATTTTTTTACCTTTGAACACACGGCCTGGATCCTGGGCTTGACCAATGGAACCGGGTACGCGGTGCGAGCGCGAGTTACCGTGGCTGTTACGCTGGCCGCCAAAATTGTGGCGTTTGATGGTACCGGCAAAGCCTTTACCAATCGTAGTGCCCGTAACGTCAACCTTCTGACCCGCTTCGAAAATGCTTTCCACAGCAACTACGGAACCGGCGGAAAGCTCGGCGATAGCAGCGGGGTCGAGGCGGAATTCTTTCAGGATGCTGCCAGCTTCAACGCCAGCTTTTGCATAGTGCCCTGCCTGGGGCTTGGTAACGCGTGTTGCACGACGGGTGCCAAAGGCAACCTGTACAGCGGCGTAACCGTCAACTGCGGGCGTCTTGACCTGGGTGATGCGGTTGTTGGACACGTCCAGCACGGTCACAGGGATGGACTCGCCTTCCTCTGTAAACACACGGGTCATGCCAACTTTACGCCCAACAAGGCCCAGCCGCCACGCGGCAGGCGTAGGTGTCGAGTTCGACATCGTTTTCTCCATTCCTGACTACGATTGGTCAGGGCTAACTGAGAGTACACGCAATGATTTGCGCGACGACCATAGCCAAAACTTTTTGGCTAAGCTAGTAAATATAGCACGCGGCTGTAAAGCCAAGCAAGATTTACTGCAAAAATCTGCCCTAAACTGCTTGATTGACAACAGTTTTTTCGGATTTGGCCGTCGTGGCTATGCAGTCACGATCAGAAAAATTGATTCATGATCAATTTTCTATTGATGTGCCTTATTCACAAAACGGGCGACGTATTCGTTCACTGGTTCATCACGAATTTGAGCCGGAGTACCGCTTTGTTCCACCCTGCCCTCGCGCAACACCACAATATGCTGACCCAAGCGCAATGCCTCATCAATATCATGCGTAATAAAGATGATGGTTTTGTTCAGGCTGCTTTGCAGGCGTAACAGCTCGTCCTGCATCTCGTAGCGAATCAAGGGGTCCAGCGCCGAGAAGGCCTCGTCCATCAGCAGGATGTCGGCATCCACAGCCAAGGCACGTGCCAGACCGACCCGTTGCTGCATCCCCCCTGACAATTCATCGGGGTAGTTATCGGCATAGTCGTGCAAACCCACACGCTCCAACCATTGCCGAGCCTGCTCCCTGGCTTGCGAGCGTTTGTCGCCCCGTACCTCAAGGCCGAAAGCAACGTTCTCCACCACTGTTAAATGGGGCAGCAAACCAAAGGCCTGAAAGACCATGCTGATTCCATAGCGGCGAAATTGCCGCAAGCGGGCCAAGTCCAGCTGCAATATGTCCTGCCCGTCTACCAACACCTGCCCGGCGCTTGGATCGATCAGGCGGTTAATGTGACGCACCAGGGTGGATTTACCTGAACCGGATAAGCCCATCACGCAGGAAATCTGCTGCGCAGGAAAACAGGCATCCACACCTGCCAGCCCCACAATGCAATCCGTCTGCTTTTGTACGGCCTGTTTGTCGGCCCCCTGCTTTAACAACGCCACCGCTTCCGTCGCCCGGCTGCCAAAGACTTTATAGACATCTCGCAACTCTATCTTGCAGGTCTGCTCGCCCGAGGGGGTAGGTATGGTATTCATGCTTGCCTCCTGACCTTGCGACGATGACGCTGGGAGCGACCAAAGGATTGAGAGATTCGGTCAATAACAATAGCCAGGATCACGATCGCTACTCCCGCCTGCAAGCCACGCCCTATATCCAGGGTCTGAATGCCGGCCAGTACGTCTTCACCCAAACCTTGGGCGCCAATCATGGAAGCGACCACCACCATGGACAGTGCCATCATCGTAGTTTGATTAATGCCCGCCATAATGCTGGGACGTGCCAGAGGCAGGGTCACTTTAATCAGCATTTGCCAACGCGTAACCCCATAGGCTTGTGCCGCCTCCATCACATGCTTGTCCACCTGTTGCAAGCCCAAACTGGTCAGGCGAATCAAGGGAGGAACGGCATACACAACAGTGGCAAGAACCGCAGGTACTTTACCTAGGCCAAACAACATCAGCACCGGAATCAGATACACGAAGCTGGGCATGGTCTGCATGACATCCAGCACAGGCGTCAGCACTTTTCTAAGCAGACGGCTGCGGGCACTCAGAATACCCACCGGGACACCGATCAGGACAGAGAAAACAGTTGCCACCAAAACCAGGGTGAAAGTTTGCATCAGCTTGTCCCACAGGCCCATGGCGCCTATCAAGTACAAGCCCCCCACATACAGCAAAACGGGCAGAAAGCGACGCTGTCCCCACCAGGCCAACAAGCCGGTCAAAGCCAGAATCGCCCAGGCAGGCACCTGTTGCAAAGCGCGTTCTACCGGCAAGATGGCATATGTCAGAATCCACGAACTGATCTGGCGAAAGCCTGTCCCCCAATCTTGCACGGCAACCAACAACTGACGATTCACCCAATCTGCAGCTGACCACTCCGGGAAGAAGCGGGACTGCGCTGCGGCTACCGGCTGTATTGACTGAGGTTCCAAAGCTGCCTGCAAGCGATCTGCCTGGGCCATTGGCATCCACTGACGCCATTGCTCTGCATTCTCTTTCAGGAATTTTTGTACCTGCGTGCTGGCGTTCTGCCCACCTTCCGTCATGCCCAAAATGATCTGGTTCATCTGCTCTGGCTCCAACTGGATCTTTTCAAACAAGGCCACCAGCTCGGGGTGAGACTCCACGAAAGGGGTGGAAACCGCAACCCCTATATTGGCCAAGATGAAATCCGTAGGACAAATCTCGCCCTTGCCTGAGACAGCCGCCTTCCAGCAGGTTTCATTGAAAGGCGCACTGGCTAACTTCTTGAAGGAGTATTTCGCCATCAGGCCCGCAGGCTGCCAGTAATAGAACAGGATTGGCTCACGTCTGTCATAGGCGGCACTGATTGCCGCATCCAGCGCCGCACCCGTACCGGGTCGGAAATTCTGATAGTGTTCGCCCAGGCCATAAAGATCAAATAGGCGGCTATTGAACGTTTCACACACCCAGCCGGACGGACAGTTATAGAAGCGGCCCTTGTCAGGTTGCTCCGGATCACTAAAGACGGCGGCGTAGCGTCCCAAATCCTCAACTTTCTGCAGATCAGGAGCCACTGGCTTGATTCCCTTGGCAGAGTCGCCATCGACTACATAGTCTGGCACATACCAGCCCTGCTCAGCCCCGCCTTTTAAGGTATTGCCCAGCACCTGAACCTGACCGGCTTCAATGGCTTTTTCAATGATCTCTGTGCGTCCTGACCAGATCTCGCCAATCACCTGAATATCATTCTGAGCTAAGGCACTTTCCAGAGCCGCCGAAGAACCCGGCACCCGTTCCGTCTTGCAGCCGTAGGCCTTCTCCAGAATCTGCTGATACAGCTCAGTGCTAAACGCTGCGCTTTCCCAGCTCAGATCAGCCAGCCGTATGGGTTTGTCGTCCGCACACACTTGCGCTGATGCACTGCTTGCCCACAGACATAGCCAGAGTGCCAGGAAATACCACCAGGCCAGGAACGGCTTTCGTCTCCGATTTATCATTCTTGTCCTCCTTAAAGCCTGCACATCGTCGCATTTGTTTCCGGGTCAAAGTGTGTCCGGTCGTAAAAAATATACCAAACCCCCCTTTATCCAATAGCAATGCTGTGATGAATGCGCCACGAAGAGGCAAAGAGCAAGGCTATCGTCCTTTTTAGGGGAATCGAGCAATCGCGGCATCCGCTTCTACATCAGAAACAAATCTACAGACGAAAAAAAACGCCATGCAGTTGCATGGCGTTTCTTTCGATGTATCTCGAACAGCTAGGCAGAATTACTGCAGAGCGATTTCGACGTCAACACCGGCTGGCAAATCCAGACGCATCAGAGCGTCGACGGTCTTGTCGGTAGGATCGACAATGTCCATCAAGCGCTGGTGGGTACGCATTTCAAACTGATCGCGCGATGTCTTGTTGACGTGCGGCGAACGCAGAATGTCGTAGCGACGGATACGTGTTGGCAGTGGTACTGGACCACGAACAACAGCGCCGGTGCGCTTGGCGGTTTCTACGATCTCAGCAGCAGACTGATCGATCAACTTGTAATCGTAAGCCTTCAGACGGATGCGGATTTTCTGGTTTTTCATGGGTAATCCTAAAGAACGATATAAGTGGGGGCTTTTTGACTGAGCTTATCAATTGCTCGAAGAAACTCTGACTAAAAAGCACCCCTTTTGGGGGTAGCAAAGACGCGGCGGGAAGGTTTGCACCTTCACACCGCGATCAAGGCTTATTACTTGATGATTTTTGCAACCACGCCAGCGCCAACGGTACGGCCGCCTTCGCGAATAGCGAAGCGCAGACCTTCTTCCATGGCGATAGGAGCGATCAGGGACACTTTCATCGAAATGTTGTCGCCTGGCAGAACCATTTCTTTGT